>JBAXCC010000152.1:0-9192 GCA_037141675.1 bacterium | reverse complement strand
TGCCAGTCTCTTAACGACAACTGGCGGTTGTCCAGTTTACGCTGAACCAACACAGTTTGCGTATGAAAAATAATTGTTTTGCAATTGTTGCTCATGCTTGCGAGGAGCTTAATTCGTTTGCCGTTCTTTTACGGCAAAGGCAATTAGATGCATTCCATGAGGTAACAACGGAAACAAATCTTAGACAATATGTTTCTGGCTGGATGTTTGAAAAATATGTGGAAGCTCAACTTAATCCTGAGGAGGGATATGTTGCTGTATGGAAGTTTGAGTTGTCAGAAGAAAGCGGGGCGTGGAGGATCGTTGCCAATAACAGTATTAGTTATACAGACTATTATGAGGATGTGGCGGTAATAACAGCCGCTGAAAATGAGTTGGAAGAGAGTTTGACGCGGGTTATCAGAGTGCTGGAGGAAAGTTACGAAGTGGGTCATGTTTTCCGCACAAAGATTGACAAGCTGCTTGAAGAGTCAAAGGAGAAGGCATAGGGGACGCTCATCCCAGAGCATGAGCTAAGGGATTGCTTGTCCCGCTGTCCGCCTTGTTTGGATTAAGGACGCAAAGACGTGAAGACGCCGAGACGCTAAAGGTAGATGGAGGACCTCAAAGACTTTTTTAGTCTTATAGTCTCTCCGTCTTTGAGTCCTTGAACAGCCCTGCGATTGAGAATTATTCCATAACTCAAACCTTCCAATCATAACTTGCGGCTTGTTCAAGCCATGCCCGAACGAATATAATCCAACGCATGATGATGCGTGAGTATGGATTTGTAAGCAGGGTAGCGTAATGAATTTGAACGAGCGGAAAGATCAAATGGCTAATGTCAAATTGTAACTCCTCTACCGCTTTGGTGCGTGTTTGGTGCTGGGTACCTCGGAATCAGTGTCGCTAAGGAACTTACTCAAAGGTGCGTATTTGAAATGACGAATTAGATAGTCCAGATCGTTTGTTGTTAGTGTATTCAATGACAGCTTGTAGAACTGTGGATCAACACTCATTCTTGAAGAAGGAGGGTCGCCATCGGTGAGAATTGGGTTCATATTGCCGATTACCCGGACAGCACAAGTGGTTGAGTCTGTGACGTAATCGACAAAAGCGCCCTGAACCATGTACGCCAGAGCGTTCGTTCCTGTAACGCGCCACTCGCGTGCCCACACCCACCCACTGCCCAGGTTCACGCCGTTCACCTGTCCGCTCCGGTAAGAAATACGGACTTGCCTATTGGATCCTGCCTCCGGGGTATAGTTGTGAAAAAAAAGGCCTTCCCACGGTGAACCATGCTTCTCACTTCCGTCCAGCAATATTTCGCCATCTGCCGTCCAAGAGCGGATCGTTTGAATACCTTCAGGCCCAGTTATTTCCTCCCTCTCCATCTTGCCATTTTCGTGCCATGAACGGCTGATGGGAAGTCCGCCGGGGCCAGGCAAAAGCTCGAAGGCTTTGACTCCGTTTGGATACCACCACATCCAGATCCTGAAGTCGTCTCCATAGTGGGTTGACTTTAATATTTCTGCATAGGATTGCATCTGGCCATTGGAGGACCAGCGAATCTCAACCCGCTCTCCAGACCTCTTGCCGACAGTGACTTCGTTCAGGACGCCGTTAGTGTGGTAATACACATGCATTACATTGGTTTCCCCCTCGGTCAATAATGGAGAGAAGAGGAGGAATAAGGCTAGTATATGAGATTTCATGAGCTTTCAACCAAAAATGAGGTACAGTGTATAAACGTGTTTAAAGTATGACAAAAATATTTATCTGGAACAAGACTAATGGATACCTTTATCAAAGGCCTGGCAAAATGAACTTGCGATTGTCCGCATTGCTTAGGTTGAGGACGCAAAGACGAGAAGACGCCAAGACGCAAAAGGTAAATGGAGGACCTCAAAGACTTTTTAGTCTACTAGTCTCTTCGTCTTTGAGTCCTTGTTCAGCCCTGCGAGCGGGGATTGTCCCACTGCTGACAGCCACTATTAGCCAGCACCCACACTCTCCCGCTTCGGCGTGATGGCTGATTTTTGCCTGATGAAAGTTGAACCTTGAAGGAGACGGGCAAAAACCAGTATACTCTCACCTGTGAGGATGAAGGTATGCAACCATGACCCATACGCAAGCACGACGAAGCAGGACGACAGAAAGGAAACATTGTCCTATGTATAAATATGCCCCATCTGCCTCTTTTATGATAACAAGAATCACTCTTATTGTTTTTTCTTTTTTTATTACTGGCTGCGTATTGTTAAAGCAGTCTCAACCTCAATTTTCCACTCCTTTTTGTGAACTTTGTGACAAGAAAGAATATAATCACGGGTTTACGGACATCCCTGTGTATACGGGTTGCTGGGATTTCGTTACCCTTGAAGGTAAAGTTTTCTCCGGTAAATGGAGACATCAAGGATTAACCGTGCATGTACACATTGGGCTGGATGCGCCTAAAATAATTGAAAACAGAAAATTATCCGGTGTATTGTTTGTTTGGTGGGATATGGAAAAGATGAAAACATATACTGTATCCGAGTATCGGAAAGGAAAAGAAGAAGGTTATCTCTGTCAAATGACTTATTCCGGACAGCTTCGGAATGTTGCTATTATGAAAAATGGCTACTATGATTCTTGGGTTTGGCTCAGAGGATTAGGGGGTTATAGCGAGATCGGGTTTAATCTTGATGACATAGTAAGTATTACTAGAATTATTAATTTTCCTGAAAAGGGAGAAAAGCTACCGGCTTGTATGTGGCCTCCATATCCAGAGGACGGCAGTCCACTTATTAGTACTATTACAAATAATATTCCTTGTGTTAGGTAATTAATTGTTGTCATACATCTCTTTGCAGCGGGCAGAGGGGTTAGTTAAAAAGTCACCAAATGTGCGGTGTGCTAACTACCAGATAATGGCGGTCTAAAAATTTTAAAACAGGGTACCTCAGTCAAGGGCAGTAACGACGTTATTTGTCAGTCAGGACTTATCTGTCCGCCTTGTTTTGATTGAGGACGCCAAGACATGAAGACGCCAAGACTCAAAAGAGAGACGAAGGACTTCAAAACCCTTTTGGTCTTATAGTCTCTTCGTCTTTGAGTCCTTGGTCAGGCTTGCGGCAGAAAATTATTCCATTACCCAGTCCATCCATTACTAACTTGCGCATAATCCTTTTTGTTGACAAAAAGGTGTCGAAACCCTGAGGGATGTTTGGTATGTTATCGACATGGTAAGAGACCTGAGACATCAATAACAGGGAAGGCTAAAATGGGTGCTGTCAAATTATGTCAATTACGCCCCTTTCTGTGGGCGGGGCTTGTGATGGTGTGGGCGTGGCTGCCGTGTGTTGCGGCTGAGTCGAAAGGGGCGGGGGGCTGGCCGCAGTGGCGTGGGCCGGCGTTCAACGGCACCTGTGAGGCGAAGGGGTTGCCGGATCAGTGGGGGCCTGGCACGAACATGCCATGGGTGGTCGAGCTGCCGGGGATCGGCGCGGGCACGCCGATCATTCAGGACGGACGCGTGTATGTCGGCGCGTTCGAAAAGGAACCTGCCGTTGTCTGGGCCATCTGTTTTTCCGCGGCTGATGGAAAGGAGCTGTGGCGGCAAAAGGTTGCAAGCGGCGTCACGGCAAAGAAGCCGGAAAGCATCGCAGGACCGAGTGCGGTTGTAGAAGCCGGGCGCGTAGTATTTACGTTTTCGAGCGGCGACATGGCCGCCTTTGATTGCGAGGGGAAAAGTCTCTGGTCGTGCAACCTCCTGAAGAGGTATGGCCCACTTGGCAACAAATTTGGCTACAGCAGCACACCGGCGCTCCATGACGGAAGACTCTTCGTGCAGATCCTGCGCGACATCGAGAAGCCGTCGCTCCTGATCTGCTTGGACATTGTAACCGGCAAGGAGCTGTGGAAGGTGGAGCGGCCGACGGCGGCGAAGGAGGAGAACAAGGACAGCTACGCGTCGCCGTGCATTTTTGTGGCGGGCGGGCGGACCTTGGTCGTTGTTGCCGGCGGCGACATTGTTACCGCGAACGACGTGGCGGATGGACACGAAGTGTGGCGCTCGGACAGTTACGCGTTTCAGGGGCAACCCAACACCAATCGACTGATTCCAAGCCCTGCGGTTGCGGGCGATCGGATTGTTGTTCCCGTGAACAGGGGCAAGTTGCTGGTGGCGGCCAAGGTAGGGCTGGCGGGGTGGAGCTGGGCCGTGACGAACGCCTCGTCGGATGTCTGTTCACCGCTCTTCTATCAGGGAAAAATTTATGTGATTGAAAGTGCCACGCGGAAGATGTTTTGCGTGGACCCTGAAACCGGAGCGCTCTTGAATACCGTCAAGCTGCCGGGGAAGAGTGGCTGTTTTTCCTCCCCGACGGAGGGAGATGGGAAGATCTATGCCCTGACGCTGGGGGGCAGCGTGGCGGTTATCAAGGCGGGTCAGGAGATGGAAGTTCTCCGGCTTATTGAAATGGGGGACAATTCGACGGGGTCGTCGATTGCCATTGCAGAAGGGCGTCTCTTCATCCGCACGAACACGAAGCTCTTCTGCATCGGTCAATAACTTCATAAGTGCGTATAATCCCGTTCACCATGATGAGTAATTTAACATTGCCGACCTCGACAGCCTATCTCGCGACTGTTGTCGGCGTCGCGGTCGCGGTACTTCTGTACCTGATCATCCGGCGCAAGCAGCAACCCTTCGTCTCGCTCATTCTCGTGAGCATGGCTACGGCGCTGGCTGCCGGCATGCCGCCTGAGAAGGTGATGGAGTGTATCGAGCAGGGCATGGGCAAGACCCTTGGCTTCATCGCAGTGGTGGTGGGGCTGGGTGCGATGTTCGGCCAGCTCCTCGAGGCCTCCGGCGGTGCCGAGCGGCTGACGCTTACGCTGCTGCGCGTCTTCGGCAAGCGGCGCGCGCCGTGGGCCATCTCGCTCGCAGGCTTCCTTGTCGCCATTCCGGTCTTCTTCGACGTCGGCTTCATCATCCTTGTTCCTCTGGTCTACGCGCTGTCGCGCGAAACCAAGCGGTCGCTGCTCTACTACGGAATCCCGCTGCTCGCGGGGCTGGCGGTCACGCACGCCTTCGTGCCGCCCACGCCAGGCCCCATCGCAGTGGCGCAGCTCATCGGCGCGGACCTTGGCCGCGTGATCTTCTACGGTATCGTGCTCGGCCTGCCCTGCACGATCCTTGCCGGACCGATATTCGGTGCCTGGATCGCGGAGCGCATTCCATCCGAGATTCCCGCTTACCTGGAGAGCGAGGCAGCCAAGAAGCAGTGGGACGAGAAGGAGTTGCCTGGCTTCGGCATGGTCTTCGGCATCCTGATGCTGCCACTACTGCTGATCTTGCTGAACACAATGACCAACGTTGTCCTGCCAGAGGGAAACGCGGCGCGCCAAGTCTTCTCCTTTATCGGGCACCCCTTCTTCGCGCTGCTCGCGGCCACGCTCCTCGCCTTCACCGCGCTGGGCACCTGTCGCGGACTCTCTCGCGATAAGGTCAACGAGATTGCCACCTCGGCGCTTGCGCCTGCCGGACTGATCATCCTCGTCACGGGCGCGGGCGGCGTCTTCAAGCAGGTGCTGGTCGACAGCGGCGCGGGCAAGGCGCTCGCCGAAGGCCTCTCCAACTCCGGCCTGCACCCCGTGTGGGCCGCCTTCCTGCTGGCGCTGGTCGTACGTGCTGTAGCAGGCTCGGCCACGGTCGCCATGCTGACAGCCGGCGGCATCATGGCACCGCTCCTGGAAGGTATGCAGATCGAGCGCGCCCTCATCGTGATCGCCATCGCTTCCGGTGCTACCGCGATCTCGCATGTCAACGACAGCGGGTTCTGGCTGGTCAACCGCTACCTCGGCCTCAGTGTCAAGGACACCCTCAAGTCCTGGACCGTGATGGAGACGATCATCGGCATCACCGGCGCAACGCTCGCCTGGCTCGCGAGCTATATCGTGTGACGAGAGGCTTGTCCAATCCCTCCATTAACGAGTATAATCCAGCCCATGATGAGGCAAAAGTATGGCATTGAAACGCAGGATAGAGTAATGACGTCGAACGCGAAAAAAAGATCGAATGTCTTATGTCTAAATACGGTCCCTATGCCTTCCCGTGATAAGAGGCCTTTACCTTGAGGGAGATTTTAATGAATCGACGGTGGATAGAAATTCTGATAGCCGGGTTGCTCTTCGCGAGTCCGGGTGCGGGGCAGGAGACGTCTGAACCCTTTGGCCCTAAACCGGCCCGTGCAAAGGAAGCCAAGGCGCAGTATGAAGCCAACCTGGCTGCCAGCAAGGGTAAGCTGGACGTGCTGGTGCTGCCGGGGTTGGTGGCCGACCGCAAGGCGCGGACGGTTGAGGTGCTGGTGGAGACGACAGGCCTGCGCGCTGATGAGGTTGCCGAGTTTCTGCTCGTGGGCCAGGAGAGCAGCCATGGTTACGAGGCGCTGCTGTGGTCGTATGCCAAGCCCGGGGATGTACACAGCGCATTGAAATTCATTGGTTTGAAACCTGGAACGCCGCGTAATCCTCTCGTGCCCAGTCTTTCTCTGGGGGGCGACCGGGTGACACTGACGGTGCGTGATGGCAAAGGAAAAACGTTTCCCATTGAACGCCTGATCCAGGACAAACAGACAGATAAGACGCTACCGGAAGAGGGCTTCGTCTTTTCGGGGTCACTGATGATACCGCCGTCCGGGACGAATCAAGAGCCCCGTTTTGTGGCGGATGTGGATGAGCTCCGTTCGGTGGCTTCGATCTACAATGAGCCGACCGCGGTGCTGGATGTGCCGCGACGCGCAAGCCAGGGTGATGTTTATGGCAATCAGGTGGTCAATCCGGAATTTGCGTTTGAGGCAGGTACGCTACGGACAGTGGTGATGACGCCTGGTCCGTCGGATGGAAAGTCGTCCGTCCGAAATGTACGTCTATCGATCACGGATGTTAAAGGAACCAACGGAATCGTCTGCCGTCTGGCCGAGAAGGGAAAAACGTTGTGCGAGGCGGCCCCGATAGCCTCTGCGTTGGAGAGCCTGGTGGCTCTGCGTAAGGAGGGAGGGATGCCGGTTGTCGACCTGTCACTGGGGGAGACGCTGTTGCTTACGGATGTCAGCAGAGCCTGCATGCTGATCGCCATGATGGAAACCCTAGAGATGGTCGTGGTTGGGCCGCCCGCAAGCGGTCAACTTTACTACAGAGCCTTTGTGCCGGACAGCTCGTGGCTGGAACCGGAGGGACGTCCTTGCCAGCCATGGGAACTCTACCTCAGCCGCAGTGACGGGAAAGTGGCCGGGCAGATGGTGTGGAATGAGTCTGTGTGGTCGGCTGATGGCACAAAAGAGACATTCAAGCGGTGTGAGCACAAGGTGTCCGATGCGCAGGCACTGCGGACGCGCCTGACAGCGGATGCCCAGGAACGCCTGGTTGCAGGGAAGCCCGCGCTGCCGGGCGTCCTGCTCGTGTTTGTGAAGCCCGGGCTGACCTACGGAGAGCTCATGGCCTTTATCCGTCCGTCCCTGAGCACCCACGGGACGGTGTATGTGTTTTTGTAGGAACCTCCACCGACTGGCCCGGCAGCTGCCGGACGGGAACAAACAAAGGGGAAATGCTTGTCTGTCCCTATGCCTTCTTCACGAACCCAAAATGTTTACAAATCAAGTTAAGTAAAGGTACCATAACATGTCTATTCGAAGAGAAACGAGGGCTGCGATGTTTTCGCTCCCCTTGGCGACCTTTTACGTTCTGATGATCGCGGTTGCGTCCGACGCAGAGACTCCTAGTCTGCAAAGAACGACGCTGGAAGCCGTGGCGCAGGCCCACGCCGAACTCTGGAACAGCCGTATCGACACGAACGGCGTCATTCGTGATTACGTCGGCGAAACGCCCACTCCTGAGGACTGCGCTTTGGGGCGTCCGAACGCCATCGGTTGGTGGAGTCCGATCGAGAACGGTCCCATGTTCACGGGACTTTATCTTCCGGCGGCTTGCGAGCGCGCACGCCGTAGCGGAACCGCAGAGGACAAAGACCATGCGAGACGCCTGTCGAAGGGTCTCTTGAAATGCGCGTCGGTATCAGATGTGCCCGGGTTCATCGCCAGAGGGATGGGCTCGGACGGCATGTGCCATTACCCCCTCGGCTCAGATGACCAGACCCATCCCTGGTTCTATGGTCTCCACTCGTATTTCATGAGCGGAATACCGTCTGACAAAGAGCGTCAGCAGATTGCGGGCAAGATGAAAGAAGTTGCCGAAGTTCTTGAAGCCGCATCGTGGCGGTGTCCCTGCGCGGGAACTTTCAAAGGGCAATTCCGGGGTTCCTTCCAGGGGCATCTGTTTCGAGACGCCGCCCGTTATCTGTTTATGCTCAGGGCCATGTATGACGTGACAAATGACCGTGTCTGGACTGAGCGCTACCGGAAAGCGCTCGCAGACAGACCCGCGAAAAGTGATCTGACGCGAGCCCAGATCTGTGCAGCAGGTTATAGTCTTGACCGCGAGGCAATCAAAAACCTCGATGAGTATTCATTGTGGATCTATGTCGGATCACAAGGTTCGCTTGCGAAACTTGTCGCCATGGAGTCTGACGAAACAATTCGCAGTCAGTACCGCGCGGGGCTCAGGCTGAATGTCAATAACGTGTTGGTGTCCGTCGAGGCATATCAGTCATTTGACAATGCGGACACGAAAGTCTTTGGGCATGCCAAGTGGCGGGAGTGTTACACGAACTGGTACCCTCAAGCGACTCAGGCGGAGGCCGCGAAACTCTCCGAAACCGGCGACAAGACGAAACTGGGCGGACGGAAGCACTATGAATCGAAGTTCATGAGAAACCCGCTTGCGGCCGCTGCGATCATCGCGCTCGGCGGAGACGGTACGGGGCGTGATGCCGTCGAACGCACGATCCGCCATTATGACTACTCGAAGCTTAACATGTCGGAGTTCTTCTTCGCGGAATGTGCCTATTACTCACTTCCAGCCCAGTAACGAGATCGGCTTCTTAAACGTTGCGTTCTATGCGTTCTTCCTGACCGCCGGAGCCGTTTGGCGTAGGCTGGTTGCGGTGAATATCAACTGATGAATCGCAGGAACTATGTGCGGACCAGGGCCGTAGCTAATTTCAATATGTGGTTTGCGGCCACGATTCGGCCGCATCCACATTCTCCCGAATCGGAGTGATGGCTGATTTTTGAATGATGAAAGTTGCACCTTGAAGGAGACGGGCAAAAA
>JBAXCC010000151.1:0-9203 GCA_037141675.1 bacterium | reverse complement strand
AAAATCACCCCGGTCTCATTGTTCGCCCACATGATACTGACGAGTGCCGGACCTCCATCCTTGAGGGATTCACGAAGCGCATCGAGTTCAAGTTGTCCGACGCCGTCGACGGGGATTTCTATTTCACGGTGGCCCTTGTCGCGCAAGCGGCGGCAGGGACCTAATACTGCTGGATGTTCCACGCGTGAGGTGATGATCTTGGCTTGTGTTCCGAGAACCTCAGCCGCACCCCAGATCGCCATGTTGTCGCTCTCAGTGCCGCAACTGGTGAAGACGATTTCCGAGGGTTCAGCGTGGATGAACGCGGCGATGCGCTCGCGTGCTTCTTGTACGAACTTTGCAACCTGTCCGCCGAATGCATGCATGCTGGACGGATTGCCATACATCTCGTTAAGAAAGGGCATCATCGCCTCTCGCACTTCAGAAGCTACGCAGGTTGTCGCGTTATTGTCAAAATAAATAGTATTCATAATGTTTACCAAAAGGTAGATAAATATACCACAATAGCAGAGGATTAGGAAGCACGGAAAATGATTGCTACGCGTAGAGATAAAAATAGAAAATTGGGGATGGAAGTAGGAGGGGGAACGTGTTATTCTATTACACTCACATAGAGGTATGCCTTGGGTGAGGGACGAGAGGTTTTTTTTCAGTATGAATTTATTGGTGGCTACACGGAATAAGCATAAACTTGAGGAAATCAGACAGATTTTTTCCATACCAGGTTTAACCTTGCTGGCAGCGGATGAGGTCGACGGGATTCCGGCTGACGTGGTGGAGGATGCCGATACGTTTGAAGGAAACGCCTTAAAGAAGGCGCGTGAGCTCGGTAGAGCTTCAGGGGTATGGACGTTAGCGGATGACTCAGGACTTGAGGTTGATGCCCTCGACAATGCACCAGGTGTGTATTCCGCGCGTTATGCTGGAGAACCTTGCAGTTATCCCGCGAATAACGTCAAGTTGTTGAGCGAGTTGAATGGTGTGAGCAATCGCAGAGCGCGTTTTCGTTGCGTGATTGCCCTGCGTGCGCCAGATGGACGCGAGTGGACGGTTGAAGGTTGTTGCGAGGGTTGCATCAGTGAGTCTAGCCATGGAACAAACGGGTTCGGGTATGATCCGCTTTTTGTGCCAGATGGCCATTCACAGACGTTTGCCGAGTTGGACAGTGTCACCAAAAACAGACTGTCTCATCGCGGCCATGCTTTGCTCAAAGCCGCCATTGAATGGAAGTCGATACTGTCGACTTCATGTGGAGGATAAAGGGAATGACGAATCAGGTGTTTCGTTGATTGTGGTGCAACAGGAATGAGTTCATTTTTCAAGGCTTATGATATGCGTGGCGCATTCGGGGTTGATTTCGATCTCGACACGATTTATCGCATTGGACGCTGGTTGCCAGTTGTCCTAGATGTTAAGCGCGTGCTTGTGGGTCGGGATGCGCGGTTGACCTCGGATGAGATATGTCAGTCATTGTGTCGTGGTCTCGTCGAGTCGGGATGTGCCGTTGAAAATATGGGGCGCTCAACGACCCCGATGGTCTATTTTTTTACAGCGAAGAAGGGGTATGATGCCTCAATCCAGATCACGGCATCGCATAACCCGGCAAACCACAATGGTATGAAGGTGTCGCGTGCGAATGCTGTTCCTGTCGGATATGATTCCGGCCTTGGCGAGCTGGAAAAACGGGTGATGAGTGGCCTCTTGCCACCTGTGGAAGCGGGGGGGGGCTGCTCTGTTGTGGAGTATCGCGATGAATTTGTGGAGTGGCTGCGCGCTCATAAGCCTGATCTGTCAGGGTTGCGCTATGCTGTAGACTGTTCCGATGGCATGGCCGGACTAATCATTCGGGACGTGTTAGGAAGGAAGCCTATTTACTTGAATGAGCAACCAGACGGACGTTTCCCGCATCACGCTCCAAATCCGTTAGAGGTTGAAAACTGTGAACAGCTTATGCAGGTTGTGAAGGAGCAGCAACTGGATGTGGGTGTTATTTTTGACGGCGATGCCGACCGCGTCATGTTTGTGGACGAGACCGGTGCCTTCATTCAGCCGGACTATTTAATCTTTATCATTGCGCAGCAGTTGTTGCGTAATGAGCCCAAAGGATCCATTGTCATCCATGACATTCGGACGTCCCGGGGCGTGATCGAAGCTTTGATACGGGTAGGGGCTAAACCTGTGATGGGCAAAGTCGGCCATGCTTTTGCCAAGAAGCTTTTGCGCGAGACGGGTGCGGTTTCAGGCGGTGAGTTGGCCGGGCATTATTACTTCCGTGATTTTTTCTGTTGTGACTCAGGTGAATTTGCGGCGCTTGTCGTATTGGGTGCGATTGCCGAGGCGAGAGAGCGTGGCATGACCCTCAGTCAATTGATTGCGCCTCTGCGGTGCTATGCCAATTCAGGCGAGATCAATTTTAGGATAGAGAAGAAGGACGAAGCGATTGCAGCCGTGCGCCGTGCGCTTGACGTGTTCGGCTCCCCGACGGCCTATTATGATTTTGATGGAATCCGTGTTGAGTATACAGAGTGGTGGCTTAACGTTCGAAAGTCGAATACGGAGCCCTATCTGAGACTAATCGTCGAGGCACGGGATCATGCGATGCTTGATGCGAGGCTAGCGCTACTGCGTCAAACATTGGAACCTTTTTATACGGCAGGTCTAAAGCATGCTTGAAGTTAAGGCTATAACATTTTCGTATGGCGCCTATGAAGCGCTGGAAAATATTACGTTTGATGTCGCCCCAGGCGAGATTTTAGCCGTAGTGGGTGCGAATGGCGCCGGGAAAACGACGCTCTTGCGCTTACTGGCTTGCTTGCTGATGCAAGATTCTGGTAATGCGTTGATTGATGATGTTGATTCATTGACGCGTCCAATAGCCTATCGGTCAAAAATAGGATTTTTGTCGGAGAGATGCCCGCTGTATGATGAGATGACGGTCGAGGAATATCTAACATACCGCTTGAAAATTAAGGGAGAACGCCAGTTGCGCGTTCGCCGTCGCATTGATGAGGTCTTGGCGCTGTGCAGGCTTGACGAACATCGAAAGACGGAGATACGTCTCTTGTCGTATGGCTATCGTAAGCGTGTTGGATTAGCGGACGTACTGACAACGCATCCCAGTGTGTTGTTGTTGGATGACCCATTAGCAGGAATGGATCTTCCGCAGAGGAAACAAGTGGCAGAAGTTCTGACATCTGTTTCAGGCCGTTCCTCGGTTTTGCTCGCCGGACATGAAATCCATTTCTTGCTGGAATGGTGTACGCGGTTTTTGGTGCTGCATCGGGGCCGTGTTGTCGGAATGCACCGCGTTCGCGACTATGAGAGAGATGTTTTGCTGAAAAAGATTGAACATCAAATAACGTATGGCAAAGAGGATGGGGGTGCTCTATGAGTGCACTTCAGGTTACGTGGCTGCGTGAGGTTCGGACGTTTCGGAGATCCTTTGCTGGGTATTTGCCGATCGTCTTATTCCTTGCAGTGGTTGGATGGTCATTTGTGATGACGCTTCACAAGAGTGATGGTGGCGTATTGCAGATCCAGACGATTTGGGGAATCGTGGTTTCGCCTTGGGTGCCAGTATTATGTTCAGTGCTGACGATGCGGTTATTTGCCGAGGAACGTGCGACAGGAATGATTGACCTGCTGCTCTCGGTTCCTGCTCGCGAACGCGAGCTTGTATTGGGAAAATATCTAGCGGCTTTGACAATGACCGTTATCGGAGTGACAGCAAGTCTGGTGACTCCGCTTGTGCTCTTGCCGTGGTTTGCTCCTGCGTTGAAGAGCGCGTTGCACCCTGCGGCATTTGCAATGACGTGGCTGATTTTGGTGTTGCAGAGTTCGCTGTGGTGTGCGGTCGGAACAATGGTCTCTGTCTGTTTTCGGAATCAGACCTTGGCTGCTGTAGGCTCGATATTGCTCTGCGGTGGTCTTCCTCTTGCCTTCTATGCGGTCGTCCTTGTCTGGATGCCAGAATTTCGCCTGAATGCGGCGTGGATGCCACTCATTACAAATGTATATGATTTCTCGACAGGATTAGTCTCGACATTTGTACTCTCTATTTATGTTGTGTTGACGGGGCTATGCTTGTTTGTTTGTTCTAAGGTTCTTGCTACGTTGCGACTTAGCTCTTAGATAATGGATATGATGTGAATCATGAGTACGATTGAAAAGAAAAAGAAAAATTTAGCGAAGGCGAATCGCCACCAACTGCGACTGACGTCTTTTCTTGCAGTTTTCCTGAGCGTTATATTTTCCGGTCTACTGCTGGCACTCTCTGCGCATATGGATTTCGTCAAGGAGTTGCCGATTAGTGGTGTGCGCATGGTTTCTGAGCGTACGCGCAAGGTCTTGGCTGAGACCCAAGGGGGAGTTAAGATATTTTGTTTCATGGAGCGTCGGCATAAGATGTTTAGACCTGTTACGCGCTTGCTAAAAGGTATTCAGCAAGCATCGAAAAGCGTTGCAGGGGCAAACATTCAAATTGAATATGTCGACCCTCGATGGGATTTGGTACGCGCAGGACAATTGGTCTCGTATGGTGTTCCCGTTAACGCACTCCTTTTTGAACGACAACGTCGTCGCGTCATCGTGACGCTTGACGAGATGATGTCCCAGCCTCAGGGTAGTCGGGCACAGGGTGTGGCTACGCGCGAGACACGTCAAGGCGCGGAGGGTATCTTTCAAGGTGAAATGGCGTGTTCGGCTGCTATTTCAAAATTGGCGCAACCCCATGAGCGCCCTATTGTATATTGGTTGCAAGGCCATGGTGAAGGAAGGTATGACGATTATGACCCTGTCCGCGGATTCTCTGATATTGCTCGGATTATGACGCGCGATGGATACGAGGTTAGGCCTTTGGTCCTCGCCGGCAAAAATAGCATACCAGATGATTGTCGTGTTTTGTTGGTTGCTGGAGCCTCCCGCATACTTGCATCGGAAGAGGGCTCGATGATCACGTCGTTCTTGCAACGCGGTGGACGAATGCTCTACATGGTATCTCCACGACAAAAGTGTGGCTTTGAGCATATTTTGGAAGAATGGGGCATTCGCGTGACCTCGTTTGTGGCTACAAGCCCACGCACATTGTCTGGGCAAGACGTTTTGGTGAATACGTTTGCGAATCATCCTACAACCTTGGATTTAGGGAATGCCTCGGTGGTCTTTGGAGGCCCAGTCTGCTTAGAAACGATACCGGGGTCACAGTCTGGAGATGGTGATCGTCTTCAAGTTACCGCATTGGCATGGACTGACGAGCAGGGATGGGGTGAGTCGGAGCCTGACATGTTGCCCCGGCAATTCAATCCGCAACGCGGTGAATTAAAAGGACCCGTGACGATTGTCGCACTTGCCGAGCGCGGCGCTGCGGTTGCAAAAGATGTCGCATATACAGCCACGCGTATTTCTGTAATTGGCGAGACGGATTTTGTGATGAATGGAACCTTAGGACATCGGGCGAATGCCAACCGGGATTTTTTTATGAATATTCTCGCTTGGTTGTCGGGCATAGATGCTGTCACAGCCTCATCATTGGGGGGCGATGCGATGCTTGTGACAGGCTTTGCTCGTAGTGACTGGTATGCTCTAATGGGGTGGGCGGGTGTGGGTATCCCTCTTATTTTCCTGCTTGCAGGTCGTTTTATCTCAAAGTTGGTTCGGTGGTAATATGGGTAATAGGCGTGTCATATTGTTTTTGATACTTGGAATTCTGCTTTGCGGCATATTGCTGTTGAAAATAGATGTATTTGTCGCATGGTCTTCAACCAATGCTGTGCCAGAAGTAGATACATTGGTTTCACGTCCGCTTGATACAGCACAGAAGATGACGATTGAACGAGGCAACCTGTATGCGGGACTTCGACGGCATAGAAATGACGGTATGTGGGAGTTATACTCGCCTTTCCCTTCGCGTGTTGACCAAGCAGTTGTCGCTCACCTACTGGATACGATTGAACATGTAAGGATAACAGATAGGATCCGCTCCTCCGAAATGCGCCGTCGGGAACTCTCGCTCAGAGATTTCGGTTTTGCACCGGCGGCTGTTTGCCTCTCGTTTCAAGAAGGCGAACGGACGGATACGGTCTTTATTGGTTCAGCGGTTCCTGAAGGAAAAGAGGTCTATGTTCGTGTTGCTGCGATACCTGATCAGGTGATGACAGTATCATCAGAATTAATGGGCAGTGTGCCCAAGACCCTTGACGAAATACGGTCGAGGGAAATTGTTTTTTATGACCGTTCTCGCGTCCGCATCCTTGAAATCAAGGCGCAGGGCAGGCCCTTCATTCGTTTGTCGATGGAGAGTGGTGCTTGGCGTTTAACACAACCGTCGGATGCGCCGGCTGATGACCGAAAGGTGAAGGCCATGTTGGATGCGCTTTATGCAGTCAAGGCCTCTCAGTTTGTGTGGCCTTCTGCGGCACGAGCGGAAGAGGCTTCAGTTTCCGAATCAGCCTTGAAGACCCGTCTCGAACTTTATGGCCTTGGTACGGATATGTTCTTGCAGATTTCTGCTCAAGAGTCAGCCACTGCCGAGTCCTCCAGGCTTATTTTTGGTAATGGTGCCGAAGGGGCGGAAGGTTATCGATACGTATTGATGCCGGGAGGCCAAACGATTGCAACGGTTTCCAATTCTGTCGTTACAGCTTTCCAGTGTACACCATCAGATTTGAGAGACATGCGCTTATTCTTTGAGAGACCGGACAAGGTTAGTCGTCTTGAGATATCTGTTGAAGGGTCATTGTTTGCGCTGACTCAGCAGAATGGGGTATGGCAGATGGTTTCGCCTATTGCTGGACGAGCGGATCAAGTGTTTGTGACCGAGACAATTGAACAATTGCTTCGGTTGAATGCCGTTGAAATCTTTACGACAACAAATGTTCTAACCACAGCTGCTGTTCCGTCTCTTGACGCAGCAGATGGCACAAGCCGTATTGAGGTTGTAACCGATGGGGGCACGAGTTCGAAACTGCTATTTACACCTGAATATGTTGAGGGCAAAGCCTATTATTCGGTTAATATGACCCGTGCAAAAGTGATCTATCGTGTTGAGATGAATTCTGTGCCGACTGCATTGCTCCATGCGTCTGCAGCTCTATCTCTTTATGACAAGACGCTGCTCTCCTTTACGAATAATTCGGTTCAGCGTATCAGCACGAAGTTGCCTTCTGGTGTGACGGAGACCGTCATGCGTGAGAAGCAAGGTTCGTGGCGTCTGGATAATACGTCAGGCGTGCTAATCACAGATGCTCTGACGGAAAGGTTAGCCCTGTTATCAAAGTTAACCGCTGACCGTGTGGAGAAGCCCTGTGCGATATCAAGCGATGCCGATGCTTATGGGTTTAAGACTCCTTGGATGGAGATGAGCATCAGCGTGGATGAGGGGGATGTGATTCGAAAGACAATCCTTGTTGGCAGTGCAACATCTGAAGGCGCACGATATGCTATGGTGCGTGGTCTGGATCTTGTGTTCGTCCTCGATGTAAAGACCGTGGATCTTTTAAGCAAGTCGCTTGTGCGTACGCCGTAGTGGTTGATGTCTTTACGTGAGTGGATGGCGCATGTGCAGCGCATCCCTTTCTTCCTGTGTCATATTTGCCGGCGGCGTAGTACTTTGAGGCCCGCTGTCATGTGCATGGGAACTAAAGCGCGTAGAAAGTTGTGCCATGTGTTCGCATGGACAAGCGGTTAGCGTACGGTCTGCCGTAGGACGTACGGCGGTGTTGAGTGAAATGTCGTCAGGGCTAAACCGTTGTGCGAGCGCAGCAATGCGATCAATTTGGTCCATCTTATCGTTGATGCCAGGGATGATAAATACTTCAAGGTCTAGTCGTCCTGCGAAGAGTTGTCTGAAGGCACAGTAGCCGTCCAGGATTTTATCGAATTGCAGGGAAGAGTGCGGTCGGACAATCTGTTCAAACGAGGCCTGGTCCCAGGCGTTTAAAGAGACCTTTACAACATCTGCAAGAGCGGCTTCTCTCCGGACTTCTGGAAGCGTAAATAACGATCCGTTTGACAGCAGGAGCGAACGAAAGGAAGTCTCTGACCGCACAAAACGGAACAGGTCTCCAAAGTGCAGATGTAATGTCGGTTCTCCAGAACCACTTGCAGTGATAAAATCAAGCGGTTCATGACGTTCGAGCCATTGCCGCAATTCACCCAAAACAGCTTCGATCGGCGGCTGTTCTGTACGGGTTATTGTTACCTGCGGCGTGTCGCCGAGTTGACAGAAACGGCAATTCAGCGTACATGTTTTAAAGATCGAGAGATCAACGCCGAGCGAGCGGCCATAACGTCGCGACGGGACGGGACCGAAAAGGTATTTCATTGTGCTTCCTGCGCAATAACGTCAATTTTTTTGATCGGCCCAAACACAAGCAACTTATCCTCTGGAAGAATGACATCATCGGCCGTCGGGATGATAACCGTGCGTGGATCTTCCGGGTCTGCTGCAAGACGGCGCACGCACAGCACGGTGACACCGAATTGTTTGCGCACGTTAGCCTCGAGAAGGGTTTTGTTTTTAATCGAATCAGGCACGTCAATCTCTGCGATGTTGAAGTCATCTGAAATGGCAAATAAATCAACATTCCCTTTTGACAGTAAGGTGCGCGCGAGATTTTTCGCACAATCACGATTCGGATAGATCACTTTATCTGCGCCTACGCGCCTTAAGATCTCGCCATGCACATCCGAGTTCGCCTTGGCTACAACAAGCGGCACCTCAAGTTTCTTGCAATGTACCGTTGCCATGATACTGCCCTCAAGATTGGATCCGATGGCAATGACGACGACATCACATTCAGCGAAACCAGCATCCTGCAATGTTCGAATGTTTGTGACATCGCCTTCAATAGCCTTTGTCACAAATTCCGACAATGTCTGGATTTTCTCGCGATCCTGATCAATCAAGAGAACTTCAGCTCCATGCGATGCTAAGCTTTCCGCAAGGGAATATCCAAAGCGTCCAGCGCCGATAATGCCGATTCGTTTCATGGTACGTTCTTTCTACTGTAATTCGCTAATATGCGTTAAGATTAATCCATATTATGAGGACACTGGCAAGGGAAAGTCAATGCGTATTATATGTGGTTTTTTCGGGTGTTAAATCTGTAAATAAGGGGAGAAGTTTTTTTGTTTAAAAATAAGGGGGTTATTTTCAAAATTAGCCGTTGACATCGGGGGGTGGGCTTTGATAAATTAATCGTCCT
>JBAXCC010000150.1:0-9242 GCA_037141675.1 bacterium | reverse complement strand
CACAGTCCAGCTTTGACAACTACACACAGTCCACTTTTGATTTCACCTCGACAATTGCTTTTTTGCTGTTGACTTTGGTTTTCTTTGTACGCAGTACCCCGTCAGCTTCTCTTTGACATTGAAGCCGATGCGTTTTTGTTCGTGGGGTGGAGAGGGGAGCATGAATGGCTGCATTTGTTCGTAGAGGTCGATGATCGCTGCATCGTGTGTGAGCAGGGTCTTTTCAATTTCTGCCAGTCGCTTGGCAGTCGTCTCGCGGGCGAGAAGCTGTTCACGCATAAGCATGAAAGCCCGTACAATAAAGACGCTCATGTCAATAGCCTGTTGAGAATTTAGAACCATGGCCGCCATAGCTGCGCCATGCTCTGTAAATGCGTAAGGAGGATGGCGGATATTACGTTTTTCTAATGCGGTCGCAATTTGCGACCGCATATCGCTTCCCTTGGAAGCCGTGAGTTGCGACAGTAGGATGGCAACTTCTTGTGATTCGAGCCGAAACATGAAATCGGAGGGAAACCTTTTTCCGTTTCGTTTAACGGCCTCGTTGAGGCGTTTCGTGGTGACGCCGTAGAGTTTGGCTAAGTCCGAATCGAGGACAACGCGATGATTACGGATAAAGCGAATGACATTGGGCACGTCGAAGCGTTCAGATTCTTTGCTCATATTTTCCCCTTACCAGTGCATGCGGACAGGGACGTGGTCGGCGTGGAGCGAGTCTTTGATCTGGCGGATGGTGTATTCGCCGGAGTGGATCATGCCGGCGATAATCGCGGCGTCTGCGCCTGCGATGGTGAAGGCGTCGCGGATATGTGCTGCAGTACCGCCGCCGCCGCTGGCGACGACCGGCACATTCACGGCCTCGGCAATCAGACGTGTGATCGTGAGTTCGAAGCCTGCACGGGTGCCGTCGGCATCCACAGAGTTGACCACGATTTCGCCGGCCCCTAAATCAACCGCGCGCTTGGCCCATTCAACAGCATCCATGCCGGTGCGCTCGCGGAAGCCGCGGGCAGTCACTTCATAGCCGCTCGGGAAGCGGGGATCATTGGGAACCGCCACAGGGTCCATGCCGAGCACGACACATTGCGAGCCGAAGGCCTGTGCGCCTTCGCGAATGATCTGCGGATTTTTGATGGCCAAAGAATTGACAGAGACCTTTTCCGCGCCTGCCAGTAGGACGCGCGACATGTCTTCGAGGGTGGCGATGCCGCCGCCGACTGCAAAGGGAATACGGATCGCTGCTGCGACCGCGCGCACCATGTCGATATCGATGGGGCGGCGTTCGGCAGAGGCTGTGATGTCGTAGACGACCAGTTCGTCGCACCCGCCATCGGAATAGCGAATCGCCATTTCGACCGGGTCGCCCAGATCAACATTGTTTTGGAATTTGACGCCCTTGGTCACGCGCCGGTTGATCACATCCAAGCAAGGTATAATGCGTTTCGTCAGCATAAAGTTAGGCTCGCTAGCGCGAAGGATTCCAGGTTAAGAAGTTGTTGAGGAGTTTTAAGCCGATGCGGCCGGACTTTTCCGGGTGGAACTGCGTGGCTACAACATTGGCACGGCCGAGCATGGACGTGAAGGTGATGCCTGCATAATCGGTTGTGCCGATGGTCAGATCCGGTGTGGCCGGTGCGGGATAGAAGCTGTGGACGAAATAAAACTCGCTGTCGTCATCAATACCCGCCAGCAGGGGGTGATTGCGCACCTTCCGCACCTGGTTCCAGCCGATCTGCGGGACCTTGTCGCGACGGTCTTGGGGCTGGAAGCGCGGGACGCGTCCAGGAAGCAGGCCGAGGGTAGGGGTTCCGCCGTCCTCTTCCGAGAACTCGAGAAGGATTTGCGTACCGAGGCAGATGCCCATGAAGGGGGTTCCACGGCTTGCGACGTCATGGAGCACCTGGACCAGCTTCATGGAGGTCAAGTGCTTCATGGCCGCGCCGGCGGCGCCGACGCCCGGGAAGATCACGCGTTCAGCAGCGAGGATCTGTTGCGGATCAGAGGTGACAACAGCCTCACAGCCCAAAGCGCTACAGGCGAGTTGAACACTCGTCAGATTTCCAGCTTTATAATCAACAATAGCTATCATTTTTCAAGCTCAACGGGATTGGTCAATTCGCCGATCCCTTCAATCGAAATGGTGACACGATCCCCGGCTTTCAAATAGACGGGGGGTTGCATGGCAAACCCTGCTCCAGAGGGGGTGCCGGTGAAGATGGCCGTTCCTGCGGGCAACGTGGTGCTGCCGCTGAGGAAGACGATCAGGTCAATGACTGAGAAAATATGGTCTGCTGTGCTGCTGCATTGGCGAACTTCGTTATTCACGGTCGCCTTGAGAGTCAGCTTCTGCGGGTCAGGAATCTCGTCTTTTGTGACAATGCAAGGTCCGATGGGCGCAAAGGTGTCAAAGGACTTGCCGCGGCACCACTGGTTTCCGCCAAAACTCTTCTGCCAGTCACGGGCGGTCACGTCGTTGCCGCAGGTGTATCCGAAAACATAGTCCATCGCGTTCTCTCGCGTAGCATTTTTGCACTGCTTGCCGAGAATGACCACGAGTTCAGCTTCGTAATCGACCTTGGTGCTGGCGAGCCGGGTTGGGATGAAAATCGGGTCTAAGGGGTTTTGCGTGACCCATGGACTCTTCATGAAGAGAACCGGATGCGTCGGAACGGGTTGGTTTGTCTCGATGGCGTGGGCTTTAAAGTTGAGGCCGATGGCCAGGATTACTGAAGGTTGGAGCGGGGCGAGTATCTTTTTGACGGTTGTTTTTTTACCTGAAGGTTTCCAGGCACCGAACCAGGGATCGCCTGTGATTGTCTCCACAGTGCCGTCTGCCTGTACAATACCGTATTCAGGAAGATCGGCCCCTTCGGCAAGAAAACGTATCAGTTTCATATTAGACCTTCAAGGCCATGGCGCCCCATGTCAGACCTGCCCCGAAGGCGTCAAAGACTACAATATCGCCTTTCGTGAGGCGGCCCTGTTCAATCGCTTCGCAAAGCGCAATGGGTATGGTCGCTGATGAGGTGTTCCCATATTTTTCAATATTGACGAAGACTTTATCTTCAGGCACCTTCAAGCGAGTTGCAACTGCTTCGATGATGCGGATGTTCGCCTGATGTGGGATGATGAGCTTGACGTCATCGGTTGTCAGGCCTGCGGCCTCCAGAACATGAATCGCGCATTCGGACATGGTCCGGACAGCCAACTTAAAGACATCGTTCCCTTGCATCATGAGGAACTTTCCCTTATATTCGGGAAAGACGCGGCACCCGCTGTTGGGCAGTTTCAGGAGGTCAAAGTGATTGCCGTCTCCGCCGAGCGTCATAGAAAGGATGCCGCGGCCTTCCTCTTCGGAGGCGCTGTACACCACAGCCCCAGCGCCGTCGCCGAAAAGCACGCAGGTATCACGGTCGGTCCAGTCCACAGTTGATGTGAGAATTTCGCTCGAAACCACTAGGACATGCTTCATCAATCCAGCGCGAATCATGGACCAGGCAATGCCAGAGGCATAGACAAATCCTGTGCATGCAGCAGAAACATCCAGCACGGCGGCGCGCGTAGCGCCCAGATCCCTCTGGATTAGGCAGGCGACGGACGGGTATATGGTGTCTGGAGTGGTCGTGGAAACAAGAATTAAATCGATTTGGTCGGCAGGAAGGTTGGCCATGGCCAAGGCATTCTTTGCCGCCCGCAAGCCTAACGTAGAGGCCCATTCGCCCTCTGCGGCAATCCGGCGCTCCTTGATGCCGACACGCTTGGTGATCCACTCGTCGCTGGTATCCACCAATTTTTCAAGGTCTGCATTCGTGAGGCACTTTTCAGGGAGTGCCTTGCCGACGCCGGTTAAAATTGCTGTAACATACTGCATAGTTCTTTTCAAATCAGTTACGTATCATCCGCCAGACAACCTGTTAGATGAAATGTTGTTGTAAAGTATACACAAACCGGCGATCCTTCGCAATTTCAAATAATAAGAAATTCAAGGGTTTCAGCCTCAATTATACGAACAATTCTAGTCCCCGAATAGCGTGTTAGAGAATATGCATGAGGCAAAGGCGTGTCCGGCATAGA
This sequence comes from bacterium, assembly GCA_037141675.1. GTDB lineage: Bacteria > Verrucomicrobiota > Kiritimatiellia > RFP12 > UBA1067 > CAIZQW01. The sequence continues at coordinate 5,168 of JBAXCC010000150.1, read as the reverse complement.
CCGATGTATAGACAATATTCTTTCTGCCTTTAAATTGTTTGAACGTGTCCAGCCACTGGCCCAGCAGTTCAATGTAGACGCATCCCTTTTCTTCATCGACAGCGACAATGTGCAGATCGCGAGGACTGTAACGGATACCTGTGCCAAGCGCTTTGGAGATCGCTTCTTTGGCACACCAGAACTTCAGCATGGCGATTGGACTTTCGCGCATCTGTGCGGCGCGCTCCATCTCTTCCGGTGTAAAGACGCCGTTGGAGAAGTCTTCTGAGAGGTCGCGTCCTACGGCCTCGATATCAATACCGATCCGGGCATTTGCGGCAGCGGCAGCAACAATCAGCTTTGAGGTGTGAGCAATGGAGACATCCAGGCGGGAGGCCCTAAGAATATCCCGCCACGGACCGATGGCGTTTGGCTTGCCTGCGTCGTCCGCCCATATTTGGATATCCGCCGAGGTCCAGTGTGAAAGTAGATACTTTTGAAGATAGCGCCGGACGGATTCTTTGGCGGTGGCGCGTCCCAACAGCCATTCTGCACGGCGCAGAGTCGAGCCCTGCATATCCATCCATTCATCGCGCTCTGGCGTGGAGAGCAAGACGTGACCCAGCACCTTCAGCCACATCTCCTGGTTGGCTTCAAAAATCTTTAATGGAACATCGGTGATCACGGCTGTGGCAACAGGCGATACGGGATTGCCCAGCAGACTCAGGGGGAGTTCCTGTGATAAGAAGCGTTCGGAAGGTTTCAGAATGTATTTGTGATACTCATTCGGTACACGTTCACAAATCTCTTCCCATCCTTTGAATTCAATGAGCAGGTTTCCGTTGCCATCAGACACTTGGATATCAGCCACATGTGAGCGCGGGGTGACCGACGTCAGCCGGAAATAGCCGCGCAACCGAGCGTTTTCCGTAAAGTTTGAAGCATGGAAGAAGATGCGGCGTGCCCGGAAGGGGAGCGAAACCGCGCCTGGGAATTTTTCATGCGACCGCCACAGTGAAAAGCTGGAGGCAATTCCATCCAAGAGCATCGGCCATGTGGAGAAGAGAGGCATTCGTGTGTAAGTGACGGCATCGGAGCGTACAGGAACATCGATTTCGAAATCGATTCCGTCCTCGCTCCACAAATCGACATGGCGGATCAAGCGCAGGCGTTGTCCATGGAAAAGACGCTCCGGGTAAATTTCCTGTCCGGACCAGTTGACCTGACGCGGGTTTGTCAAGGGTGGCGGATGTGCAGGAGGCAGTTCGAAGCTGGCCGTGTTGGCCAGTAAAATGGTGGCTTCCATCACGGGCCAGGTGTATGAACTATTCGGTGCGTCGTCACGAAGCTGCACCTTGATGGCCGTATAGCGCGCATCACTCCAGGCAATACGTTCCGCCCGGACCTTGATGATGATGCTACCACGCTCGAAACCAATCCAGCGCTGGGTCCGTAAATTATCGACTTCTGCGACGCGTGTTCGAGGCACCAGCTTGCGTGCTGCCTCAGCCATTATTTCCAGTCCAGAGGCCAAGGAGAGGATGGAGAGGCCTTTCAAAGTCGGATCCACAAAGGAAAGCTGATGCGTGCCAATCGAGTAGTCAGCCAAGAAAGGATAATCCATGAGCGTCAGCATCTTTGACACTTCAATCAGAATACCGGGCTGTTCCTCAAGGATATCGCCATTAGCCAGCAAGGGGAAGTCTGCGCCAAACGATAGATGTTTGCGTTCTCCGATATCCGGTAGGTTCTTGCGTATTGTATCGACAGGTGCCTTTGGCGCAGGAGCGGAAGCGATGTCTATCGGCACTGAAAAGGCTGACATGGTTTGATATTCGGCGCTGAGGCGCTGGGTGCGCGGGAGCTCGGAATGTAGGACAGGATTCGTAAGGTCGATCAGGCGGGAGTTCCGGTTTTGATGCAAGGCCGTCAAGTCAATCGGTACGCCCTGTGCTGCTAAAAGTCCTAACGCGTGATGCAGTTGTGTGATGCCGGAGCGGTGGATGCGGTTCAAGGCAACCGCCTGATGGTCTTGTCCCTTGAGGATTTCGCTAATCGCTGTTGTCAGGTTTCCTCGGACACCGACCTCAACGAATACGCGGAACCCGTCCGCGTACATACGCTGAATGGTCTCTTCCAGGCGAATAGGCTCATTCCATTGGTCGCCGCTGAGTTGCAAAATGTCACGAGGCCGCGCAGGTATGCGGTCAGCCGTCGCACAGGAGTAAATGGGTATTTTCGGGATATGCCTTACCCAATGAGCCAGGAATTGCTGAATCATGGGCAGCACTTTTGCGCACCAGGGTGTATTAAACGGACGCACCATGGGGACGGGCATCACCTTTGCTCCAGCAGCGTGTAGCTTGGCGAGTACTTCCTGCTCGATTTCAGGCGAAACAGCGATGGCCTGCTGACGTGGACTGTAAAAGGCTGTGATTTCGATGCGTCCGGGATGCGCTTCCATCAGGGATTTCAAGAGCTCACGCGTGACATCCATGACCGCAAACATCAGGCATAAGGGCAAGTCTTCACGCTGAGAAAGATTGCTGAGCATCTCGTAACCTTCTCGTAAAAATGTCACACGTTTTGCGCGGGACAGCTTGCCAAAGACGCCAGCAGCTTCGAATGCGCACAAATCGCCGCCACTGAACCCCAGGAGTCCATCTGGCTCAATCCCCATGCTGCTGATTAAGCGATACAAACCCGTGTTGGCCACATGGCTTGCGATGAAGGACTCAGCAAAAGCATCTGCTGAAAATGCGTGTGTGTCTGGGCGAAAACAGGGGGCAGGCGGAAAGATGAAATCCGACGGTACAAAGTTTTGGGTATTACCTTGCACGCTTTCCTCTAATTCGTCGAATGCTGCCCGGCAGTCCTCAAAGACCAGGTTAATATCGCGCAGCATATCCGGATAAAAAGACATGACGCCGGGGAAGATAAACGCAACGCGTCCCTTCGGGCAAAGCGGCTCACGAAAATAGTATGTCCCGCTCTTGTCTCGGATGCGTCCGGCTTTATCAGAGAGCTTTTTATGGACCAATGTTACGCGCTCGCACAGGTCGGAGACCGACGATGCCACAATGGAGACGACCACGGGTTTCTTGACTGCCCGGCTCGCGCAGGTATAGGCGAGATCCTGTAAGGATAAGCCGGTGGCATGTTCGGCCAGATATTGGACGCTTGCCAGCTCCTCAATCAGTGCAGCTTCATTCTCTGCGCCGATGAGGAAAAGCTCTGTTTCAAAAAGATCACACAGGTGGTGGCGGATCATTCGGCACCTCCTGGATATTCTTCAAGGATGGTCATGGCACAACTTCCAGTGAAGTCTACAGCAGAAACGCCGGCTCGGCGTACATGTTCACGTTTGCCTCGCATCCAGGGCCGTGCTTCATCTAGGAGATACAAGGGCGACTTGGCAGAGGAGAGCCGTGGATAGGGTTTCTCAATTTCGATATTCGGGGGCAATATGCGATGATAAATGGCGAGTGTCGCCTTTAAAATCGATGCAGCGCCCGACGAAACCAGGGTATGACCGAAATTGCCCTTCACCGCGCCAATGCCTACGAGCGGATGAGAGGCTTTACGTTCGCCAAATGTTTCAAGAAGGATATTTAATTCCACTTGGTCGATTTGCGGGACTCCTGAGCCATAAGCTTCAAAATAGGTTAAGTCGTCAGCGGTCACCTTTGATCTTTTGAACGACCGGTTAATGGCCCGGATCATGCGTTCAGGGGCGAGCGGAATGGTGCGATGATGCTCAAGGGATGCGGCAACGAGTTCCGGACTGTGGACAATCGCGTAAATACGGTCGTTGTCGCGCAAGGCATCCTTGAGGCGCTTCAAGATGAAGACCGCTCCGCCTTCCCCCGGGAGGGTTCCATCGGCTTCACGGCTGAAGGGCATCAAGGCCTTGCCGCGTGAAAAGGTGATCGCTCCGGCAAGTCCCTGTATAATCGGACGCGTAATTGGTGGCTGGATAGCACCTGTGACTGCAATATCCGAGCGACGCATGAGCAAATCGTCAATAGCTTGCTGGAAGGACTGATGAGCGGAGATCGCGCCGCATTCAATGGTTGTCGCGGGACCTGCGAAGCCCAGTAGATGTGCTGACCAGGCTGCGACGGATGAACCAAAGGCGGACATAAAGGCATAGACGTTTGGTTTGGGAAGCGATGAAGCCAATTGTGCCCGAATGGTAGCAACGTGGTCGGGTTGTGCATGCGGGAAGAACTTCTGGATAATTCCGACAGTCTGATCAAGGATGAAGGTGTGTTGAAGCCAATTGACGATTGCTGTATTGAAAGGAGGCGCGTACCCCATACGAAGCGATATGCGATCCGTTGGCAGGCTGTTAATGGAACAGCCGCTGTCACGCAAGGCATCCATGACGAGTTGGAGCATAAAGTAGAGTGCCGGGTTCTCGCCGCCGTTTATCTCGCGCTTAAAATACTGGTCTGCCGCATTACAGGCATAAAGGTCATGTAATTGGGCGGAGACCGACGGGTAGGGGCGGTCAAACAGCGGGGGCCCCATGGTCGCATCTGTAGTCTGCAAGGGGGTAAACAAACGGTGACGCTGCAAAATATGCTTCCAGAATATGCCAGGATCTGGCGATTCTGAAAAACGGCATGAGAGCCCCGTTATGACAATATCTTCACGAGATGCGCGCATAACAATGCTCGTCGGCGGGGAAGGTTCCGTCCTGGACGTCCTTGATATACGCAGCAAAGGCTTCCTGCATGGTTTTTGCCAGTGCGGCATACGGTTTGACAAATTTAGCTGGTGGCTGAATGGAGAGTCCCAGAAGATCATTCATGACCAGAATCTGGCCGTCACAGCCCGGCCCCGCCCCAATGCCGATAGTCGGAATGTCGATGGCGGCGGTAATGCGTTCCGCCACATCCGGAGGTATGCATTCCAGGACAACACCAAACGCGCCTGCCTGCGCAAGGATGTGTGCGTCCTCTATGAGCTGTTCGGCCGAAGCCGGTGTCCGTCCCTGCACCTTATACCCGCACATTTGGTTGACGGATTGCGGGGTCAGGCCGATATGGCCTAGTACCGGGATGCCATTCTGGGTAAGTGCGGTGACCAGATCGGCGCGGATCGCTCCGCCTTCAATTTTAACAGCGTCCGCCCCGGCCTCTTGCAAAAAGCGTCCGGCATTCCGAATTCCCTCTGAAATCGAA
>JBAXCC010000149.1:0-9246 GCA_037141675.1 bacterium | reverse complement strand
GCGAGTTCAATGTGCTCCATGACAGCGGGGATGAAGACATCCTTGCCGTCGGAAACCGCATCGGCTTCGCATTCGAGCGCATCGCGCAGGAACCGGTCGAGCAGCAAGGGACGATCCGGTGTGACGCCAACAGCTCGCGTAACATATTCGCGGAGCTGCTTCTCATCGTAAATCACCTCCATGCCACGTCCGCCGAGCACGAACGAGGGACGGATCATCAACGGATACTTGATGCGGCTTGCAATCTGGATCGCCTGGTCAATGTCCGTGGCCATGCCGGATTCCGGCATCGGGATGTTCAGGCGTTCCATCATGTGACGGAAGAGATCGCGGTCTTCAGCGATGTCGATGGAGTCAATCGATGTGCCCAGGATGTTAACGCCGGCTTCAGCGAGTTCACGTGCGATGTTGAGCGGGGTTTGTCCGCCGAACTGCACGATGACGCCCAAGGGCTTCTCCTTGCGATAGATCTGGAGCACGTCTTCAACTGTGAGCGGCTCGAAGTAGAGGCGGTCAGAGGTATCGTAGTCCGTTGAAACGGTTTCCGGGTTGCAGTTGACCATCACGGTCTCGTAGCCCATTTCACGCAACGCGAAGGTCGCATGGACGCAGCAATAGTCAAATTCAATGCCCTGTCCGATACGATTCGGTCCGCCACCGAGGATCAAGACTTTCTTGGGATTGGCTTTGAATGTGAGCGAGTCAGGGGCATTATACGAGGAGTAATAATAGGCCTTGTTCTCGACGCCGCTGACAGGCACTGCGTGCCAGCCTTCGATGACGCCCAGTTTTTCACGCTGCTCGCGAATGGTCTTCTCCTTCAGGCTGAGGAGCTTTGCAAGATACTTGTCCGAGAAGCCGTCTTTCTTCGCTTGGATCAGCAATTCATCCGTCGGCAACTTGCCCTTGAAGGTGAGCAGTTTCTCTTCGAGTTGGACCAGCTCGCGCATCTGCTGGACAAAGTAGGCTTTGATGTAGCAGGCGTTGAAGACTTGCTCATCGGTTGCGCCCTTGCGGAGCGCTTCGTACATGATGAAGTGTGTCTCGCTGCAAGGGGTGCCCAGCATCTCCAGCAATTCGGAGAGGCTCTTGTTGTTAAAGTCTTTTGCAAAACCAAGTCCATGGCGTCCGCTTTCCAGACCGCGAATCGCCTTCTGGAAGGTCTCCTTGTAGGTCTTGCCGATAGACATGACTTCGCCGACCGCCTTCATCTGCGTGCCGATCCGGTCTTCGACGCCACGGAACTTTTCAAAGGCCCAGCGTGCGAATTTAAGCACGACATAGTCTCCGGACGGCGTGTACTTTTCGAGCGTCCCATCGCGCCAGTAGGGAATTTCATCCATGGTGATGCCGCTGGCGAGCTGTGCCGAGACCAGAGCGATCGGGAAGCCTGTCGCCTTGGAGGCCAGCGCGGAGGAGCGTGACGTGCGCGGATTGATTTCGATAATGACCACGCGGCCCGTCTTGGGATCATGCGCAAACTGGACATTGGTGCCACCAATGACGCCGATGGTTTCGATAATCTTGAAAGCCATCTTTTCCATGCTCACCATCAGCTTCTTATCAATGGTCAGCATCGGGGCTGAGCAGAAGGAGTCGCCGGTGTGGACTCCCACAGGGTCGATGTTTTCGATGGTGCAGACGCAGATCAGCTGGTTCTTGCTGTCGCGCACCACTTCGTACTCGAGTTCTTCCCAACCCAGGATGGACTCTTCCACCAGGATCTGGTGTGTGAGCGAGTGATCAAGTCCGCGTAATGCGCAGGCACGAAGTTCCTCCATGTTGTAAGCGAAACCGCCACCAGCGCCGCCCATGGTGTAGGCGGGACGAATGACCAACGGGAAGCCGATCTCCTCTGCAATGGCCTCGGCCTGCTCCAGTGTATTAGCAATGCCCGACTTGGGCGTGTCAATGCCGATGTCCTGCATCATCTGCTTGAAAATCTGACGGTCTTCACCGCGTTCAATGGCGCCGAGGTTCACACCGATGACCTGCACGCCATACTTGTCGAGAATTCCGGCCTTGCTCAGTGCGAAAGCCATATTGAGGCCTGTCTGACCACCCAGGTTGGGAAGCAGGGCGTCTGGGCGTTCCTTGGCGATGATTTGCTCGAGGCGGTCAATGTTAAGGGGTTCGATGTAGGTCGCGTCTGCCATAACGGGGTCGGTCATGATGGTGGCAGGGTTTGAGTTAACAAGTACAATTTTGTATCCAAGCTTTCTAAGAGCTTTACAGGCTTGTGTTCCCGAATAGTCGAATTCGCACGCTTGTCCAATGACAATGGGGCCGGAACCGATGATTAAAACCTTCTTGATGTCCGTACGCTGCATATTTTCCCTAGCCTTTCGCTTGTTGTTATCCTGTTTTTGTATAAACCAATTGTCCAAGTGAACAATGCTGGCAGTCGGAGCGGTAGAATGCCATTTTTCGAATGGACAGTCGAGCCAAAAAAAAGTTTATTTTTAGGCTTAATCTCTCCTTGACTTCACTCTTTGCACAGCATAGACTTCCACGTTTTATCTCATGCTTTATAAGTATAACGGATAGGTGTTCGATTGTTGAAGCAAATCGGGCAGCCGATAATAGGGGATAATAACATGGACTGTGATATATGTGGAAGCAATGAGGCCGCCGGTACAGTCGCGAAGGCCGCAGATATGAGTCAGACGGAGCCGGTCATTATCACGGTGGATCCGGTTCCCTCCCCGGAAGTGTCTGTGTCGTCTGTTCCTCCTTTGCCTGAGCCACTGCCGATCAATGTACTCCGGGCGGCCATTGCCAGAACGATTAAAGGGGCATTGATTATTGCCGGGGTGTTGGTCATCGAGGGCGTTATCTTTTCCTTCCTAGACCCCTCCGACAATCACCGCTTTTCTCTCCAAGATTGGAGTGCGTTGGCGATCGCCCTCTTTGTAACGGGGTTTGGCGTGACGCTGTATAAGCCCGCTTCTGTCATCGCATCGCATTACCTGATTGAAGGGGCAAGGTCAGAAACAGCGCCTGCCTGGTGCAAACAGCATCTGTCTAATCTGGAAATTGCTCTGAAACATGCAATTCGCTTACTCTTTGTTGGCCTGTTCTATGCGATCTTAATGCCAACGGTTTCACGGTTTAATGAACTTGTGCTAAAGACTGGGATGCTTACGACCATCTTGAACGTGGTGATTGTTATTGGTTCGCTCATTGTTCTGTTCTTAATAGGGAAGAAGCTGTACCCGCTGATTGACCATTTTTCAGAACATGTTGCCGATCAGGTTGCGCCGATCCCAGTGGCGGACAGCCGTCACCAGGCAGCTCCGACTCTGGAGTTTGAATGCGTTGTCCAATCAAAGGTTTGTGCGAATTGTAAAACACAAAACAAGGCCAAAGCACTATTTTGCACCTCTTGCGGTTTTGCTTTCGTGGCTCAGTCGAAAGACTCGCCACCTGTAAGCGACCAGAAGACCTGTCCTGGGTGTTCAACGCCAAACGATTGTTCATCCAAGTTCTGCTTTCATTGCGGAAGTCCTATTAAGTAGGAACGGGAGGGGAAAACGGGAGGGACAGGGCTTTTTGATTTTAAAAATTAAAGAGTTGTCGACTAAATCGGGTTGAAAGTTGAGGCAAAAAATGCGATACTGTTTGCCCTCTTAAGGAGATTATTATCTATGTCTAAGAAAACTGACGAAAAGAAAGCTGCTTCAAAGGCGAAGCCGCGTGTACGGATTACAGACACCACGTTGCGTGATGCGCACCAGTCGCTCTGGGCGACACGTATGCGCACAGATGACATTCTTTCAATTGCCGAGGAAGTTGATAACGTCGGCTATTATTCGCTGGAGTGTTGGGGCGGAGCCACATTTGATGTGTGCCTCAGATTCTTGCGCGAGAATCCGTGGGAACGGCTACGCCAGATCAAGTCTGTCGCAAAGAAGACCCCTCTCCAGATGCTGCTGCGCGGTCAAAACGGATTGGGTTATAAGCACTACCCAGATGATATTCTGGAACGCATGATTGCGCTCGCCTGCGAAAACGGCATGGACATTTTCCGAATTTTCGACGCGCTGAATGACAGTCGTAACCTGCAAATGGCCATCAAATCCGTCAAGAAATATGGCGGACATGCTCAGGGCACGATCAGCTATACCTACAGTCCTGTTCACACAGTCGAGAAGTTCGTGACGCTTGCCAAAGAGCAAGTATCCATGGGTGTTGACTCGATCTGTATCAAGGATATGGCCGGTATTCTGACCCCGGCTGCCGCGAAGGTGCTGATTTCCGCATTGGTCAAGCAGGTGAAGGTGCCGATTCAGGTCCATTCACACATGACCAGCGGTATGGCGGTCGCGATGTATATGTCCGCAGTTGAGGCGGGAGCAGGGGCGATTGATACCTGCGTCTCGACAATGTCAGGATTCTCCTCCCAGCCGCCGACCGAGACATTGGTTGCTATGCTGGAGGCCGAAGGCTATGACACGAACATTGCGCACAAGAATGTGGCCAAGTCGAATGCCCACTTTAGGGCCCTCAAGAAGCATCGTGAACCCGCCACTGGATTGGGCGAACTGGTTGACGCGGATGTACTCGAGCACCATATTCCTGGCGGCATGATTTCCAACCTGCGTTCACAGCTCCAGCAGCAGGGCGCGTTGGATCGTTTGCCGGAAGTGTTGGAAGAGTTGCCGAAGACCCGCGCGGATATGGGATATCCTCCGCTCGTAACCCCGACCAGTCAAATCGTTGGCGTTCAGGCTGTGTTAAATGTTCTGGCAGGAAATCGTTATGAGATGGTTACGCAGGAGACGCGTGATTATGTCAAGGGCCTGTATGGGCGTTCCCCTGCACCTCTTGACGCTAAGATTGCCAAAAAGATTTTGAATGGCGAGAAGCCCATCACCTGCCGTCCGGCGGATCTGCTTAAGCCGGGTCTTGCTGCTGCCGCAACGGAATTGGACCCCAAGCTCATCCAGAAGGAAGAGGATATTATTTCCTACTGTATGTTCCCAGAGGTTGCTCTTGGCTATTTCAAGTGGCGCGCAAAGCCGGCTGATCAGCGTGATCCGATCCCCGCTGATCTTGAAAACAAGAAGGCGGCAGCTCCTGCGCCAGCCGTACCAGCACCTGCGGCCGTGAAGGTTGATGACGAGACGCAGAAGTTTGCTGAAATCGGAAAGCTGGTGGCTGGCCTTGCAAACCGTCTGGGCTTTGCAGCCGGCAGTGCATCATTTGATCTTCCTGCTATGGCCTCCACGCCTGCAGCAGTCGCAACGGCATCTGTTGCCGCGCCTGTCCAGGAGAAGAAGGAAGAGGTTGTTGCCGGACCGACCATCAATGCGCCACTCAACGGAACGTTCTTCCGCACAGCAGGTCCGGGTAAGCCGAACCTGGCGGATGAAGGAGCCTCGTTGAAGGCAGGCGATGCGCTTTGCATTGTTGAAGCGATGAAGCTCTTCAACCAGATTAAAGCGGATAAGCCACTGAAGGTCATCAAGTTCCTCGTCGAGCATGGTAGCCATGTCGCCAAGGGGCAGCCGATGGCCGTTGTCCAGTACTAATGGCCGATCTCTATAAAGGCCGGCGGGATCAGTTGATTCCGCCGGCTTTGTCATTTCAGGAGCCCATGACAATCGCATTCAAAATATTTGGGTGCCGTCTGAATCAAGCAGAAGGCGCAGGTTTCATCACCCAGTTTGAGTCCGCTGGCTTTAGACGTGTTCCTTTGGGGGATGCGGCTGACGTTGTCCTTGTTTACTCCTGCACCGTGACTCAGAAGGCTGAAAACGAATGCGTCAAGATGCTTCGCCATCTGCGTGTCTCTCAACCCCATTCTTTTATCGTGCTTGCAGGCTGCGCAGCGGAAACCTGCACTCGTGACCTGTTGAAGGGCATTGTGGATCTCTTTGTGGGGCGTGAACAAAAAGAGGACTTGGTCAGGCTAGTAGGGACGAGCATGGGAAAGGGAGGAGGTAGAAGGGAGGAGGGAGGAGGGAAAATGCAGCCTCGTCCCACGACGCAGCGGGCGACACTCAAGGTGCAGGATGGATGCGCATTCCGGTGTTCCTATTGCATTGTTCCTCATGCGCGCGGAGAGCCGCGCAGTCGGTCCATCGAGGAGTGCCTCACAGAGGCGCAGTCCTACATGGATGCAGGCTTTCAGGAGCTTGTCATCACCGGATGCAATATAGCCTGCTATGAAGACGAAAGTCGGAATCTGATTGATTTGCTAAAAGCATGCTTGGATTTAAAAGGTTTAGGGCGTATTCGATTAGGTTCGATAGAGCCAGGAACAGTGGAGCGCGACCTCATAGACCTCATGGCATCGGATGCGCGCATCTGTAACTTTCTTCACCTGCCGATCCAGAGCGGGTGCGATGCCACCCTTATGCGCATGAAACGGCGTTATACGATTTCAGCGATTCGTGAAACACTTGATTATGCTCTCGGGAATATCCCTGATCTGGGGTTGGGCACAGATATGATTGTCGGATTTCCAGGTGAGAGCCTTGCGGATTTTGAACAGACGTGTCAACTCATACAGGACTATCCCTTTGCCAATGTCCATGTCTTCCCTTACAGCGAACGTCCTGGGACGCCTGCGGTGTTGATGGACCATAAGGTGCCAGTTATCGAACGCAAACGTCGAGCTAGGGAGCTGAGCAAAATCGCGGATACCCAGCGAGCAAGCTATATGCGACGTTTTTTAGGAAAGGATGTCACCTTTCTAGTCGAACATGTTGACCGTGCAGGCCGCGCCTGCGGCTGGAGCGCGGAGTATCTTCCTTGTGCAGTTCAAGGTTTGCCAGTAACGACTCGCCGGACTTTGCAGACGTTTTCCGTGCGAGACATCGTTGATGGGACTCTTCTGGGACGTTCGTAAAAGGTGGCCATAGCCGTCTTTTTCTGGCTTCTTGTGTCCTGCAGTCCTTGGGTCCTTTTGTCATCACTGTTTTGAGTGACTAAAGGACAGAAGGAGGAAAGGACTCAAGGCGAACTGTTAATACAAAAAGGGCACACAACTGAATGTGTGCCCCTTTAATTTTAAATGCTTATCGCGACTGATTACAGCTGCATGTCAGGGAAAGCCGGTGTTGCAATCTTAGCACCGTTCTTGAGCTCCTGGATGTATTTCTGAATCGCTTCCTGTGACTTCTGACGCTTCAGCTGATCTTTCACAGCGTCGACCTCAGGAATCGGACGAGGTTTCTGTTCGCGTTCGCGGGAGATGAGGATGTGTGAAGCCGTGACTGTTGCGGGCTTAGCAGCAACATCACCCTTTGCTTCCACAGCTTCCGTACGTGCCGTCACCTTGATCAGGTGGTAACCGAAATCGGTTTCAACAATATCGCCGACTTGACCGATGGGCTGTGTGAATGCAGCATCTTCAAACGCCTTGACCATCTGGCCACGCTGGAAGGTGCCCAGGTCGCCTCCCTTTTCCTTGCTCGGGCAATCTGAGTTTTCCTTTGCGAGTGCTACAAAGTCTGCACCTTCGCCGAGTTTCTTCTTCAGATCCAGAATTTTTTCGCGCTTGGCTTGATTCTTTGCTAAGAGAAACTTATTGGTTTCCACAGCTTCAGCGTTTGCACGATTAACATCATCAACAACCTTTTTCACTTCGGCGTCGGTGACGGTGAGGGTGCTCATGATCTTCGCTTCGAGGAACTTATCAATCATGATTCCTTCGTCAAATTCCTTACGTGCTTCAACTTCGCCGAGCGGGGAATCCTTGAAGTACTGGGCCACGGTCATGTTACGAGCCTTGAGCATGCCTTCCAGACGATCAGTCTGTTTCTTGCGATCCTCATCTGTGACCTTGACATCAGCCTTCTTGACTTCAGCCATAATCAGTGCGCGCATAATCATGCTGGAAACTACGCGCTGTTCAAAGAACTTGCGAGCTTCAACCTGTTGCTCAGCCGGGACGTTCTGCGAGGCCATCACCTTGTTGACGATAGCGTCCACATCTTTGCGAATATACTTGGTGTCATTGACAGAAGCCATGACTTCATTTGGGTCTTTGGGCTTCTCAGGCACTACAGGAGCTGTCGGGGTTACAGATGCGGGAGCATTAGATGCTGCGGCGGATTCTTTTTCCTGTTTTTTGCAGCCCGATGCGGTAACGAGTGCGACAGCGATCGCGGTGCAAAACAGATGTGAACTTTTCATGGCTGTTGAATCTCCTGTAACGCAATTCTTTGCGTAGGTGTTGTTTCTATCATCTCGAGAGCAACCCTGCGGACCGACGCTGGTACGTCGAGATGTAAAGTTATAAATATACCAAGAAATCTGGATAATCCAAGCGGAAGTTTTAGATTTTCAGCATTTTTCTTTGCAGACGAGGAATCTGAGATAAGTGGATAGCGGCCTGATATGAGCTTTTGACGGAGCAGGGTGAAGTGTTCTTGGATGCTTGGGTGGAGAGAAAGAATGGACTCATCAGCGTGAGGAGCTGAATCATGCTTACAGAGGATGCGACCTGTGGAGACGGAAAAAGAAAACCAGTTTGGCCGTGGCGTATGGCAGGTGCTGCAAGGTGAGAGGTCTGGGAGCAGTCCTAAATAATGGAGCAAATGCAGTTCGTAGCGAACGATGCAGTCCACAAAAGGAGCACGGGGATGAGACGAAAGATAATCAAGTGTTTGCGTGAGCAATGCATATACGTCTTGATGCGGTTGACGCATCGGTAGCGTACGTGAAGTCAGATCAACCAGATAAGCAGCAACAGCTGCTGCACGCCACTGGTCGCGCAGGGAGTCCCGGCGTATAAGCGGCGAGCATTCCTTTGCGATATGCACGCCATCATGCTCGCGTGTATAAAACTGAAGATCGCAGGTATAAAAGAGGTCGTACTGTCCGAGGAAGGGGCTCTTGGGACGAGAGGCCCCTTTAATCGAGGTCACGATGCGTCCATGGCCAGGTGTCAGCCAGGTTACGATGTGTGATGTCTTTGACCAGGGCCGTATCTGGAGTGCAATAGCCTCTGTCTGCGTGATCATATTTATGGTGTAGGCGGTGTTGCAGTCGCCTGCGCTTGCACGGTAGGGGGCATTGCCCCTGCTGAAACAATCAGGTTAATGGCTGTATTCACATCCATGTCGGTATAGATGACTTCGCGCTTCGGATAGATGATGAAAAATCCATTGGTCGGATTCGGCGTTGTCGGGATGAAGACATTCACACAGGCAAGCGGTTGACTCTGCTCATCAAGGATGTATTTCGTGATGGAATCATCTGTCTTCGATGTGACAAGCCCGATGGAGTAATTGC
>JBAXCC010000148.1:0-9267 GCA_037141675.1 bacterium | reverse complement strand
GACAAGAACATCGCCGAGGTCCTGGACATGACGGTCGATGAAGCTTTGGAATTCTTCGCACCTGTCCCCATGGTCGCCAACAAGCTCAAGACGCTGTCACAGGTCGGTCTAGGGTATATCCATCTTGGGCAGTCCTCCACAACGCTTTCCGGCGGCGAAGCCCAGCGCATCAAGCTTGCAACCGAACTCTCCAAGCGCGCCACAGGCAAGACACTCTACCTGCTCGATGAACCGACCACCGGTTTGCATTTCGCGGATGTGCACAAGCTCCTCGAACTCCTGCTGCGCCTGCGCGCGTCAGGCAACACCGTTGTCGTGATCGAGCACAATCTGGACATTATCAAATGCGCTGATTACATCATCGACCTCGGTCCTGGTGGCGGCGATGAAGGCGGCACCCTCGTAGCATCCGGCACCCCCAAACAAATCGCCGCCTGCGAAGCCTCACACACCGGCCACTTCCTCAAAAGAATGCTGTAAAATGGCATCCCTCTTGTGCTGTGACAAGGCCCGTCACAAGACGGGAACAACACCACTTTTAATATACGCATACCGTGTAGACGTTATCTCTTGTGCCAATGCCTGGATAGAAAAGGAGTAACAGCATTATTCAGGGTGGTTGAGTACGCTACGCAGAGAGAAAAAACAATAGACCAAGTCATGTTAAACCAATGCTGACAGACAAATAACACTGCAAGTACCACAACTGATCCCAAAATAACTTGCAGAGGGCTTGCATCATCGTCCTCAACATCACCTTCGTCTATCACTTCCGCGAGATACAGGATCAGCAGAAGAACAGCATTAACCATATTCCAGATTGGGAACACTATCAAAAATCCCCAAGAGTCCATAAGCATCTCCTTGCCAGAAAGGAAACCGCTTACGCCATTGACCGTTACAGCAAAGAAGAGCATAAAACGCTTCTCCTTTATAGTTTTTTTGCGGCGGACAAACACGTGGTATAATGAGAAGGCAATTCCAAAAACAAACGCAACCAGCAGTGCGCATATCTGGAGATCAGCAATATTTTCGGAAATGATTTTCAGGGATCCAAGCAGCAGTCGAGAATCCGTCAGAAAAAGCAATAAAAAAGATAAGCTCATCAGAAACAATGTGCTTTCATTATAACGCGGCACAAAAATCCTATAAAAGAGAGGCTCCTGGCTAGCATTCATATAACGCCTCAAGGCGATATTTCATTTCTTAAACTCCCGAAGAATCCAGAATAGCAGAATCCGCTTCTTTTACAAGAAGTAGTGAGAATTACCACACCTAACGGGGGTTATAATGTTCTTTTAATAGCCATTATTTCAACATCCCGCTATAGGCACGCCTAGCGATCTGCCGGCAGTGATGCGGCTGCGACGCATTGGCCGACGCGGCGGGCCTTCTCATCGGGCATCATCAGTTTGGCTTTGCCAACGAGTTCAGGGGCGATTTCAGCCAACGTTTCAAGTGCGGTATTGACGATGATCTCCCCGCCCTTGCCGCTGGTGACACGTCCGAGGAGCAGGATGGTATCGTAATCATAGAACAACCGATACCACGGCATCGCCCAGCCGAGATAGACTCCGATGGTTGTATAAATTTCAGCGGCCTTGGGATCATCCTTGGCCATGGCAGCCTGCACCACCTTCAAGCGCTCTGGCAACAGCATATCTGCAGGGAAGACAAATCCGACCTTCAGCGCCAGATAATTGACCGCTTGCTGCGAAAAGTACATGGCGCCAACGCCGACATCCTTAGACCATTCGTCCTGGCCTGCACCTGGATTAAAATCAACAGGGGCAAAGGCAAGCTCGCTCAGGCGGCCCGTCAGGTGACCCTCACGGTCAATAAAGCCAACTGCTTCACTCGACCCCATGGCAATACCGAGAATCGCATTCGAGCCTAACGACATCGCACCAGCCAGAGCTGTCACATCGCCATCGTTGGCGACCTCGACAGGCACATTCCACGCGTCCTGCACACGTTTAAAGAGGCTCTGAGCTAAAGAGCGGTCATCACCCTTGATGCCACGGATCAGGGAAGCGACCTTAATCCGGTTGTCTACAATAATGCCTGCGGAACTTCCGCCAATGACATCGACTCTCGGGAGATACGAAGCAGCTTTCTTCAGTCCTTCCTGAAGCATGTTGAAATGGTAATTCGGATCTGTAGCGGTCACAGGAACCCAGGGGAACTCATCGGCAAAGACGGTCTCTCCATCCTTGAGCGCGGAGATCTTGAAGTCACTAGCGCCCAAGTCGAAGCCAAGTCTGCATCCTTTCAGATGACCGCCTAATGTCTGTGCGTGAACCTTGGGCTTTGGAAGCTTATCGGGAGTCGTTGCGATGACCGTGAGCGGCTTGTCATACGCCATCTGCATCATCTCGCAGTCAAACGCACGAGCACCAGTCGGCGAATAGGCAGCCTTCACATAATCAGCCACGGCTGCAGGCCCAGCAATATGCACTTCATATCCGCCGCTGGCCCAGAGCATAAACTTCACAATACGTTCGCAGAAACGGATTGCATCATCGCTCAGCGGCGCGGCAAAGTCTATGGCGAATACATCGCAGGCACCACCATCGCGGACACAGGCGATCTTAACCGGCTCCTTCTTTGCAGCCTTTCCTGCCTCTATTTTCAACTGCTGATAGACAGCAAACAAGGGTTTAAAATCAGACTCAATTATCTTCTTCATCACACACTCACTCCATCTTTAAATACTTTTATCACGTCAAATGTTTGACCATCCAGAACGCTGAGGTCGGCCCTATAGCCAGCTTCTATGCGTCCATACTTGTCTCCGATTCCTAACTCAACAGCCTGATTATAGGAGGTCGTCTGTATGATGTCACACAGTGGACGCTCCGTCACCTCATGCACATTCTTCAATGCTTGGTTCATCCTGAGCATGGAACCCGCCAACGCGCCATTTGAAGCAAGACGCGCCTCGCCATTCTTGACAATCACATCCAGACCGCCAATCGAAGACGGGCCATCTGGCAAGTGGCTGGCGCGCATCGAGTCCGTAATCAGCAGGATCGACTCCATGGGTTTCTTTTCAAAAACAAGTTCAATCATCTCAGGGCAGATATGGACCTTATCACAGATCACCTCAATTTTAACATCCGGCAACAAGAAGCCAGCCCCGACCATTCCAATGTCGCGATGATGCAATGGCGACATCTGGTTGCAGAAGTGGGTCAGATGCCTGAGTCCCTGCTGATACCCTTGATAGAACTGGGCATACGTCGCCTTGGAGTGTCCGCAGGATGCAACAATGCCTTCCTGACATAATTGCTTTCCAAACTCAACCCCGTGGTCAAGTTCAACCGCATACGAAACCTGTGTTACGCGTGAGATGGAGCTGAGACGCTTGACCTCTTCAATATCAGGCGTACGTACATACGCAGGATTTTGCGCACCCAGACAGGAGCAGTTGAGATAAGGACCTTCCAGATGGACACCGCAGACTTTGGAATAGCGATTGTCATACTTGGCAACATTGCGCAGCGATGCTGCAAGCTGATCCTCGGGCAGGGTTAAGGTTGTCGGACAGAATTGCGTGCAGCCTTCCGCCAATTTGGCCTGCGCAATCTTTTCGATTGCACAAGGCTCTTTTGTATCGGTCACATCATACCCTAACGCGCCATGCGTATGGATATCAATGAACCCCGGGACAACATAGGCGCCTTTTGCATCATAAACCCAATCTGCAGAAGGGAGCACAGGTGCTTTATCATGTATGGCAATAATCGTATCGTCCTGGATTTCAATAGCAGCATCCTTCTTCTCAATCCCTGGCGAAACAAGTGTCGCATTAATGATGAATCCCGTTTTCATGTGACTCCCCCTCCATTAATTCTACAATTCGCGAATAAAGATATTCTTGAACTCGATCGGGTCACCATGGCATTGCAATTCAATCTGCTCTTTTGGGAAAATTGGAATTTCCTTATTCCAATAGTTCTCAAGGATGACATTATCGACCACGCGTTTACCATTGAGGTAGACATCCACCTTCTCGCCGATCATGCGGATATAGAAGGTGTTCCATTCGCCAATCTGGTTATCAGCAATCAGTAAGGCTTTGCTGGGATTCTTCTTGTTGTTATACAAGCCTCCAGAACCAATATGCCATTGATTATGGGCATCCCAGATTTGAACCTGGGGCGAACCGCGCAAATAGAGACCGCTGTCGCCCTTCTTGGTCAGCAAGCGCCAGTCGCACCACATTTCGAAATCAGCATAGTCCTTGGCTGTACCCAAACTGAATCCCTTGCCATCAAAGCAGAGGACCCCATCTTTGACTGTCCAATGCAATTTAGAATCCGCATCCGCGAGCGCCTGCATCTCCGTGCGCTTTTCCGGCGTTGCAGCTGCACGTTTAATCGGATTATCAAAGCCTTCCTTCTTTGTCACACCCTTCCAATTGGCGAGATCCTTGCCGTTGAACAACTGCGTCCATCCAGGGGGTGGCGTATTGTTCGCATGCACAATCGGCTTCACCTTAACATTACGGAACCATAGTTTATCGCCATGTCCGCAAAAACTGATACGTCCCATCGTGCGTTTGAGTCCTGGATGTTTTGACTTATCCATCGTGCCATTCTTACTGGCTTCGTCTAGGTCTGCATCAACAATCACTGTACCGTTCACAGTAACTTTCACGCGCCGGCCATCCATGACAATCTCTTCCGTGTTCCACTCCCCTACCGGTTTTTGTGCCCCGCGCTTGGCAGGAATGATACCATAGACCGAGCCATGGAACTGATAAGGATGGAGCTTCTCATATTTTGGAGCCGTGTCTTCCAGCACTTGAATTTCAAAACCTTCATATGCAGCATTTCCGCCAGGCGTGCGCACGCCAATCCCATTGTTCGCCCCAGGTGTCAGCTTAAATTCGAAGCGGAAAATAAAATCACCATATTCCTCAGCTGTAAAGAGGTCTCCGCCTCCTCCTTTGGAAGGATCCACATAAATTTCTTTGTTCTCATTGATGGTATAGGCTGTCTTATTGCCAGTCCACGCATCCAAGTTCGATCCGTCAAACAACGGGAAGAACCCTTCAGCATCCGCTTTGAGCTGAGGACGCTGAACTTTATCAATCTCAATTACTGCCGCATCTGCTTTGAGTTGAGGACGCTGAACTTTATTCAGCTCAATCACTGCAGCATCTGCTGATGAGAAGATCATCAACTCATTCACATGCACGGCAGGATTCACGCTGTTCTTGGTGACGGTCAATTTGACATAGCGTGCTTCACGAGCATCAAAGGGTGTGAGAAATCCCTCTGCCTTGGAGACCGTTGTGTCCTTGGTCTTGTCTACAGCAAGCTTCCAGGTCTTGTTCTCAATCGAGGTGTCAATGCGATACTGGTAATAGCGTCCGCCATCTGCATAGAAATAAACATGCGCCGCTGCCACATTACGAACAGATCCCAAGTCCACCGTGATTTCAACAGGCGCGCGCTCAGCCCAAAAACCGCTGTCGTTCCCGACAGCGCCATCTGTTAGAAACTTAGGCTCGTGGTGGCCTTCCTGTTTGACCGAAGCGACAACAGGCCGATTCAATGCCAGGTTGGAGGATTTATTGATGATGGCGGCAAAATCGCGAAGATCCTCCTGCGTGATCTTTCCGCACGCTTCGAGAGCCTTCCATCCCTTCATCAAATCAGATGTATTCGCCGTGGTTGATTGCAACTGCTGACGGACGCTACGCAGCAAGAAGGCATCCTCTGGCTTCTGGGCAAGTGCTTGCATCAGGGCTGGTGCAGCCAGTCCGTCGCGCCATGTAGACAGTGTCCGCTGGGCATTCTTGTTCGTAGAGGCAAGCGAACTGACAAACGTCAACAACGCGGGTGAACCTATCCGGCCAGCAGCATCCAGCAACGTCTCAGAGGGAGTCGCGCCTGCTGCCGTCAAAGCTTGAAGCAATCGCTCCCCGTATATTTCATTCCCGGGACACCGTGCGGCCATTGCATACGACTGGACCGCTTCACTCTGCAAAGCGCCGTTCATCGTGGAGATGCTCGCCAGCAACTTCGCTTGCTCGTTCTTGCCGGCCGATTGCCGCAAATAGCGGAAGCCTGCTGTTGCCAGCTTGATATCCGAATCCGGCGCAGTCGCAACATCCAAAGCCGCTTTGACCATAGCTTCAGACCCTGGGTGCGCAGCAAGTGTCTCAAGAATCAGCCGCTTGCAAAGAGGTGTTTGCTGGGGATAGGCGGTCGTCAATGCCGGAACCGTGACGGTTGCCGGCAACGTTGAAAGAAAGGCTGCGAAGGTCTTGTAGTTGTCATTGTTCACATTCGCCAAACGTGATGGCAGTGCTTGCTGTAATACTTTTGGATCACGCTGGGCAAGCCCAGCAAGCGCAGCACTTGAAACCGTCTCGTTGACATTGCCACACATATCCAACAGCAGTTCTGTTATTTGGGTGTCCTGATTTACAACCAAGGCACGAAGCAACAAACCAATCACAAGCGGTTCATCCGATTTGCGCGTCACATCACACCACTTCTTCAACTGATCGGAGGAGAGAGGACTCTTGATTTTGTTAATTGCAAAAGCCTGATACGCGATGTCACCCTTTGCTTGGACAGCCTCAGCGAGCAGTTTGAAGCTGTCTGACTCACTTGCTTTCGCAAGGGCTTCTCCCAATTGACGAATCTTCGTCTTGGGGAAGACGAGCGTCGCTGGATCAGATATTCCCTCAATAGCCTGCCGCGTCATGTTTGCAGAAGCTGCGACATTCACATCTTTTGAGCCGCATAGTCCCTTGATGATCGGCAATGAGTTCTTCGTGCCGATCCAGCGCAATTGTTCAACAAAGAACAACTGCTGCACAGGGGATGCGCTCTCTTTTGCATATTTCGCAAACAGAGCCTCCAATGCTGGCTGATGTTTTGCTGAAGGGCCTTTGACGCTGACCGTTTGGCCTAACGTAAAGAGCTTTGTGCGCACCCCTGCATCGTCCAGCCCATCAGCCGCAACCTGCTTACACAGCGCATCCACATCCGACAGGTTTGGTGAATTGAGCAAGGGAGCAACCTTCTCGACGGTTGCATTCGTTTGCGCGATTGATCCAAACTGAACACCGGTCTGTGCTACACTCGCGAATGAACATGCAAGAGCACCTACCCACATAACAATTATTTTTTTCATAGTAAAAATCCTCTCTTTTTCGATTGTCTTAAATAGTCCACGGAGCCCGCAGCGGCTGATCGATGAATCGATTAACGGCTGGATCGTTCGGACAAATCAGTTTCACTGGATCAAAGTCGAACCCTCGTCCAGCGCGCATGGCCACCAAGGAGAGGTTGACCAGTGTGCAAGAACGGAAAGCCTTGTCCTCATTCAATGGGAACGGAACGCGCGTCTGTATGGCATGGAGGAAGCTTGGATCCTGGGGTAGCGGATCCGGCAAGGTGGCCAGGAGTTTTTCCAAATCAGGAATATCCGATTTCATACGCGGGAACAGTTTGCCGTTAGGACCGCTAATAAACGGTTCATTCTTCAGAGACCCACCACCATCGAGAATGATTTCTGTTCCATCCGCATACTTCAACGTGATGCGACGAACACTTCCGACAGCTTCAGGATGTGGCGGAGGCGCATCCACATCCACACGAATCGGACTTTCTTCGTCCTTACCTAGAATGTATTGGACAGGATCGAGATAATGCTGGCCCATATCCCCGAGCCCGCCGCCATCATAATCCCAATATCCACGGAAATTGCCATGCACGCGATGAGGATGGTAAGGTTTATAGGGTGCAGGACCAAGCCACATATCATAGTCGAGGTTTTCCGGGACGGGTTGAGGAGCCGCATTCACAAGACCTGTCCAGCCGAACTTTAACGAGAAACCTTGGCCCTCACCCACAATTGCGCGGAGCGGAAACCCTAGCAGCTTATTTTGAACGACCTTCTTGATAGGCTTTACTTCTGTACCGAATCCGTAAAATCCGCCATGCATGCGGAACCAGGTGTTGACACGGAACATACGTCCATTCGCTTTGACCGCATCAACAACCTTCTTGCCTTCGCCAATGGTGCGCGTCATGGGTTTCTCGCACCAGATGTCCTTACCGGCCTGTGCTGCATAGACGGAAATAGGCCCATGCCAATGAGGAGGCGTGCAGATATGAATGACATCGACATCCTTGCGTTGCAAAACATCCCGGAAATCACGATAACCATCCACCTTCCCACCAAAAAGTTTTTGCCCTGCTTGGATGCCCTCTTCCATACGTTTACGATCAGGATCGCATACAGCCACCAGCCGTGTATCGGTCAATCCTAGATGGGCACCCGAATGAGCGATGCCACCAAACCCAATGAGTGCTCGCGTGAGCTGATTGCTCGGCGCAGTCTGCGAACGCAGAATATGCGCAGGAACAATTGTAAAGGTGGCTGCGCCACCCATCGCTTTTAGAAATGATCTCCGATTATTCATAATATCTCCTCCCCTTTTTTATTAAAATGCCGCCAATCGACGTACCGCCTGTGCGATGTCCTTGACCCGTTGTGTTCCAGCTTCACGCTCGATTGCGAGCGTACCATTGAACCCAAGGGCACTCAAGGCATTCAGAAATGCGAACACATTCACTTCACCGTCGCCCCAAGGGACTTCCGATCCCCACGTGCCATTGACCTGGGTGCGGACTGCATCCTTCGCATGCACATGACGGATCCAGGGCGCCAGAATCTTTAAGGCTGCGATGGGTTCGTCTTTATTATACAGAATCATGTTGGCCGGATCAAAGTTCAGCATCACATTCGGATGATTCAGCGTGACCAGAAAGTGCTTGAGGTCTTCAGCCGATTCCTGTCCCGTCTCCATTAGCAAGGTCACGCCAGCAGCCTTGGCTGCATCGCCGAGGAAGCGGACACGATCATAAAATTTCTTTGCATACGCGGGATCGGAATGATCCAGGAATCCAACGTGCATTGAAATATACTTTACACCCAACTCAGCAGTAATAGCGCAAGCCTTCACGAAAGCATCTGAGGCCATGGCCCATTTATCATCCAGGGCGACGCCGCCAGTAACCTTGATGGTGTCCAGTGTGGTGTAGTCCTCGTAATCAAAGTGAAGCATCGTCGAAGAGATGGCCCAGTTCTGGCGCTTCACTGCATCCAGATACGTCTTGCCATCTGCTCCCAATGCAGGCGCTAACGCCAGATGAATGTGAGCCACATTCATGGCTGTCATAATCGCCCCGATTTCATCAATGCTTTTCTGGAAAGACCAGCTGCAGACACCGATAG
>JBAXCC010000147.1:0-9307 GCA_037141675.1 bacterium | reverse complement strand
CGGCAACTTCTCCACAATGTTGGTTCTAGTATTTCACTCATTTGAACGACCCTATCATAGTTTATAAACTGTGATAGTATGATACAGGGTCGTTCTGTGCTGTCGCAATGACAAAATGGGGAAGAAACTGCCTGAAACCGAGATTGATCTCGAAAATGTAATTATGATAATCTTAAAGAAAAGGTATTTTGTACAGGGTCGTAAACTTATTAATGAGCGCTGATGTTTAAAGATATCGGCCATGAAAGGGTGCACATGGGAAAAGAACGGTTTATCTTGGGTATTTACAATTACTGTGATTATTGGTGTGAACGCTGTGCGTTTACGCGCCAATGTCGGACTTTCTCAATGGGGAAGGAGATGGAAGCGGATCGGAGGTCGGACCGGGACGATGCCACCAACATGACCTTCTGGAACAACCTTGCGGAGAAGTTAAATCAGGCTTCAATCACGCAGGGCGAACAGGGGTGGCTGCAGACAGATTGGCGGGATGATGATGGCTTGGATGCTAACGCTTTTCTGCACGAGGAAGAGGATGAGGCGGAGATGGACGAATACATGCGCAAGGAGGAGGCGGTTCGACAGCAGATCAACCAGCACCCGCTCTCTCGAATGGCCATGGAGTATAGGCAGCGTGTCCAGGCTTGGCTGAAAGACTCTGATACGGATCTGAAGGCGCTTGCCCAGGAGTGGGTCGCGGCCGCGAAGATGCCAGCCCATGATTGCGATTATGAGGAGCTGGCCCGCAGTGTTGGGGATATGCTCGAAGTGATCACCTGGTATCACACCTTTCTCGCGCCGAAAGTCAACCGGGCGCTGCGCAGTCATTTTGAGATGAAGGCACGGGAGCGGGGCATTCTTGCAGAATCAAGCCTGTATGATGCCAATGGCTCGGGCAAGGTGGTCTTGGTCGCCGTGGAACGCTCCATCTCCGCCTGGCTGTTCCTGCGCGAGCACTTGCCCAGGCAGGAGGATGCGATCTTATCCATGCTGGTGATCCTGGGCCGTATCCGGAACGGCATCCATGAGGAGATCCCGACCGCGAAGAGCTTCTGCCGCCCCGGCTTCGAGAATGGAAGGTTCTGAAGTGTCGAGTTTCAAGCATCAAGGCTCTTCTCGCTAACCTCTAGGCTTGAGTCTGTCACGTGGCCGTGCTATTGTTTTCGTTATGCAATCGGATCGGAAAATAGTGGTCGGGCACGTGGCGCCGTTTGTGCTTTGGATCGGCGTCATCTTCGTGCTGCAAGGGCTGGAAATGCTGGGCTGGTGTCCGCGTATGCTCTATCCCTGGAGTTATGCCGTGAAGGCCGTCGCTTGCGCTGCGCTTCTTCTTTGGCTGAAGCCATGGGAAACCTATTCGGCTTTTAATCTTTCAACACTGCCTCTGGCGATTTTTGCAGGCATGGTCGTGACCGTGGCCTGGGTGCTGCCAGAAACGCCTTGGCTCGGACGCGTCTGGCCGGCTGCACAGCTTTTTTATAACAAATGGTGTGTCATGATGCCCGGCGAGTTGCCCAGCTATTATCATCCGGACTTTTTCCCTGCGCTCCCACCTGGACATGCCTCTCTCGCCTTCTCGCCTTCCGAGGCAGGCTGGCCGCTGACTATCATGAAGCTCATCGGTTCTGCGTGTGTCATTGCCGTTATTGAGGAGTTTTTCTTTCGTGGCTTCTTTTATCGCTGGCTGCGGCAGGGGAAGTTCTGGACGCTTCCGCTTAATCTCATGGACACGCAGACCTTCTGGACCGTCGCAATCGTGTTTGGTCTTGAGCATGACAGGTGGCTGGCGGGAATTTTCGCGGGCGTGGTCTATGGTTGGCTCACGGTGCGTACGGGCAATATCTGGTGTGCCGCCATCGCGCATGTGGTCACTAATTTAATACTCGGTCTGTATGTCATCCATTCGGGTCAGTATGGATTCTGGTAAGCCGAGAACGAATATGAGAGTTTAACCTGAAGAGAGCAGTCGCCCACACGAAGAACACAAAGTTCACGAAGGTTCTCTATGTGAACAAGAACTAATTATTTTGCTGAAATACCCCGTCTTACCCGTCTCCCATGCCTTCGCGTGAATCCATAACACTCACCGTTCCAATGCAGAAAATGCGGAACGGATATAACTGTGCCACGCAAAAGGATCAAAGCCTTTACGCCTAGCGCACGCGTATCCCCTATTTATTTTTGCCCTTGAACTCTTCATTTAAAAGGCGTAAGCTACAGGTATATTGCGTTAGGGATAAACGGAGTTGGTTTTTTTAGAGGGGAAGAATCCCCGTCATTGAGCGTTCAAACAAATACTGTGGGCTTAACAAGACCGCATGACGTTTGCCTTTACGAGATATTCTGGTTTACTCAACATCAACAATTGCTAACCACGAGGCAATCCATATGAAAAATTCATTAGTTATATTTTCAACTATACTCCTAAGTTTATCGGCTCATGCAACAACCTATTACGTCGATGCCTCGCGCCCAGACGATGCGGGTAACGGTCAGTCTTGGGGGACAGCCAAAAAGACGATTCAGGCGGCAGTAGACATAACCGTATCAAACGATCTTGTTCTCGTTACAAACGGCGTGTATAACACGGGTACGAGAGTCAATTCCGGATACTCCCTTCAGAACCGTGTTGTTATCACCAACGAGATAATGGTTAAAAGTGTCAATGGTCCCCTAGTCACGATTATTGAGGGCTCTGGGACTAATTTCTACAATACCGCTTCAGCCATACGCTGCGCTTATATGAGTGCCGGAATTCTGGATGGATTCACCTTAGAAAAAGGTGCAACCTTCGAGGCTTTAGGTAGTTCTTGGGATCAAGTGGGAGGGGGCGTTTCCTGTGTTCCTGGGGTAGGCCGACATGCGGCTTTAAATAACTGCATTTTGAGGGGTAACAAAGCGTTGAACGGTGGGGGAGGGGACAGTATCACTCTGTTCGAGAATTGCCTTATTACGGGGAATACAGCAGATTCTGGTGGAGCAGGGTTTGGAATCGGGACTTTTATAAACTGTACAATAACAAAAAACAGTGCCGTTCGCGGGGGCGGATCATGGGGTGCAAAACTGGATAACTGTATCATTTGGGATAATAGTGGCGGTAATTAC
Organism: bacterium; assembly: GCA_037141675.1. Lineage (GTDB taxonomy): Bacteria > Verrucomicrobiota > Kiritimatiellia > RFP12 > UBA1067 > CAIZQW01. Next base: position 6,202 of record JBAXCC010000147.1, on the reverse strand, counting down.
CAGCCCACGGACACAATTCAGTATTCATGCGCAACACCTTTGCCAACAGGCTCCGGAAATATTAATGCTGACCCGCTTTTTATAGATGCGGCTAATGGCGATTTCCGTTTGCAAACCAACTCGCCTTGCATCAATGTTGGCAGCAATGGGTTGGTTCGGAGCGAGACGGATCTGGTTGGCAATTATCGCATTTCAGCAAAAATCGTTGATATGGGCGCTTACGAGTTTCAGCATGTCCCTGATCAAATTACTCGCTTGTATAATTTGCCATTGGAATCTGTAAGTTTATGCGGCACAACCCTTGGTACGGGGCTGGTTGTCAGCAACAACACCGTTACGATAAAAGGATCAGTACTCGGTGATGACGCATCCAGCGGTTTTACTTTCTCGTTCCAAAATCAAGGCCGTCTGACGTTCCGCTGGAGCGTATCGAGTGAGTATTATTATGACACGATGAGTTTTTACGTGGATGATGTGCTGACCAATCAGATTTCTGGAAAGAAAGTGACGTGGGCCAGTATCACGAACATGGTTACTGCGTCAGGGCCGCATACCTTCAAATGGGAGTACGCCAAGGACGTTGACACATCGGTCGGCCAGGATTCGGCATGGGTCACAAATTTGGTTTGGGCACCGCGTTCGTCTTTGACCGTCGAGAACGGTTCGGGAGCTGGAGCTTATTTTATGGGGGACACGGTGTCTATCTCTGCTGCCACCGCCCCAACACATTATACTTTTGACCGCTGGACAGGTTACACGAAAGGGGTGGCTGACGTGTTCGCGTCCTCGACAACCTTGATGATGCCCGCAACTGACACTACAGTCACGGCTACTTACAAGCCAATCCTTTACACGCTTTCGGTCGCCGATGGAAGCGGGAGTGGTTCATATCCGTCCGGATCGTCTGTCGAGATCGGCGCGACGCCTTATGAAGGCAAGCGATTCTACCGCTGGACAGGCGATGTGGACACGGTCGCAAACGTATGGTCCGCCACCACAACAGTCCAGACAGCGGATCATACGCTTGCCGTAGGCGTGAAGTACAGTTTCCAGCTCACTGTGAATGCCGGCTCGGGCGGCGGCTGGTATCTAGCGGGCACAAACGTGGATGTCGCGGCGGGGTCCGATCCGCTCTACAAGGAATTTTCCTGTTGGACGGGCGATGCCTCCGGGCTTTTGGTAAATGCGGCGGCGAGGGTGACCTCATTGACGATGCCTCCGAATGCCGCCACGCTTACGGCTTTTTACGCCGATTCAATAAGTCGCGTCTTGGGTTCCTATGGACGCTCGTATGTTCTCTCTGGAACAGCAGGCGGAATCTATGCGGACGCTGATGCGGAGTCGCCTTCGGTGACACCCGCTGTGAAACTGGGCGGATTGGGAGTCGTCCCTGACAACGGCTTCGCAGCCTTTGAGACCGTCGTCTGGGGCAGCGGGGACATTTCTTTCCAGTGGAAGGTGTCAAGCGAGGGAGGAGCCGATTATTTGAATTTCCTTGTCGACAGCAACCTAGTTTATTCCATAGACGGCACGGGGGGTACTTGGGCAAAAGTCTCACACCACGTTGCGGGTCCGGATGTTAACCACGTTTTGAGATGGGAGTACAAGAAGAACGCTTCCGTGAATAGCGGCTTTGACGCAGGCTGGGTGGATGACATTATATGGACTGGAGATGTCCCGGTACCTGCCCTGACCCCTGTGATCGTGCAGGCCGCCCTGACCAATCAGAACATGGTGATCCAGTTCACCGGCGAACGCGGGATTCCCTATTTAGTTCAGACTAACGGAACGCTTAATCTCTTAGAATGGAGTGCCGATCAATCCCCGGAGCCGACGTGGATCAATGAGAGTAACGGAGTCCACCGATTCGAGATTATTTCTCCGGCCTCCGCGCCTGACAAACTCTTCTACCGCATTTCAACGGGAGCATTCAATACAGCACATTATAATTGACCTTCCAACCGATCTGGCTTCGGGAAGTTATCTGGTTTCTGAGCTAATGGATATTCCTGCGAGCGGTTGGATAGACGAACATAAAACGACGAAGCGTGTACTCCAAATGCTGACGTGGGACTCTGGACTTGGGACATACAGGAATGAGGGAACGTTGAAGGGGGGGGCGGGGAGGTAGCTGAACATTCGGCAACCCCGGTCAGCAGCGCCAAGTTTCAAGTTAACGCTGAAGATTTTCTAGCACATCCGCGACGCGGCTTGCTGCGCCGGTGATCGACATGGATTTGAGCGCTTCGCTCATTTTTTTGAGCACGTCGGGGCTCTTCCTCTTGTTGATAATGTAGCGGTTGATTGAGCGTCCGGTGAGTTCGCGCTGGATGCCTTCATCGACACCTCCGCACTTGACCAGCGTGGCCGCGTTCAAGTGTTGATGATTTCGGATCGCGCTGGGTAGGGGGATCAGCAGTGCAGGCTTGCCCACGAGGCACAGTTCAAAACAGGTCGAGGCACCTGCCCGGCAAATTACCAAATCCGCTGTTGCATACGCGCGTCCCATATCTTTGATAAAGGCTGAAACGAGCGAGGGGACGTTGTTCTTCTGATATAACTCGCGTACCTTCTCTTCATCCGCAACCCCAGTCTGGTGAATGACGAAGAAGTCATCAATGCCGTCCTGTTTCAGCAAGCACATGGCTTGCGAGGTCAGTTCGTTGACGCGGCGCGCGCCTTGGCTGCCACCGGTAATGAAGATGGTGAAGGCGCCCTTCGGCACTTCGTCGAGCCTCGGCTGGTTGGAGAGCGCGTGTTCGCGTACGGGAAGTCCGGTCTTCACGACCCGGCGTCCTGGCAGCCACTGCTCGGTTTCTTCAAAGCTGGTGGCCACGGTATGCGCGAAGCGCGACAGCACATCGACTGCTTTTCCCGGCACGGCGTTCGCCTCATGCAACACAATTGGCACACCACACATCCGGGCAGCCAATACAGGCGGCAGGCTGGAGTAGCTGCCCATGGCCAGCAAGGCATCTGGCTTTTTCTGTTTCATAGCGCGCAAGCACTTAAAAAAAGAGACCCCCATGCTTAGCAGGTTTCTTATGGATATCTGCCGGGCGCCTGTCGAAAAGGTCGGTCCGTCCCAGCCGCTGTGTGTTGCCGTTTCAATCGTGCGTCCCGAAAACCACACTTCCACGTTGTGGTCCCGATTCTTCAGTTCGTGAGCCACGGCTAAGCCAGGGAAGACATGCCCTCCTGTTCCGCCACACGCTACAATGATTGATTTTTTAACTGCCATCTCAAATTACCTAACTACAAATTGAATGTTCTGCCCATAAGATACACGAAAACGATATGAAGTAAAGAGGTAAAGTGGCAAAGAAGCAAGTGTACTTTAGTCCTCATTTCGCATGTCATTTGCGCAGGCCTTCTTTTCCCGTGTCCGGAGACTGCCCAGTACGTCCACTAATTCATGTTTGGCGATACACCACATGGTCGCGCCATAGACAACTGCACCTGCGGCGCCTGCTGCAGAGAGAGCAACGGCTTGCATAAGTTTACTGGTCTGCGTACCAAAAAGGTTGTGTACCCAGACACAGCATACGGCCATCACGAGCGCGCCGAGCAGCGACTTGAGTACCGTCGGTGCGAAAAGCGCATAATCCGGCAGATTCTTGCGTTTACGCAGGATGTGCGCGGCGACCACCCCGTTGACTAAGCTGCAGAATACCGTCGAACTGATCAGTCCCACGTGCCGGACGCCCACAGGGAGGAAGAGAATCGACAACACGTTGAGTGTGAAATTCAGGACGATGCAGACGATGCTGATCGTGACAGGCGTTCGTGTGTCCTTCATGGCGAAGAAAGCGGGCGTAAGACACTTCTGGAAGCTGAAGGCGAACATGCCCGGTGCGTAGGCCATCACGGCCAGGGACGTGAAGTGCGCGGAGGTGTGATCGAACTTACCACCCGGCCATACATAAATCAGCTCCACCAGGGCAGGAGCCATGAAGAACATCACGGCCATGGAGGGAGCGACAATCACGGCCAGGTTACGCAGCGCGCGTTCCATGGTATGCTTAAGTCCTTCGTAGTCGTTCAGCGCAGCAAGGCGGCTGTAGGTCGGCATCAGCACCGTGACAAAGGCCGTGGAGAACATGCCCAGGGGCAGGTAAGCGATCCGGTCCGCATATTCCATGGCGGCCGGTGCCCAGTCTGCTGCATAGTAGGCAAGATAACCGTCAACGCAGAGATTAATTTGATCGATACCCGCGCCCAGGGCTGTCGGAGCCAGCATCACCAAGACCTCGCGTATACGAGGGGAGGACCGCCATGCTTTGATGGAAAAATCGAAGCCGAAGCGCAGGCCGCAAGAGCGCAGGGTCGGCACTTGAAAGGCGAGCTGAAATAAGCCGGCAACCAGGATGGCATACGAGATGAAGGTGATGCGCCGCAGGGCATCGCCGCCGACTAGCGGACAGACCACCAGCGCAATGATCCAGACAAAATTCAGGATGACCGGGGTCAACGACGAGATCTTGAACTTCTGCTGCGTGTTGAGCATCGCCGAGACAATGGCCACCTGACAGATGAGCAATGCATACGGCAGCATGATGCGCATCAACGGGAAGATGATCAGCCAGCGGCTCCCAGCCTGGAAGAAGGGCTCAGCAATCCATGTCGCGGCCATGAGCAAGATCACCAGGACACCGATGACCGCGCTCTGCAGTCCCATCACGCGCGCGGCAAAGGTCGAGGCCGCCTCCTTGCCCTCCTTGACGAGGGTCTCAGTGAATACAGGGATGAAAGCATTGCTCAAAGCGCCTTCACCAAAGAGGCGGCGGAAGAGATTGGGGAGGCGGAATGCTACAACAAAGGCCGACTGAGCGGCCGAGGTGCCGAAGTAGTACGCCATGATAAGCTCGCGCACAAGACCTGCTACGCGGCTGATGGCAGTCATCACGCCGACCACCGTCGCATGTCTCAGTACTTTATGATCCTGCTCGTGCATTTTTTTTGAAGCATATCCGTTCGACGGCATCATGGAAGCTGTCGGTTCCGCTCAAGAGTTCGATGCTCACGCGCAAGTAAAGCACGGGAACAGGTGTGGTCTCCAAGTGCGGAAAGCGCACGGCGTCCTTCTCTGTGGTCAGTAAGGCGTCAGCATTCAAGTCCGCCGCCTTGTTCACAGCATCGATGATTTCCTGTGCGTCATAGCGGTGATGGTCAGCGAAGCGATAACAGTAAATCACCTTTGCGCCCATGGCGCGCAGCGAGTTTTCAAAGCCTTGTGGCACCGCGATCCCTGAAAGCGTGATGACGGTCTTGCCCTTTAGCCACTCCAGGTCGAGTTGCGTGGCTGCGTAGACGTTCTGCAAGAAACGGGGTTTGTGGCAGCACTCGATGATTTCTGCAGAGGGATTAAGGCCATGAATCTGCGCGCGCAGATCTGAGGAGTTCCCGTCTGATTTTGTGATAAAGACAAAGTTCGCGCGTTTCAGGTTGCGAATAGGTTCACGCAGGACGCCGCGTGGCAGCATATGTCCGTTACCGAAGGGGTTGGTCTTGTCCACGAGCACCACTTCCATCCGGTGTTGAAGTTTCCAATACTGGAACCCGTCGTCCAGGATCAGCGTATCGCAGCCAAAACGTTTGACGGCAAAGCGTCCGGATTTGACGCGGTTCTTATCGACCAGCACCACGACTCCGGGCAGATTGTTCGCCAACATGTATGGCTCATCGCCGCCCATCTCGCTGTCCAGCAACAACCGCTTGCCATCGCTCACGATACGCGGTGGCTCAATCTGCTCGTTGAAGATGCGTTGATACCATGGAAGTTCGCGCTTGCGGTAGCCTCGGCTCAGGATAGCCACCTTGCGGCCGGATTTTTGAAGTTCGCGCGCGAAAATTTCCACCACAGGGGTCTTGCCTGTACCGCCTGCGGTGATGTTGCCGACGCTGATAATCTGACAGCCCAGCGGATAGCGTTTCATAATGCCCACGTTGTACAGGAAGAGGCGGATCGTCACAATGCCGGCAAACAGGCAGGAAATGCCCTTCAGTACGCCCAGCAAAAAGCGCATAGGCCAAGGATGTCCCTGGTCCGCGCCCTTTTGCTGGATGATCCGCACCAGATAATGCTCAATGCGTTCAATACGTCGTATTCTGCTTCGTGGCATAGTCAAACTCGAAAGAAAAAGGGCAGTATATCTGTTTGGCTCCAAAAAAACAACTTCATAGTTTGATCTGGGAAGCTCCA
>JBAXCC010000146.1:0-9347 GCA_037141675.1 bacterium | reverse complement strand
TGGGGAGATTGATCTTGATCTGCTCCTTCACGAGGAAGGGCGTCATGACCATGACAATAATGAGCAACACCAGCGTAATATCGATGAACGGAATCATGTTGATCTCCGCCACGATCTGGTACTTGTCGCCGGAAGAAGAAGCGGTCTTCATGGATTGGCATATCCTGACACGCGGCGCGGCGCGGTTACTGGAGCCGCCGCAGGAGGCTGCGGCAGATCGCGCTCCGACATCCAGGCCACAAGTTCGTAGACAGCCAGTTCAGTTTCGCGGGCCAGATTCTTGATCTGGTGGATGCAGTAGTTGTAAGCAGCGACGGCGGGTATGGCGACCAGCAGGCCGCAGGCGGTTGTCACGAGTGCTTCAGCAATGCCGGCAGATACTACCTCAGTGCCTCCAGAATTCACGGCGATGCTGCCAAACGCCTTGATGATGCCAACTACCGTGCCTAACAGGCCTACGAACGGGGCAAGACTGGCAATGGTTCCCAGCGCTGCCACACCCGACTCAATCTGATGCACCTCCAACTCGATGGCATGCGTCATGGCAGCGTCACGATCGGCACGGGCATCAAACACGGCTAAGGCTGTTCGGGCCACAGGCAGACTATACTTGCCACAGTAGGCGCGGGCCGCATCAGGATCGCGCTCGCCAGCAAGACGGATCAGATGCCTCACAAATTTTAAAGCGTTGCAACGGGCTCGCCGGAACGCACGCCAGCGGTCGATCAGCACGGCCGTAGAAAAGATGGACATTAAAAACAAGACGGAGAGTACAGGCCAACCTTGTTTGAGCATCGAAAAAAGCGAAAAATCTTGCATGATAAAACACCTAATGAAGACCACATGCCGACGACCAGAGTGCCCGCAGAATTAATTATTAATTGCATGTGCGACGCGGAACCCCAAACATATAAACGGTCGATGGAAGTTTCAAAAAAAGTTCCTCTATAGATTTCCGGTATTCACCTTGATGTCGGTGGTGTCGGTGGGCTTGACCGCGATTTCCTCTTCAACATGCATAGCTTCCTTGCTGGTTGTGGGCAGATAGCGGTAGTAGACCATCAATTGTAACGCCGCAAGGCAGGTGTCCATCACCGGGCGATCCGTGTGTTTATCCTTGTTCTCCCACCAGCCAATATCCCGAGGAATGCCCTTGTGGTCGACATATCCTGAACTTTCTTTGGCTGTAATCTTCTGCGCGGGAACATATATCTTCTTCATCATAGTGTTCCAAGCATCCCAACGGCGTCCACCTGAATGGAACTTGCACTGCGTTGCATAGTAGAAATAATACTGCAACGACTCACCTCCGATTGCAGCTTGTTTCTCATCGAATGAAGGGCTCCACGCGTCCATGAGATCGAGGGACATCTTAACTTCCTTCTCGGCTGAGCCTCCTAAAAGCTGCATGCAAAGTGTTCCAACGGAGGTCAAACCGGAATTCCCGGAGGGACCGGTATAGCCGAACCCGCCGCTGGGGCCAGCATTCTTCTTAAATCCTCGGACAGCAAGTTTGGTCGCTTTTTCCAAGCCTTCGGCTTTGATGTTTGCCATTTTCCCAGCTTTGAGTGCCTGTGCGCACCAGCCCATGTAAGAGGTATCATCACGTGCGCTCTGCTTCGTGTTGTAATCCCAACCTCCGGAGGGATTCTGCCCCGCAATGATGGTTGAAAGGGCTTTTTCTGCGACATCCTTGACATTCGGATTCATGGTCATGCCATACGCTTCACAAATCGCGTACGTCGCGATCGGGAGCGCATATTCGTGGCTGTCACATCCCTTGAAACGACCTTTGCCATCCGCTTGGCTGATCAGGAATTCCAATGCCTTCTGAACGGTGGGGCCGAACTCTGCTGAATCGCCCGGCTTTTCACCATGGGCAAGGAACGTTAGAATAGACAATCCAGTCATGGCGATGCTTTGAGAGCCCCAAGAACCGTTTGGCTTCTGGTTTTTCTTAAGCCAACGAAGCGCGCGCATAACCGCGTCTTCGGTCGCTTTGCTGCCACCACTGCCGCCGCCGATGCCACCCCCCGTAAGCATGCCTCTTGCTCCTGGCGAACGGCTGGCGTAGACATTTTTCATCGTGAGCGGACTCTTGACTATTGCAACGCTGTCAAAGGCGGCCGGCTGTGGACTAAAAGGTGTGCTCGGCCCTGCGGAAGGACCGGGGGTCGAAGGGCCAGCCATGGAGGCAGTAGGGTCACCGCTATCCGGGCGGATGTTTGAGTCGTCAGGTGGCGGGGGCTCGACTGGCTCGGGGTCCTTGGTTTTAGGGTCGTCCTTCAGGACATCATTGTCTTTTGTGGCTTCGATGGTAACCGGGATCGCGTCTCTGTCTGAAGCGACTTTTTCAGGTGTAGCCATCATAATCAGGATCAATAAGAGAGGAAGGAGAACACCGCAAACTGGCGACCAGAGGTGCTGCAACTCCTGAGATGCATACTTGTACTCGCCCGATTCTTTGGGCATACGCAAACCTTGGCGCACGGATTGGATCCACTCGAACAATGACTGCTCGCCGAGCAAAGCCTTAATCGTCGGCCTATGCTCATGTGCATCGTGCGGGAGGGACTCCTCCGCGGGTGCTGGCGCTTTCTGTCCTTCTTCGTTCATAGTGGTTCTCCTCGTCCGGTATGGTTCACGCTTGGCCCGCACGTCGCGGCCGCTGTCAGCGTGCATCCGGCTATAAGCTGAAAATCGAAATCTTGCTCAACGCGTGCTTGGCACACAAATCCAGCACGCTCACCAACCCCGCTTGCGTGGAGTCGCCGGTACACTTGATGACGATCATGCTCCCCTTCTCGATGCCCGCAATCTTCTCCAATTTGCGGTCCAGTTCGAGAAGCTCCATCGGGCGCTTGCCCATCGCAAAACCGTCCCTGAAAATCATAACTTCAAGCATCGGCGGCGGTTCCTCTTCCTGCTTCGTGATAACCTTCTCCGCCTGCGGTCGGAAAACGTCAAGATTGGCGAAGACGTCGACCGGATGGGTGGTGATGACGAAGAAGTTCAGGAGCTGAAACGCCACATCGATCATGGCGGTGAGGTTCAACTCGCCGGCTTCCCACTCAGCCATTCTTTTTTTACGAGCCACGTTAACACCTCCGTAAGCCTACTGGCCCTTTTCCTTTAAAGCCGCGATTTTAACTTGCATGATGCCCGCTTGGGTGCATGTGTCCATGGCTTTGCGAACCATGGTATGCGTCGCCCGCCCGTCGGCGCGAATCACAACCGGCACCTGCTGGGGGCGGCTTTCGTTGATTGCTTTTTTAATGACAGAATACAATTCGCCGTCAGTCAAGGGGCTCCGCCCAACGGTCAGGAGACCGCGAGAATTGACCTCGATCTCGATTTGCAATGGATTCTTTTCCATTTCGGCCTTGCCGTGAGGAGCCGCCGCCAGTTTGACCTGAGCGTCGCGCGAATTGTCCTGCATGTTAGACGTGCAGACAAAGAAGATGATGATCTGAAAGACGACGTCAATCATCGATATCAGACCGCCACTCTGCATGGATTCTTGGTGTTTACGCATCGTCTCTCTCCTGCGACCAGCCTAACTGGCCACACATCAATTATCGACCACTTCCACGTTACGCAGGCTCTTGATAATATCGAGCGTCAACGCTTCCATACCCAAAATGATCTTGGTGGCCTTATTTTTGAAGTAGAAGAAGTAGATCGTGGCCGGCACCGCGGTGGACAGACCTACGGCGGTGGCCCACAGACCATGTGAAATGTTCAAGGCCAGCATGGCCTGCTGCGCGGCGCCAGCCTGGGTCGTGCCGAGAGTGGCGAACGCAAAAATCATGCCCTGCACAGTACCGATCAGTCCGAGCATGGGGGTAGTGTTCGAAATAACGCTCAAGTAGGTCACGCGAGAGAGCAACTTCTCTCCCTCGATGTCGGCCGCCACGGCAACAGAATCCTGAACGACCTCGAAGCCTTCCTCGACATTGCTGAAACCCGAGAGCAAGATCTTGGAGAGCGGCCCTGGATTGTGTTTGCAATAGTCAATGGCCTTGAGTAGATCTCCCTGCTCGATAGCGTCACGGACGTTTTGAACCACCAAAGCCGGGGATATCCGTTTCTCGCGGATCGACAGATAGGAGTCGACAATTAACGCCACGGCGATGACTAAACAGACGATAAGCGCCAACCAAATCATGACACCGAACCAGCCCGACCTTAAAATAACAACAATCAGGCTTCCCGAGTGAGAGGATTTATCCTTCGACTCGACAACTGCAGTTCCCGTATCCGTGGCGACTATGGCCGGGGACTTAACGGCGGCCGCATCGGACTTCGCGGCAGCCTCCTGTGCACTCAACGATTGCCATGGCACGACCATCGCGATAGCCGCGAACGCCAGACCGAGAAGAAGTACTCTTCGCATGTGAATTCTCCGAAATTCTCGTCGGCCGCCAGAAGTTATATACCCCCGAGAGAATCGGCCAATACGAATGTGGTAAAATTATCATAAATGAAGCCGATGCGTCCACCAAAAAATATAAAAATTATAAAAATAATGTTGTTGTGCGCCCAACGTAGGATTTGCTATATTCACGCGCATGTCCGACGACGGACGCCACCATGAAGTTGCGATGCCCCTATTGCCGTAATATTTTCTCGGAACTGACCTCTCCCGTCTGCCCAGGGTGTGGCCGGACGTTACGAATGACGTGGGAATCCGACTTGAAAAATCCGTCGGAGCGTGCCGTCTTCCGCGTCAGCCGCAATCGCCCGACTCCGCCACGGCGCAGGGACGCGTTGACACCGCCCAAACATCATCCCATGATGATCCCTTTTATCGTATTCAGCTACCGCTCGCGCATCTTCATCTGGACGCTTGTTCTGTCAAGTGTAATTGTCGGACGATTGTTGTTCACGAATATGGGAGACGCCCCTCTCCTGCCAAGCGAGGCAAGAGCGAAGGAATTACGTTGTCACAAGGAGTTGCAGGCACTGCGGACAGGGTTAGAATGGTTCCGCGCGCACTGCAAGCGCTATCCAACGGAAGCGGAGGGTCTGCAGGCACTGGTACGTGACCCCGGTGTGCCTGGTTGGCACGGTTACTATGTGGACCAGCTGCCGCCTGATCCGTGGGGACACCCTTACCTGTATAGTTGTTCTAACGGCACGGTCACCGTGAAGGGGGCTGGTGCGGATGGAATCGCTGGTAATTCAGACGATATCGCCAGTCCGGAACCGGACTGGCGCGCCTTGCTGGAACGGGTCAACGTGCGTGACCTCCCGCGTTGGTATACAAATGCAGCCCCAGCCGCGGTTACGAACCGCCCTTGACTTGGCGCGCCCAGTCGCTGTCTTTGAACTCAAGCAGCAACTGCTTGCGCATCGTCTCCGCACGCGACGCCTGGTTCATCTGATCGAACGCCTTAGCTGCTTTGTAGAGCGCCTCTGGCTGGACCGCTCGGACCGCGCGGAAGAGCGTGATCACCCGCAGGTATCCATCCTTGAGCGCACCCTTAAAGTCGCCCTTGGCGACCAGGATGTCGCCACGCATGATCAGGGCATAAGCCGTTGCCTCCGGAGCACCTGTCTTGATCGCCTGTTCGAGAAGGTTGTCCAGTTTAGAAGTCTTTCCTGACTTGAGCAACGCCTGCCAGTAAATAGGAGCCATTTCACCGGAGTAGGCGGCGACGGGTTTGGCAGAAATAACTTTATCACAGACGCGCAAGGCGCCAGCATGATCGCCGCCAACAAGGTAGGCCTCCGCCAAGGCTCGGGTAGCGGGTTCATCCCATTGTAGCATGAGGTAATCCTGCGCGATACGATCGAGCACGGGAATCGCCTGTTGCGGACGCCCTTCCTGGACAGCCTTGACGGCCTCACGGAAGCCCGCGGGCTCTGGGATGTCCATCTCCTTAATCTGAGCGGGCGCAAACTCAAGATCCATCTTTCCTGTAGTGATGACATAGACGCGCGCAGCGCCTTTCCACTTGATGACGCCCTTGAAGGGGTTATCGTCCTTAGTGATGATCGAGCCCGTTACGTCGGCTGACTGCGCGACGCCAGCCGCCAGGATGAGGGCCGCCATCATGCAGGCCCGGCGAAGGGTGATAAACATAGCCTTGGTTGTCATTCTCGTTGCTCCTTTAAACAATCGTGTTGCCGCAGTCAGAGGGGAAATCTTTATTTGCCGGGTTTGGCCGCAGGGGGCTGGACAGGCTTGGACAATGACGCTGGTGCAGGCTCCGTCGCGGGCGTTTTCGCCCCGCCCCCAGTCGAGATCTCGATGCTTGCCTGATTCTTCAAGTTGCGGATGTCCGTGGCGTACTTCCCATTCGGAAACGCATCAAGGTAAGCGTTGCAGTCGTCGACTAGGTCTTGCCAGCGCTTAATATCGGCCAGCAGTGGCAAGCACTCATGGTAGGCATCTTCGAGAACCGGCCTTATGATCACATTCGCGGGATCGGAGGACATCAGCAGGGACTGATAAGCCGCTATAGCCTGCCCCTTATATTTGCGTACAGCGACGGAGCCCCCGAACTTCTCCTCAGCTCGGGCCTTTCGCGTCAGCAAGCGGCCAACCTCCATGTCCGTGGATGCCCGCTCCAGCAGGTTGGTGCGGTAGATCTTGACCGTCTTCATGGCAACCACGGCGGTGTTGAAAGCGTCCAAACGTTTGTCGGAGTCCTGCTCGCGCATCCCCTGCTCACTGGCGGCTCGGCTCAGAAGCAAGTTGACATCCACCAAACGGCTCGACCCCTTGAGAGCGGCGACCAGATTGGTGAGCACCGGAATCGCTGTGGTGTACTGCTCCCGAATAATCTGAACTTCCGACTTGCCGAGCTGGGCGGAGATGCGCAAGGACTGGTCCTTGGTTGTCGTCGCAACCCGATCGAACGCCTGTCCCGCCAGATCATATTCCTTGGCTTTCAGGAGTTCCTGTCCAGCCACGAGGACCTGAGCATCCTTGTAGCTTCCCTGCTCCACGAACATTTTCTTAAAGGTCTCGACGGCCTGCGCACGGTATCCCATATCGAGGAAGCGGCGGCCCATCTCGAACAGGACATTCTTGGCCTCGGCCGACTCGGGGTATTCCTTTCGCAAGCGCTCAAAGAGCGTGTTGGCATTAGCCGAATCGCCGGCGAGGCTACGGATCGAGCCGGCCTGCATCATGGCTCCGGGGGCGTACTTTGACTTCGGGAAGCGGGTGACGAGGTCGAGATAGCCGTCGACGGCCATTCGCTGCAGCACCTCCAATTTATCGGCAGGTTTGGTGACCAGCTGCAGGCAGTAGGCCTTGTTGAACAGCGCGGACTCGAGCACAGCATTATTACGCTCGCGATCCGCAGCAGTGCGTCCATAAGTATTGTTCGGGTCGCTGAGCGCCTTGGCGAGCTGTTCAAAGGATGCCGCAACCTTGAGGAGGTCGCGCATGCGGTCGGTGGGGTCGCTTTCGGTATCCGCGCGCAACGCGGCAATGGCCATGTTCTTCTGGCCAAGAGCCAGCCTAAATTTGGCCGAAACAAGCTCTGGTCCAGGACGGCCCCTCAGCTCTGTCTGCTCTATGAATTCGGACAGAGTCTTCATTGCGTTAGTGTGGTTGCCGCTCTCCTCGTAAATTTGGGCTGTGCGGTTCAAAGCGTAAAAGTATTGCGGCGAATTAGTATACGCGCTCGCAATCTGACCGTAGTAGCCGAGAGCCGTGCCATAATCCTGCTGATGGAATGCCTGCTCGCCGAAACGCATCAACATCGACGGCGCTAGGCTGTGGTCACGATAGTTCCGGACGTAGGCATCGTAGATTTGATTACGTTTTTGATCCATCTTGCGCTCGCCGTAATATTCGGCCACACGCAACAGCTCGTTGCCGGCAGACTCCTGCAACTGCCGATTACGACAGAACTGTTCAGCTAAGTGGCCGGTCACCACGTCGGCACCCCAGTCGTCCTGCAATGCGATATAGCTACGCGCCAGGTCGCCCAGAGCCGGAATCGTCTCAGGCATGGACGCGAAACGGTTAACCACGTTGAGCAACGCGTCAACAGCTTTGCCAAATTGTCCCTGGTTAAAAAGCACGCGCGCCTCTGAAAACTGCTTTTCGCGCATCTTGGCCCACTGTTCGGGCGAAATAGGAATCTGAATGACTGTGCCGAAATCCTTTTTAACTATTTCTTTGATCTCTTCCACGCGAGTCCCCGCATCAGCGGCCCATTGACTTTCCGGGTACTGTACGAAGACGTTGATGAAATGGTTGAATGCACCGTTGCCGGCACGCTGCTTGCCATCCGGGCCCTTTGCGCCGAATAAAAGCGACTTGACCTTCTCCTGATCGTAGCCCGTCGTCTTCATAAGTTTGCGCGCCTCGTCATAAAGCATCACGCCTAAGAGGTACCGACATTCGGCCATCGGGCTCATGCGCACCAGTCCAGTGACGTTCTGTTGCTTCTCCTCTTTCAGAAGAGCTTCGTGAATCTGCTTGAGCTGGGGCATGTAGTTCTCGACCATTTTCTGAGCTTCTTCGACCTTGCCACTGATCAGCTTGACGTGCGCCTTGAGTACAACTGCTTTGCCGAACCAGATGTCCTGGCTCCAGAGCAAGGCGTCTACAACCTTGTCGGCATCGGCCAGCAAAGTCTTCTTCTCGGCCGCATCCTTGGTGTCGTCAGCGATGCCCACCATCAGCTCCGCCATCTCGGCGCGAGCCTGCCGTTCGACGTGCGGTTCAAGTTTCTGCTTAAGCATGCGGCGGTATGACTCAAGAGCCGGACGGTCCTGTTTAAGACGCAGCATCATCTGAGCGTACTTATAAGCTGATTTCCAATAAAACGTCTCGAGCTCGGGCGGGGGCTTCTCATATTGCTTGAAAAAGGCGTCATATATAGCCTTGGCCTCGCCGTACTTGTCGAAAGTATAATACCCGTCGCCCAAGGCTAGCCGCATGCCCCAGGTTTCGGCGCTGTTGACATCAGGGCGCGCATCCACGATCGCCTTGACCTCAGCGAACTTTCCCTGCGACAGCATACCCTCCAGCTCTACCACGCGCAACTGCAAGGCAGCCTCTGGGTAGTTACGTTTGAGATCCTGGATGACCATGTCGGCGAAGTCGGGCATGCGCAACAAGGTCTGAAGCAGACGGATATATTCCATCTCCTGTTTGATGGCCGTCTGTTTAGGGTCACTTTCAGGTGATGACATCTCCTGTGCGTGCGCCAACGATACAGTTAAAATTAATACGGCGCATGCCAATATCCGGATACTTAGTATTTTTGATGAGAATACGTTCATGACGTGGTAAGTTATACAAAATGTACTAGGAGGTGTCAACACGATTCTGCTGGAATTTTGAGGTAAAATCAAAAGAGATATTAAAGAATTTG
>JBAXCC010000145.1:0-9349 GCA_037141675.1 bacterium | reverse complement strand
CCATGACGGTCAGGCAGAATTCCGCGGCCTTGATGGAGTCGATGCCCATGTTGGTCGGGCAGGGGGCGATAATTTCAACGAAGGCATAACCCTTTCCATCGCGCTGAATCTCAATGGCCTTGCGGATCGCCTTCTTTGCCTTCATGATATGCGCGATGTCTGCAACAGAGACACGTTCGATGTAGACAGGGGCCTCGAGCTGATTTAAAACTTCGCAGACATGAAGCGGGTAGCCATCGTGTTGAATCGTTCGGCCGTTGGGCGATGTCATGGTCCGCATGCCGATCAAGGTTGTGGGCGCCATCTGGCCGCCAGTCATACCGTAGGTGGCATTGTTCACGAAGAAGGCCGCAAAGCGTTCGCCACGGCTTGCCGCTTGGAAACTGTTGTTGAAGCCGATGGCTCCGAAGTCGCCATCGCCTTGGTAGGTGAGCACTACAGCATCACGTTGAACCCGGCTGACGCCTGTTGCAACGGCGTGTGCGCGGCCATGTGCCGAGCTGATGTTGCCGCAGTCCCAGTAGTAGTAACCAAAGACCGAACAGCCGACGGGACCGACCATGATGGCGCTGTCCTGGAGCCCGAGTTCAACCAGTGCTTCTGAGATGAGCTTATGGATGATACCGTGACCGCAACCCGCGCAATAATGCGTCGCGCGCGTTGAGCCTTCACCTCGAGTGAAGACATCATACATGCCAAGCGTTTTTTTAGTGATCATCGGTTCCTTTTCTTCCTCACGATGGCGTTGACGAGGCTAGATTAATTTTTTGACTGCTGCAATGACTTCATCGACCGTGGTGATGACGCCACCCATGTGGTTGATGAGGGCGACGTCCTGATAACGCTTGCCCTCCTTGGCGATGTGCAATTGAACGTCATCCCGGAACTGTCCGCAACTGAGTTCGACCGCCACGGCCTTACGTCCCGCAAGGGTTGTACAGAGCGCTTTCGACGGGAATGGATTGAGCGTGATGGGACGGAATACGCCGGCTTTGATGCCTGCTGCGCGAAGCCCCTCCGCTGCTGTTCGTGCGATACGACTGGAGATGCCATAACAGAGCAATACGACCTCGGCATCTTCGCAGAGGTAGGTTTCATAAGCGGCATCTGGCATCATGCTGGTGTATTTGTCCTGCAATTGTTGGTTAAACGCCTCTTGTGCAGAGGCGTTCAGGCAGATCGTTTTAATCAGATTCTTACGTGTTTCAGGCGTGCCCGCCACGGCCCAAGCACGCATGTTTGGACGAGGTGTAAGCTCCGTGGGAAGGGTCAGTGTTTCCATCATCTGGCCAAGCAGACCGTCTGACAGGACGATGGCAGGCGTGAGATACTTGCAGGAGAGTTCAAAGGCACGTATGGTCAGGTCGCACATTTCCTGGACGCTGGCCGGTGCGAGAACGACGCACTGGTAATTGCCGTGACCCCCGCCCTTAACAGACTGATTATAGTCGCTTTGCTCAGGATAGATGTTCCCGAGGCCGGGGCCTGCCCGCATGATGTTCACAAAGACGCCTGGAAGTTCCGCAGCCGCCATGTACGAGATGGCTTCCTGCATCAGGCTGATGCCAGGCCCCGAACTTGCGGTGATGGAGAGCTTGCCCGTGGAGGCCGTGCCAAACATCATGTTTGCTGATCCCGTCTCGCATTCAGCCTGCAAGAACTCGCGACCCAGGGCAGGGAACCAAGCGGCTGCGGCATGGGCGATTTCGCTGGCAGGGGTGATCGGGTAACCGAAATAGACGTCAGCACCCGCATAGAGAGCGCCAATAACGACGGCTTCATTTCCTTTGATAAATTTTGTCATAAGCTGCGAGCTTGCTTAAGCTCCTCCATTACTTTTCGATGGTCAAAACGTAGGGTTCCGGACACGTGTAGAAGCAGATGGCACATCCGATACAGCCTTCCCCGATATATTCAACGGGCTTTACGCCGCGACGGTTGAGCCGTTCGGAAAGGCGTAAGCATTTTTTAGGGCAAGCGACAATACAACGCGTACAGCTTTTGCATTCATCCGCATTGATAACAGGATGGGGTGTCCCAGTTTTTTGGGTCTCCATGTTCGGCATGTTTCCTCTCTCCACAATAAGTAAAAACAGGCCATACATTAACTGAAAACAGTCTAAAAAACAAGTCTGTTTTAGCTTTTGACATTGGTTTTTCGGCTAAAGTAAGTATAATAAAAAACTTGTATTAACAAGCGAGGTGAAACTATGGCTATTATCAGCATGACTGGATTTGGACGCGGTGAAATAAGCGAGAACGGTGTGAAAGTTGTTGTGGAGCTGAGCACGGTGAACCGAAAGCAGTTTGATTGTAACATCTCGATGCCCCGTGAACTTGGGTGCCTAGAGGCTAAGTTGCATGCGTTGATTCATGCTGAGGTTTCGCGGGGGTACGTCAAGGGGAATGTCGCGCTCAAGGTTGTCCAGGGTGGCGAAGACATGCGGTTGCTCAACATGGAGCTTTTGAAAGCTCAGATCGCTGAATTGCGCGAAGCGGCACGACTATTGAATGTGGTGGATGATCTGGGTGTGAGCGCGTTGTTGCAGTTGCCTGACGCGATGAACACGACATCCCTCTTTGAACATCCTGAAGAGGTTTGGGGACTCATTGAACAGGCTACGAAACAGGCCTTGAAGCAACTTGGGCAGATGCGCGCGCGTGAAGGTGCAGCGTTAGAGGCGGATTTGCGTCGGCGTTTTCTTGAGTTGAAAGTCTTGAGTGAAACCATTGCACCACTTGCCGCGACCGTACCGAAACAATATCAGGCGACACTTGAGAAGCGACTCGCCGATTTAGTGGGCGAAGGCGCGAAAGGTGTTGTGGATCCTGCCTTGCTTGCACGTGAAGTGGCCATCTTCGCAGACCGCTGTGATGTGAGTGAGGAGTTGACGCGCCTAGCAAGTCATTTTGTTCAAGTCGTCAAGGTCTTAGAGGACGGCCAGGCTTCCGGGCGCACCTTGGATTTTCTGTGTCAGGAGTTGTTTCGCGAAATAAACACCACGGGATCAAAAGCCAATGATGCTGAGATTACACGGCTAGTCATTGCGTTTAAGGCGGGGCTTGAAGCCGCGCGCGAGCAGGTACAGAATGTCGAGTGACCTTGGTTAGCGCTGGCGGTAGAAGAGGTACATCCCGATACAGAGGAATAAGAGGTTGGGTAAGAGGACAGCCACAGTTACGGGTAAATACATGTTTTTTGCTCCAACCTCGCAGAGGATGGCAATGCCATAGAAGGAAAAGAACATGGCGACGGCTGCGACAACGCCTTTAAATACGCTTTGACGTCCAGTGATAACCCCGGCTGGAATAGCAAACAGCGTAATGACTAAACAGGAGAAGGGGGCGATTAACCGCGCACCAATTTCATAACGCTTCACAGCTCTTTCGCGCTTGTTTAAGAGCGGATTCTTCTTTAGGTCGTGAATCAAGTCACGTGTGGTACTGTGCTCAGCCTTCTTGTTCATCACCAGGAAATCGCGAGGTGTTTCTGAAAGTTCAGGGAATGATCGGACGGAAATCGACTCAAGGGATTGGTAGGGGTTGATAACAGGGTCGTTCATCTCATCAAAATACTGATATTGGGGATTAAAGAACCACCATACGCCATCCAAGTATTCTGCCCGTCTCGCGGTAATTTCCAGCATGCGGCTCTTGTCTTTCCGGTCGAATGAGAGGCGCACGCCTTCCAGGATGTGCGGCTTGTGGGTGTCAATGCGATTAATACGCCAGATCCGGAGATCAAGCTGATTGTAATATGGAATATTCTCTCGGATACTCTTTGTGTCTTGCTTGAAATCGTCCTCCTTAAATTTCCAGGCCCATTCCGAGGCTTCGGGCGTATAGAATTCATTGAGCGTTGCAACTAGAATCATGGCGCCAGTGGCAACCAGCAGGAGCGGTCGCACGATGACAATAAATCCGATTCCGTTCGCGCGCATGGCTGTGATTTCACTGTGCCGGCAGAAATTCCACATCGTATAGAGCGCGGCAAGCATGAGAGCTGCTGGGAAAAGCCAGATGAAGAAGGGGGACAGATAGCCAATGAAATAAGCAACAATGGTCCTGAAGGGGGGGCGGGCTTTTAGGAGATCGTCAAAGGACCCGATCAATTCAAACAGGATATAGATGCTAAGGAACATGGCCATGCAATACGCAAGTGGCACCAAGAATTCACGCAGGATATATCGTGAAAGAATACGCATAAGAGAAATCAACCGTTCTAAAATGTTAAAGTTCTAAAATACTAAAATGAAGGCGATATGACAATCACAACATTTTAGGATTTTAGAACTTCCGAGTTTTAGGATGAACCTATTTATTCATCAACTTGGTCTGCGATGGATTCATCGATGTCCATGTTTGTGTAGACATCCTGGACGTCATCGTGCTCTTCTAGCGCCGCGACAAACTTGTTGACGGACTTCGCGACGGCGACATCTTTCACAGCCGCTTTTGTCAGAGGGACCAGCCCGACCTGAGAATTTTCACGGTCAAAGGCAATCCCGGCTGCTTCAATGGCCGCGCTGACCTCGCCGAAGGCATTCGGCTGGCACGTGACCGTGAAGCCACCTTCTTCGGTGAGCATGTCATCAGCGCCTGCACCCAGAGCGACTTCCATCACTTTGTCTTCCGTGAGGCCTGGGGCCTCTGGAATCATGATAGAACCCTTCCGTTCAAAGCTGCGCGAGACAGAGCCAAGGCCCGAGAAATCTGAACCGTTTTTCTTGAAGATGTTCCGAACTTCTGAGGCTGCGCGGTTCTTGTTGTCAGTCAGGACCTTGACAACTAATCCGACACCGCCGTTCGCATAACCTTCATACGTAATTTCTTCGAGTGCATCCGCAGCCAGTTCGCCGGTACCCTTCTTGATAGCACGCTCGATGTTATCATTGGGCATGTTCACGGACTTTGCCTTGGCAAGCAACGTGCGGAGCGTCGGGTTGTTCCCAGGGTCGCCGCCGCCGTTTTTAGCTACAATCGTCATTTCTTTGGCGATTTTCGAGAAAATTTTTCCGCGCTTGGCATCTGCCGCGCCCTTTTTGTGCTTGATGGTTGCCCACTTACTATGACCGCTCATCGTCTTCCTCTTTTATCCGAGCCAGTTATCTAAAACTTTGCTCTGCGTTTCTTTCATTAACTGGATGCGTCCATTCCTTTATCAGCCTGGAATGCACGTCATCCAATTAAACATTATCCGTCGCCTCTCCCGACTGCGCCTTCGCCTGCTGGCATTGCTTGCCCGAGCAGGTCAGACGGCGTATCGCCCTCAAACTCCTGTATCCATCCGTTTTCGAATCCAAGATCCTCAGCACAATCCGTCAGCCGTGCATATTCAGCCTCATGGACTTTCCTGTTCCATCCTTCAAGGCTGCAAGCCACATGCACGGGCGTATATTGCGACATGACGCTTACATGTACGTCCGTCCCCACCTCTTCCGCAAGCCAGTGCAGATTAGCCATGGCTTCGTCAATGTGTCCAGGCAAGGCCAAAATACGGCAAATTACACCTCGCCGAGCAATCCCTTCCTCGTCTACCTGCAGCGGTCCAAGCTTATTCCAAAACCATTGAAATGCCTGTCGAGACGATTCAACGTATCCTGCCGCATCCGAACCTTCCGCCGCTACTTGGGGGGTAGCGTAACGCAAATCCACGAGCGCAATATCGACCAGATCAGAAAATGCATCCAAAACCTTTGTCGACTCAAAACCCGATGTATTATACACGAATGGCAGAGAGATGCCAGCCCGAATTAATGGTTTTACCGCTTCTTTTATTTGAGGCAACCAGGGGGAAGGGGATACGAGGTTCCAGTTATGGCATCCCTTGTCCGCGATTCCCTTGAACATGTCGCGCAGCGATTCGATTGAAAGATCGTCGCCTTGGTTTGCCTGGCTCCAGGGATGGTTTTGGCAATAGATGCATCTTAAGGTGCAATGGGAGAAGAAGATTGTGCCGGAGCCGCGCTCGCCGCTGATGGGGGGTTCTTCTCCAAAGTGGGGGCCATGCCTGAAAACGCGAGGGTTCATGCCTGCTTTGCAATAGCCAAGCTTTCCCTCAGTTCGGTTGGCACCGCAGCCGCGCGGACAAAGTGTACAATAATTCAGAAATGATAAATCTGATGCATCCATGAGGGTGCGCTCTTTGGAAGGATGAAAAGCGCAATGGGGTGGCTAATTAGGGCTTCCTATTAGTCGACTCTTTCAGGCTTGCGGTTGCCTTTTTATCCGTGTTGAAAATAATTCGTCCATAGCCGGCGCGCTTTAAGGTGTCCGTAATCGAGCGCATGAGCAAATAATCGCGCTGTTGCTGGTTTACGGGGACGAGGATGTATATGGTCTCGTCTCTCTTTACGTCATTATCTCGAAAAAGGGCAGGGATCTGTTCCTTGGTAATGGTCTGGTCTCGGTAAGAGATTTCCCCTGCGCTTGTAATTTTAATTTCCGCATTCCGGGCATCTTTGACAATGGTCGTGGTTGAGCACCCCGTGAGAATCGCGATCATCAGAAAAAAAGAAACAACATGATAATAAGACATATTACCTCCTAAAAAGCCAAAAGAATAGCAAAAGTCCGCTCTCTTGTCATTAGTAGAATTGCTCGGACAGTACTTGCCAAATCCTCCATATTATGGTATTTTTTTGACAACATTAAATGGGGTGCCACATGTGTGGACATCTCTCGTTTATGGTGTTTATAACATCCTCATTGATAGCTAGTTACGAATTGTTCAAAGCAATTGGTTTTGCGTAATTCTCGGGGACGGAGTCTGCCGTTCCTAAGAGATATGAGGATCAAATAGTCTTTTTTGCCCGCTTGGTGCGTGCAAAATTAAACAAAAAAGGAAAAAAATGAGTAAGTTGAATACACGTCATGTGTTTACTTCCGAATCGGTATCTGAAGGTCATCCCGATAAGGTTTGTGACCAAATTTCGGATGCGATTCTGGACGCCTGTTTGGCGCAAGACTCGAATGCACACGTTGGATGCGAAACAGCAGCCGGTACGAACCTGGTCGTCAATGTGGGGGAAGTCACCTGCAAAAATTGGGATAAGATTAACCCGCAGAACATCGCCCGTGAGGTGGTGGAGGATATCGGTTACGATGATCCTGCTGAAGGTTTTAGCTTTGATACGTTTAACTATGTGAGCGCTTTGCATGGGCAGTCCCCGGATATCAACCAAGGTGTCAGCAAGAAGACTCTCGAAGAGCAGGGCGCGGGCGACCAAGGCATGATGTTCGGGTATGCTTCAAACTCGACTCCTGAACTGATGCCGGCTCCGATCGTTTTTTCACATCAGTTGCTGCAGATGTTCACGACCCTGCGTAAAAATGGCGAAATTCCATACCTGCGTCCGGACTCCAAGGCCCAGGTGAGCGTGATGCATGAGAATGGTATTGCGAAGGAGATCACAGCTGTGGTCATCTCTCACCAGACGCGCGATGTGCCGATTAAGAAGATTCGCAAGGATTTGGAAGAGAATGCACGCTTCCTGTTGCAGGATACGGGCATGCTTACGAACAAGACCAAGTTCTACATCAATCCGACAGGTCGTTTCGTCATTGGTGGCCCCTGTGGCGACTCCGGCGTAACAGGCCGTAAGATTATCGTCGACAGCTACGGTGGCGTAGGGTCGCATGGCGGTGGCGCATTCTCGGGTAAGGACCCCTCAAAGGTCGACCGTTCGGCGGCCTATTATGCACGCTATGTTGCAAAGAACATTGTCGCTGCTGGTTTGGCCGATAAGTGCGAAATCCAGATTGCTTATGCGATCGGTGTCTCGAAGCCGCTGAGCATCAATGTCAGTACCTACGGTACAGGCAAGGTTGCTGAAGAGAAGCTTGAGAAGATTCTGATGGCTGGCGAAATCTTCGATTTCCGCCCGGGCATGCTCATCAAGGACCTGGGGTTGACGACGCCCAAGGGCTGGTCCTATCGTAAGACCTCGAACTACGGTCACTTCGGTCGCGAAGGCTTCCCGTGGGAGAAGGTTAATCGTGTGGCACCCCTCCGTGCAGCAGCTGGTATAAAGAAGTAGGTTGAGAATATCTCACAAGGCACAAAGGTCATTCCTTTGTGCCTTTGTGTGAACAGAAAAGAAAGTTTTATGGATTATAAAGTAAAAGATATGGGTCTCGCAGAGTGGGGCCGTCGCGTGATTGAAATTGCGGAGAAGGAAATGCCGGGCCTGATGGCGACACGGGCCAAGTATGGCGCGAAGAAGCCGCTCAAGGGCGCGCGCGTCATGGGATCTCTCCACATGACCATCGAAACCGCTGTGCTCATCGAGACACTCGTGGAGCTTGGCGCCGATGTGCGTTGGTGTTCGTGTAACATCTTCTCCACCCAGGACCATGCGGCTGCGGCAATAGCGCAGGCAGGCGTTCCAGTATATGCCTGGAAAGGCGAGACGCTGGATGAGTATTGGTGGTGTACGCGCAAAGCGCTAACGTGGCCAGATGGCTCCGGACCGGATTTGATCGTGGACGATGGTGGTGATGCGACGCTGCTTCTGCATTGGGGCGCACGAGCCAGCCGTGGAGACGCTGCATTCCTCGACGAAGCCAGTGGTAGTGAAGAAGAGGGGATCATCAAGGAACTCGTCAAGACCATCCTCAAGGAGGAGCCGGAGTATTTCCCTGCTGCTATCAAAAAGTGGAAGGGTGTGTCTGAAGAGACAACGACCGGTGTGCATCGCCTCTATCAGCTCGAAGCAGAGAAGAAGCTGCTCGTGCCAGCCATCAACGTGAATGACTCGGTGACCAAGTCGAAATTCGATAACATCTACGGGTGCCGCGAATCGCTCGTCGACGGTCTCAAGCGCGCGATGGATGTGATGGTCGCGGGCAAGACGACGTTTGTCTGCGGATATGGTGACGTTGGGAAAGGCTGTGCGGAAATTCTCAAGAATCACCGTGCTCAAGTATGGGTCTCTGAAATCGATCCGATTTGTGCGCTCCAGGCTTGCATGGCAGGTTACAAAGTTGCGACAGTCGAAGACGCGCTTCCCTACGCGAATATCTATGTGACCACGACGGGCAACTGTGACATCCTTACGGCGGAACACATGAGCAAGATGCGCGACCAAGCGATCGTCTGCAATATCGGGCATTTCGATAACGAAATCCAGGTTTCGCAGCTCAAGTCATGGCCGGGGATCAAGCATGTGAACATTAAGCCGCAGGTCGACAAGTATATCTTCCCTGATGGACATTGCATCTATCTGCTCGCAGAAGGACGCCTCGTGAATCTGGGTTGCGCCACAGGGCATCCGAGCTTCGTGATGTCCAACAGCTTCACTAACCAGACCCTTGCGCAAATCAAGCTCTGGAATGAGAAGCTCGACAT
>JBAXCC010000144.1:0-9373 GCA_037141675.1 bacterium | reverse complement strand
GCAATGGCTTCGTCACTGGCCTTCCGCGCAATGGCTTCGTCAATCGCAACAAGCAGAAGCGCTTGAGCCTCCTCATAGGCTTTCTTCCCTTGCTCGGGATTGTTTTGCAGCGACACCGCCAGGCTCTCCTTTTCACGAGCCTCTTTCAACTTGGGACCCCCATATTTTTCAAAGACCGCCCCATATTGCTTGCACCCAGCTTCAAAACTTTCCTTGGCTTTTCCATAGGCCTGAGCGGACTTCACATAAACGACAGCCGCCCCATACGCCGTTACCGCCTCTTTCCACGCTTTAGTCGCTGCCTCGAAATCACCCGACTCAAAAGAGGCTCCGGCGCGGATGGACGCCTTCTCTCCCTCCGTGAAAAACTGTTCTGCAAACTTGGAAGCCTCTGCCTGTTCAGCGGCTTGCCGCGCCTTGTCTGTGACATCCTTTTGCGTTGTGGCTACCTTGCGTGAACTTTCCAGGGACTCCAAATCCGCACATTTTGACTGGACCCTGGCAGCACCTGAAACAACCTCCCCCCATTTGCGAGCCTGCCACGCCATATCCAGCTCAACAAAAGCCTCATTCATCTCCCGCAAACGTGCTCCTATGCCCTGCCGAGCATCCAGATTCCGTTTATCAATGGACTCCTTGGCTGCGCGGGCCTTCACGTAAACAGGCTTCGCATCATTCTCGCGCGCAAACTCCTCCAGTCGTTTCCGGCAGGCTTCTGCCAAGGCCACATCCGACTTTTCCAACTCAGCAATCTTCGCACTCGCCACAGCGGAATCCTTGCGATCCAGCGCCGCTTCAATCTCGCGTTGCAGCCGCTCCAGAGTCGCGTTTCGTTCAGAGGTCTCCTTCTCTTTCTTCACCTGATCCTGCGCCATCTCCAATTTCTTCCGATACAGAAGAGCGCGTGGTGCATCCATCGCCTCCATTGCCGCCACTTTCGCTGTGGCAGTCTTTATATCTTTTTGATCAAGTGCCGTATTCACCGCAACCACCAGATCCGAAACCGTGTTGCCATTTTGATAATCCGCATAATACGTGTAAGCAACATAACCGCCCACCGTCAAAAGCACCACAAGCGGTAGTATTAGCCAGGCTTTTACTCCAGACGAGGAGCGCTTCTCCTGCTCGTCCGCCTCGGCTTTCAGCGGCGAAACCGCCTTCCGTTTCGATGGAGGCACACCCACGGTCAATGCGGTCGCGACTTGCTGCGCTCCGCTTGCTGGAACATAATCCTCTGCGTTGGCCTCCGCATTGCAACTCCAAGACGCATCGGTTGCGTGCGTATCTGATTCATCTGGCGCATCAGCACGCTCAGAAGGCAGCGGTGCCGCGGTTGACCGCCTCGACGTGGAATTGGACCTCTGCCTAAGGATCGCCCGGATTCTCGCCAAAAGTTCAGAAGGTGTACTCGGACGGTTCTCCATCTTCTTTGCCACCATGCACGATATCAACTCCGCCGTCTGAACCGAAACAGCAGGATTGATCGTCCGGACATCTTGGATCTCCGCTTCGCGCAAAACCTGCGCCAAAATTTCTATCGAGGTCTTTCCCGTAAAAGGCTTATTACCCGTCAGCATCTCGTAAAGGACAATGCCCAGGCTGTATATGTCTGAACGCGAATCGACCATGCGCGAATCGAGCGCCTGCTCCGGCGACATATAGGCCGGCGTACCGAAGACGGAAATATCCACGGTCAATAACGTATCTTTGTCGCCCGTGGATTTCGCAATACCCAAGTCTGCAAGCTTGGCTACGCCATCAGCGGAAAACATGATGTTGTCCGGCTTGATGTCCCGGTGAACCATGTGATTGGCGTGCGCCGCCACTAATGCCTCTGTGACCTGGGCGGTAATCTCCAAGGCACGCTTCTCCGACAGCTTCTCCTCACGCTTTAACAACTCACGGACACTGCCCCCGGAGACATATTCCATGATGATGTAGTAGATGCCGGTCTCCGCATGCTGACCCGTATCATACACCGCCACCAAGTTCGGATGCTGAATTTTTGCCGCCAGCTTGGCTTCCCGAATAAAGCGGTCAACAAATTTCTGATTTTTGCGCGCAACTTCAGGAAAGAGAATCTTCAAGGCAAAGAGGGAATCCAGTACCTGATGACGAAGCAAATAGACCTCGCCCATCCCACCTTTTCCAAGCACACCTTCAATGCGGTACTTTTCAAAAACCGAACCCACAGGTAGAATTGTTTGTTTTTCAGAAGCCATATTTATGGGTTAATAATATCTGCTTTTAACCCCTTCGTCAATTAGCAATTATTATAGATGCAGTACCCGTGTTATAGCCGGCTTTCTTCGTGTGATCCGGCAATATGACCGGTCTGGCACACCCATCGCGATGACGGCATAAATTGTTTCATCCACGGGAATGCCCAGGCGTCTTTGAATATTCGCATCCCTTTTGAGCGCGGCTGTCGCAAACCCTATCAGGCAGGTTCCCAAACCCATGGTATGCGCGGCAAGCAGGATGCTCTGCGCGGCAAGCAGCGCATCCTCTGCTGGGGTTGACGCTTCTGGCTTGCATCCCACCAAGATGATGGCTGGCGCATTGAAGAAAAGCTTATCCTTCTTTGTCTCTTCCCATTCCTTCAGCGCTTTTTCAATGGAGGCATAGTGCTTGCGATAGTAGGTTCGTAGATCGCTTGAAAACCATCGGATGAAGGGTAAACGAGCTACTTTGTTCAGGCGCATGAAAAAAGCGAGAATCTCTGCACTGAGTTTTAAGACAGCCGCCCTGTCAGGCAATATCGTAAACGTCCAGGGCTGGCAGTTGGTTCCCGAAGGCGCTGATGCACCGATCTGGGCAAGATCCTGCAAACGCGCAAGGTCAACCGGCGTGTCAAGAAACTGACGGCAAGATCGCCTCGAGCGCATCAGCGCGACCAACGTGGCCAGATCGGGCTTCCCATACGGCACCCACTCATGATTGATTTGGAAGGTGGTATAGTCCCCTACGCTCTCCTCCAACGCCGATACCTTCACAGCGCCTGTCGAACACACAGCCTCGCATTGTCCGCAATTCAGACACTTCTCACCCGTGGCGACGGCTTTGCCAGCCTGAAGTGTCAGAAACTCGGTCGGGCAGACCTCCACACACCGCCCGCATCCGACACACGTCTCACCATCAATCATTACAGCATCATTCACGGTTTTTTCTCCACAATTGAAGAGCAGTATAACAGCGGAGGCGTTGGATTGGAATAATGGAATGCTGGGTTGTCCAATGTCCAAATATGAGTGACCCCTCTACTTGTTTGTTTCAGCAAAATTTTCTTGCAGCCATATCTCGCTGACGACCGCATTGGCGCCGCCCTCTTTCTGTATCGTCAGTGAAAGTTCGCCCTGCCGAGAGAGTTCCGCCGGGATCTCCAGCGTCACGGTGCCAGGCAACTGCCTTGCTGCCGTGAAATTCGGCAGCAGGGTTGGATCCAGCAATTTAAAGATCCTCGCCTCTTTTATTCCCTTGCCCGAAATGCTTTGAAGCCGCTGGGCATTGTTATAATCCCACCAGGTCAGCCCGAGAGCGTAACGCTTCGCGGGGTCCAGCCCCTTGAGTGCAAACTTCAGGCTGACATCACTGAACGTCAGAGCCCGCTGAGTCGGCGGCAGATTCTCCACCTTCTGCATTTCAGGACACGTCCACCCTTGCCCCTGCACCTGAGAAAAAACAATATTCTTATCCAGGTCGGAACTCACCTGCAGCCCGCCGGACAGATACCCGACAATCCTGACTTTTCCCTCGCTCTGGCTGTTCAACTGCCGCACCCGGGTATTGATCAGCGCTTTGTCCGCGTCCGTCAGTTCACGCAGCACCTCCGCACCTTGCGCCGGACCCACGATGATGTTGTCCCAGTCTCCGTAGAACGGCGCGTTGCAGTCAATCCAGCAGGCCAGCGCCTGCCAGTCGTCAGCCGCCAGCGTCAACCCGTGATGCCCCTTGGCCAGGACCTGCATCAGCCGGCTCTCATGGGAACCAGTCTTGAACGCCTGCAACGGAAGCTTCGGCCCGTGATACCCTCCGACACGGACATACGACACATAGTCCAGCAACTTCAGGAACGAGTCGCTGACGAGATGCTGAGGTCCCTGATCCGGATCGTGGGGACCGGGAGCCTTCACCCATTTCAAACCCCGAAGATCAAAACTTTTCTCCTTGCCCTTCTCCCCATCATGACATTTGACACACAGGCGATCCAGGACTGGTTGCACGACCCGCGGAAAGGCAAGCCCGCCCGTGCCCCATGCGGGCGGCGTGATCTTCGAAGGCGCACGTTTCAAGGCCATGAGACCCTCGGTCACCGCAGGCTTCGCCGCCGAGGAGTAGGACTCATGACACCCGACGCACCCACGGTTTCGCCCGGCATGAGGTTCATAAAATTCCGCATGCGCCGTATTTCCAGATGATCTTTGTCCAGCGCTTCGAAGAAGAGCTGCCGGTTCGAGGGCGCCAGGAAACAGGCTGAGCCATCCTCTTCCACAGGAACCGTCCCCAGTACCCCGCGCGCATCCCAGCCGCAGTTCACACCCATGTCCACCCGCTGAGGCGTGGTCTCAATTATCTTGGGGTGTGTTTCCAGCACGCGCAAAAATTTGACCTCGCCCGGTTTCACGCCGGTCAGCCCCTTGTAGATATCCGTCACGATCAATGTCCCTGGCGCCTGCGGATCCTGCCCCTTCACAGTATCCGGCAATTCCTTCGGCCGCGGCCTGGGCTTCAGCGGCATGGGCGCATAGCACGAGAAATCGGTTCCCCGGTAAATCAGTTCCTTGTTTCCATGGATATCCTGCAGGTAAATCCCATAGCCAAACGCCGATGTGTTTTCCGAATCAAAGGAGTACACGCATAAGAAATGTTTTTCGGAAAGCGGCCAGGGCGACGCATACCAGCCCGTGTTCGGCAAAGCCTTGTAGGTCAGCTCCAGCTGTTCCACTTCATTTAACAGCCCACCGGTCTCCGGATACGCGACCTCCGGGGTCACATTGATCATTGAATCGAGCGATCCCCGGTTCTTTGCTGGATCGACCAGCATGAGGGGGCCCACCCCTGAATTGTGATGCGCTGCTCCAACGGCCATGAGCTTGCCGCGCCCCGGCACCTGGCGCGCTTCGAATAATGCAATGGGCCCCTTGGAAAAAGCATACCAGTCGCCGTAATAGAGCTGGGACCTCGTGCCATCTGGATTAACAGCCCACACCTGCTGGATGACATTATACCCCTTCATCACATAATCCCACCGAGTATAGATGATCCGGCCGTCGTCCAGCATGCTGGGATAAAATTCGCCTTCCTTGGGCTCCGTCACCTGGCGCACGTCAGAGCCATCCGCCTTCATGGAGTAGATGCCGCATACCAGCGCCCAGTTGCCGCACTGAACAAGCCGGCCAGACCTGGACGACGTAAAGGCGATCCGCCCATCCGGAAGATAACAAGGCTCCGTATCCTCATAGCCAGGTGCACGGGTGAGATTCTTGAGGCCTGTTCCATCTACATTGACCGTCCAGATATCGTACATCAAACATTTACCGCCGCGGACACCGGGTTGGCCATAGCCATAGTTCATATTGCCGGCAGTACGGGGTTCGGCATACGGGAAAACCAGTTGCTTCGCATCAAACGAGAGATCCGGACGCCCAACCCCGCCCCGGGCATGGTCCGCGTCCAGAAGCTCCCGGACTGAACCGTCGGGACTCAGCCCCGTCAAGATACAGACATTCGCCCCGCCCGCCTGCGCCTCCCCGACACGATGAGAGCACTGGTGGTTGATCGACGGCCAGCGCCGCTTGACAAACACTAGGCTATCAAAATCCAGCCGTGGATTACTGAAGGCCAGCGAACGGATCACCCAGCGCAACTCCAGATAAAGTTTCAGCCAGGCCTCCCCTGCGGGACAATGATCCGCGACCAGCTTTTCGCGTGCCGCGTTGATCTCCTCCAGCTTCGCCCGCGCTGGCTTCGCTGCAGCGCCGCCACCCAGCTCCTCCATGTCCTCACACATCAGCCGGCCACGCATAAGGAGTCCGTCGAGGGCCGCCGGCGAGTTGGCTGCAACCTGCCTCGTCACCTTCTCCTGCCGCTGCCAATCCTCCTCAATCGCCTGCCGCGCCACAGGGGAAGGATTAGGTTTATAAGACAGCGCCTCGCGCGCATCACTTGTTGCCACCCCGCAAAACAGCATCGTATAGAACACGATTTTGAATAAGCAATCCTCCTGCGTTACTATGCCGCGCATAACAGTAATCCCCCAATTGTAAACGTTCGCAAGGTATAAAATATCCCCAACAATGGTTTTAGAATATAGTCTCGCGGTAGCAAAGGCAAACTTTTTTTGGGCTGAACTCAGCGCCATTGAATGAATAGTCTGTCCCCCTGTCCCCTTAGAGCTTCCCCAAAAGCCATCCTCAAAATCCTGTTTATCCTGTCAGAAGCTCCATCCATTTCGGAAAATTGTATAGTCCCTCACAGAGGAGATTCTTAAGACATAACATTGCTCTGTGGTCTCTGTAGCTCTGTGAGAAATAACGTCTACACGCTCCCATCCCCGCATTGCCGCTCCATCGCGGAATACCGCTCCTCGCTCCAGCTTCGCTGGCCTCAAACGAGCGTTCGGACATCGTGCATACACTCGTCCTCTGCACGTGTTTGTTCGCGCATTCTCCCCAACTTACTTCATACTGGGCAGGACAATGCCACGCAGGATGATTTGCTGACAGGCGAAAAGGACAATGGAGTTCTGGATAGAGACCAGCATTTTTTGGTATTTCAGATAATATCTGCTTTTAGGGATTGACTGTTTTGACTCCAGCCCGTCATAATCACCGTAAATCAAGGGTGCTGGAATGTTTTTGGCTTATCCTATGGGATGCTAGTAAAATGATTTACTTAATATCAGGAATTAATCGATCATATTTGACGAAAGCAGAACCGTTTATTCGGAGCATGCGCCCAAACAGCCATGTTTCGAATGTCATCATCACGATTGATTTCGCCGTTGATGATGCATTAAAAAAGAAATACGAACACGTCCGTTTTGTTGAATATGATAGCAACCGCGTACGAGCCCCAAACGCTAATTCATGTCTGCAACATGGCGGCTTCCTGGATGCTCTTGATTGGGTCGGGGATGAAGACGTTATCATTTTTACAGATGCGGATATTGATATTCAGAGGGAGATGAGCCCTGATGAGATTTTGTTTTTCAGCGAACTCGCGGACAGCGAAATTGCGGCGGGGCACAATGCTTCCCCGTCGCAGACACTCATGGATGAAGCCGCTAACTTGCAAGTTCTCACGAAGCACGAGACAATCGAGGCATCATTTCCCGGCTACGCTGCTCTTCAGGTTTACAACACGGGTGTTTTAGCCGCTAAGAAGAAAGTCTATAGAGCCCTATACGAGCAGTACGTTCGAGACTGGGAAAAGGCCGATAGTCTGTTTGCGCATTATGCTAAACAGCAATGGCTTATTTCTTATCTTATCCAAATGAATTTCAGGGTTAAATTAATCCCGAATATTATCCACACACATGCGCATTACCCAATAACTTTACGTATCGCGGAACCATGCGGGTTTAAATTCTGCATACACAATCAACCCGTTCTATTTGCACACGCACTTTATCATAGTCTTTATGATGGTTCATCGACGCCTCAAGCCATCGAGAAAACAATAGAGTTTCGTCGTTTGGCTCGCGCATGCCGGCGTTGGAAGCGTGCTGCTATTTTTTTATCCATTACCCTGATCATGTTATGCGGACTTTATTTAGTCTTCCTGTTGAGGTAAAGGAGTTTTCGATGGATTTCGTTGTTGTCGGGGCAGGTTTTTATGGCGCTACCGTGGCGGAGCGGTTAGCCGCTGCAGGCAGGAAGGTTGTTGTCATTGAAAAGCGGCCCCATATCGGGGGGAATTCTTTCTCGCATATTGATCCGGAAACAGGGATTGAGGTGCACACCTACGGATCGCATATTTTCCACACATCGAATGAAGAGGTATGGGCGTATATTCGGCGATTTACCGAATTTAATAACTACAGGCATTCTGTGCGGTCATCTTACAAAAATATAACTTATCCGATGCCGATTAATCTCACGACAATCAATAATTTCTATAATCTGAATTTGAAGCCTTGCGAGGTCAGCAGCTTCTTGCAAGAAGCCTGCAAGGAAAGTGTATCCGTCCCCTCGAATCTTGAAGAAAAAGCCATCTCAATGATCGGGCGACCGTTGTATGAAGCATTCATCAAAGGCTATACAGTCAAGCAATGGGGAAAAGACCCTAAAGAGCTTTCGCCGGATATCATGACACGACTTCCTGTTCGCCATAATGATGATGCCCGATATTTTTCCGATACCTACGAGGGCATCCCTCTGGATGGCTATGGAAAACTTTTTGAACGAATGCTCGATCGTCCCAATATCGAGATTCGGTTAAACCAATGCTTTTTTGATATTCGTGAGTCACTTGGCGATATTCCCATCTTATACACAGGCCCTATAGACCGGCTCCATAATTACAAATACGGCCGCTTAGACTGGCGGACTATTGAGCTGAAACGCAAGATGCATGACTGCCCTGACTTCCAAGGATGCGCGGTTATCAATTATGCAGACGAAACGATCCCCTACACGCGGATTCATGAATATAAACATTACCATCCCGAACGGTCTTCTTCTGCATGTACTGTAACGCATACAGAATATTCTCGCAGTGCAGGGGAAACGGACGAACCTTATTATCCGATAAATACGCCGCACAACGCTCAGTTGCTTTGCTCATACCTAAAAGAGGAACGATCAAATATTTCTATTGGGGGGCGACTGGGTTTATATCGCTATCTAGACATGGACGATACAATCGCCGAGGCTCTCAAACACGCAGAGCAAATATTGACCTCTCATTAAAACTTGACTTATTCCACCCGTCTCTTGCCCCCGGCTGGGCCAGTGACTCAGACCTTACTTCATGCTGGGCAAGACGATGCCGCGCAAGATGATCTTCTGGCAGGCGAAGAAGACAATGGCAGTCGGGATGGAGACCATTACAAAGCCTGCCATCACGGCCCATGGCTGGTCGCTCATCTGCTGGCTCATCTGGTACATCCAGACCGCCAGTGTCCAGTGGCTCTGTTTCTGGCAGACGAGCAAGGCCCACTCCCAACTGCTGTAAGCGGCAACAAACGCATTGAGCGCATTCACTGCCAGGATCGGAGTTGTCATCGGCAACGTGATTTTGAGAAAGACCTGCCACTCTTTTGCCCCATCGATCATGGCGGCCTCATAGAGTTCACGCGGCAGGCCATCAAAAAAGCCTTTTAAGATGAAAATCGACATGCCGCTGGCCAAGGTCGGCAACACGAGTGCCG
>JBAXCC010000143.1:0-9444 GCA_037141675.1 bacterium | reverse complement strand
TTTGACGTGGGGGTTGAGGTGGCTGGAGCTGAGGCGAGTCTGACAACGCTTGTGAAGGGCATTGGCAAAGGCGGCACCCTGCTGATCGTCGGCGTCTATGGTGACAAGCCAAAGGTCGACATGTCGGTGGTGTGCGAACACGAACTGACCCTTAAGGGATCCATGATGTACCGTCATGAGGACTGGGTGCAGGCAGTGAAATGGATCGACTCGGGGGCCGTGAAAACGGAGCCCTTGCTCACGTGTCATTTTCCGTTCGAGCGTTATGACGATGCGTATGGATTCATCGATGCTCGAGGCGATAAAACAATGAAGGTGATGATCGATGTTGACTAATGTACCAAACAAACGTCCTCTTTTCATCGGGATCGGCGAGATCCTCTGGGATCTTCTGCCGTCCGGGAAGTTGTTGGGCGGCGCTCCGGGGAATGTGGCTGCAATGGCTACGCAATTGGGGCTGCACGGGATGGTCGTGAGTGCGGTTGGTGATGATCCGTACGGACGCGAGATCCTTGAACAGATGGATCGTAACGGAGTTGACCGCTCTGGCATTCGCTCCCTCAAAGAGCTGGCCACCGGTGTTGTGGATGTCACCTTGGACAGCTTAGGCGTTCCGTCGTTTTCGATCCGCCAGCCTGCGGCCTGGGACGCCATTGTATTTGATGATGAGTTGGAACGCGTGGCAAAGTTAGCAGATGCGGTTGTCTTCGGAACGCTCGCGCAACGTGACCCGCGCAGCAGAAAAGGAATCACTGATTTTCTGCGGGCAGTCCGGCCCGGTTGCCTTAAGGTGTGTGATGTTAATTTTCGGCCCCCGTTCGTTTCAGAAGCAATTATTATCGACTCGTTGAATCTTGCTGATGTTGTCAAACTGAATGATGCTGAATTGCCGACGGTGGCCAAAATGCTCGGGATGGCAGGTGACGTTTCAACCCTGTTGCGAGATCTGCTCGCACGTTTCAATTTGGATCTGGTTGTGTACACACAGGGTGATAAAGGCAGTCGAATGATTTCATCGAGTTATGATGGAAGCCATCCAGGATTTAAAGCACAGGTCGTCGACACGGTCGGTGCGGGGGATTCCTTCATCGCGGTGGTGGCCGTCGGACTGCTTTTGGGACTCGATCTTGGACGGATACAGGATCTGGCGAATCGGGTGGCGGCGTTTGTCTGTACCCAGGCTGGCGGGACACCGCCATTGCCAGCTGACATAGTCTCAGAATTTAAAAAATACGGAGATGAGCAATGAATGAAAAAACGATGCAGTGCGATCAGGTGTGTTTTGATCAAAAGATAAGTGGAATTGATCCGAAGTCGGTTCAGCAGCTGCGCTTGGCAAGTGGAAAGCTGATGCCAGCGGCTGCGTTCGGCACATTTCACTCTGACTGGGCGCAGGCGTATATGAAGGACGCGACAGTCGAAGCGATCCGGCTGGGGTGGCGCCACATCGATACGGCGCGTGCGTATGAGAATGAGGACAAGGTAGGCGAGGCGATCCGTGAGGCGATCAGGAAGGGATATATTGCGTCTGCCAACGATCTGTTCATCACAGGCAAACTCTGGAACGGGCACATGGCTCCTAAAGATGTGGCACCGGCCTTCGAGGCGACCCTGAAGGCGTTAGGCGTTGATAAGATCGACATGTATCTGAATCATTGGCCCTGGCCCAATGTTCATACTCCTGGATGTACGGGCAACCATCGCAATCCCGATGCCGTACCCTACATCCACGAAGCATTCCTGGATACCTGGGGTGAAATTCTCAAATTGAAAAAGGCAGGCAAGATTGTGGACGTCGGAACCTCCAACCACACCGAAGCGACGATGAAGCTGCTGCTTAGGGATGTGTCGAAGGCGGATCGCCCCGTGGCTAACCAGATGGAAATGCATCCCCTCTGCCAGCAAACAGAGCTTCGTCGGTATTTTGAATCTGAAGGAATCGCCTGCACGGGTTACATGTCACTGGGGTCGCCAAACCGCCCGGGACGTGACAGGTTCAAGGAGCACCGCGCAGATATGATGGACCCGGTCATTCAGGCGATTGCGAAAGAGCTTGGTGTGGCGCCGGCGCGCGTCTGTTTGAATTGGGCAGCCCAGCGTGAGAAGAAGAGCGGCGGGTATGTTGCCATGGCGACGCGTTCCGACTGGATGCTGGATAATCTCAAGGCAGCGGCTGAAGATCTGCTTTCCGCGGATCAAATGCTGAGGATCAGCGGCGACGGCACTCCGGCACATCCAGGGATCGACGCCAATAACCGGCTGATCTGGGGCCAGGTCTTCCTGTGGCCAGAAGCAGATGGCGACTGGCGTGTGCTCTGGAATGACAGTCAGGTCTTTGAAACCAAGGCAAACTATGCTACATTCAAGGCTGCTTGGGAGGCGTACCACAAGGTCCAGCAGGCAACCACATTCAGGAGTTAATCATGAGAGAAACAGGCATTGTCAATCGCGATATCTGCGACATACTCAGCACCTTGGGGCATACGGATGAAGTGATCGTGTGCGATGCCGGGTTTGCCATTCCGCTCGGGGTGCGAACCATTGATGTTTCGCTGGCGGAGAATAAGCCCACGGTGCCGGAGGTGCTGGCAGAATTGAAGAAGCATTTCTCGGTCGAGAAGCTGGTGATCTCCGAAGAGACGAAAAAGGTGGTGCCGACCCGCTTTAAAGAATTGACGAAATCCTTTGGCAAAGGCGTTGCCGTGGAGATCATTTCGCAGAACGAGATCCGTGCACGGGCACGAGGCGTCAAAGCGGTGATCAGGACAGGCGACTTTACAGCCTATTCCAATATTCTTCTGGTCTCCGGCGGAGGCCCCAGGTGGTATCTTGAAAAGCGCTAACATACACGACTAAAGGGGGGATTTACTATGGCGATGATGGCATGGGCTATGAACTGGGTGGATACGACGGTGCTTCTGGTCTATCTGATTGGAATCACGGCCTTCGGTATTTGGATTGGCTTTCGCAGAAATGCTACCTCCCAGCAGTATTTTCTCGCCAACAAATCACTAGGGTGGTTTACGGTCGGGGCAGCGGTGTTTACCTCAAACATCTCCACCATTCATCTGGTGGGGTTGGCTGCAGGAGGCGCCAAGGAAGGCATGGTCATCGGCAATTTCGAATGGATGGCGTGTTTCACGCTGATGTTGCTGGCCTTGGTTTTTGCGCCTTTTTATATCAATTCAAAGGTGTCCACGCTCCCGGAGTTCATGGAGCGCCGGTACTGTCCGCAAGCGCGAACAGCCCTTGCATTCATTGGGTTGCTGGGTGCCTTGTTGATCCATATCGGCATCAGCCTGTTTGCCGCCGCCAAGGTGTTTGAGAGTTTTCTGGGCGTGCCTATGGTGGTCACGATCGTTGTCCTGTCGCTGTTCACGGTGACCTATACGGCCCTGGGCGGACTCAAGGCTGTCGTGATGACCGAGAATGTGCAGGTCGTCCTGTTGGTGACGGGCGCAATCCTGGTCACGGTGCTCGGAATCATGGCTTTGCCCGGCGTCGGAGTTCATGACGTGGCGACATTCAAGGCGGCCGTCAATCCTGGGCAACTGAATATGTTACAGCCTGTCATCAATGCCAAAGGGCATCTCAATGAATTCTCCTGGCTGTCGGTGTTGCTGTGGTATCCCATCCTGGGCATTTGGTACTGGTGTGCTGACCAGACACATGTCCAGCGGGTTCTGGGCGCGAAGAATCTCCAGTCTGCTCAGAACGGCGCCCTATTTGCCGGCTTCCTCAAGATACTGCCTGTTTTTCTGATGGTGCTGCCCGGCGTGGTGGGCTATGTCCTGTGGCAGAAGGGTGCCTTCACGTTGAAGATGGTGGAGGGGACTACTCATGCGGATTACAACACCATGTTGCCCTCCATGATCAACTACTTGGTCCCGATGGGGCTCAAAGGACTTCTCGCCGCTGGCATGGCTGCTGCGTTGATGAGCTGTATGGCTGCAGCGCTCAACAGTTGCGCCACGCTGATTTCAATGGATATTGTGAAGCGCATCCGTCCGGAAACGCCGGATACCCGCGTGGTGACGATCGGACGAATCGCTACGGGTGTTATCATGGTGCTGGCGATGCTGTGGTCGACGCAGGGCGATCAGTTCGGTACGATTTTTGAGGCCATCAACAAGATTCCGATGACCTTCGCGCCGGCGGTGACGACTATTTTTGTGCTCGGCGTATTCTGGAAACGCGGAACCTGGCAGGCTGCGATGATGACGTTTTATGTGGGGTCGATTGTCGGATTGATCTATTTCGTGCTCGACATGCCTTCAATCGGAAAATGGATATTGGGGGGAACAGCGCAACCTGGTTTCGCCGGCTTGGTGACCGATACGGTCCAAGGCTTGGGTGTCCCATTCATGCTGGTCGGCCCGATCATCACGGTCCTCTGTATCGTTATTTACATCGTCACGAGTTTGCTGACGCCTGCCATGGATCAAGCTGAAGTTAGCAAAGTATGCTGGGATCATCCGCTGGCATTCTTGAAAGGCCGTATCACGGGGCTGAGCGATCCGCGGATCGTGGCACTTATCCTTTGCATTGTGGTTGGCGTGTTGTATTATTGTCTGCGCTAGAGGCAGCGGGCAGTTGGCAGTACGCATTCGGGGAATAAACGGATGGGGTGTTTTTTTAAAAATTGAGAGTTAAAAGTTAAACGTTGAGCGTTAAAAGTTTAAAACGCTTAACGCTCAACGCCCAACTCTTAACGCTCAAGTTATAGGCAAGGGGGAGGGGAATTTGGCATGAAGTATTTAGGGAGTTCGAAGGTGTGTTCCTGGTTAGCAGTGGCGATGATCTCGCAGGCGGCGATCTCATCTTGGGCTGCAACAAAGAATAGCCTGCCTCCGCCTGCCTCGCGGACGCCGAGGAACATCCAAGGATGGAATGTGCTGGTGGATGACCGCCTGTTGACAAAACCCAACGACGAACTCGGCACGCGAGTGCTCAAGCTGCTCGAAGCCAAGCTGGTCGACATCACATTTGTTGTCCCACGCGAACCTCTCAAAAAGTTGCAGGCCGTGACGATCGTGCTTGATCTCTCCCACGGCCCCTTGCACAACATGCAATATCATCCGGGTGCAGACTGGTTGCAGGAGCATGGGTATGCTACCAATCTGGTCAAGTGCGTGCATATCCCTGAGGCCAAGGACCTGCTCAGTTCGCGCTGCATCAATGAACAACCCTGGGTCATCCTGCATGAGCTCTCCCACGCCTATCACGATCAAGTCCTTGGCTTTGAAGAACCACGCATCCTGCGCGGGTATGAGAATTACAAGAAGAGTGGACGCGGCGACAACGCGCTCCTCTACAACGGCTCCCGCGTCCGTCATTACGGGCTGACAGACCAGAAAGAGTTCTTTTCCGAAATGACCGAGTCCTATTTCGGCACGGATGATTTCTTCCCTTTCAATGCTGCTGAGCTGATGACATCGGAACCCGATATTTTTGAACTCATGAAAGCGATTTGGGGACTGCTCGCCTTTGACAAATCCAACCGTTCCGCGAAGCATTCGCCCGTCAGCCAGAAAGCCTCTGCGAGCACTCTCTGGTATGCCAAGCCGGCGCAGAAGTGGGCCGAGGCCTTGCCGGTCGGCAACGGACGCCTGGGTGCCATGGTGTTCGGCAGAACCGACAGAGAGCGTCTGCAGCTCAATGAGCAGACCATCTGGACTGGCCAGCCGTATGACCCGACAAGCTCCGGCGGTCCCAAGGCCTTGCCTGAAATTCGGAGGCTGGTGTTCGAAGGCAAGTGGATGGAAGCGGAAGCGCTCTTCGCCAAGAAGATGATGGGCAAGCCGGATCAGATGAAGTATCAACCGCTGGGTGATCTCTTCCTAGAATTTCCAGGACACACGAATGTGATCGACTATTGCCGCAAGCTGGATATGAACACAGCCATTGCCAGTGTTTCGTATGGTGTCAACGGTGTGAACTTCAAGCGGGATGTTTTTGCGAGCGCGCAGGATCACGTCATGGTCGTGCGGCTGACAGCGGATAAGCCCGGCTCGCTTTCATTCACCACCATGCTGTGCGGGATAACAAACACGAATACACCGGGCGATGAAAAGTTTTCCACAGAGGTTATTAAGGACGGCGAACTGGTGCTCTCTGGAAGAGCGGCATCGTACTGCGACATCAAGGGGCGTATTCGTTACCAGGGCCGGGTTCATGTGATCCCCGAGGGCGGAAAGCTAACTACCACCAAGGACAGCGTCTCTGTACAGGGCGCAGACTCTGCCATGCTGTTGATTGTGGCTGCGACTAATTTCAAGCGCTATGATGACATCAGTGGCGATCCGGAACAGCGGGCCAAGGACTGCATGGCATGGGTGGATAATCGCACATTTGACCGGCTTATCACGCGTCATCTCGAATCGCACAAAGAAATCTTTGGCCGTGTCAACATGAGCCTTCCTGCGACTGAGGCCTCGACCCGTCCGACCGACGAGCGTCTGCGCACGTATGATCCGGAAAAGGATCCGCAGCTCATGTCCCTGATGTTTCAATATGGACGCTACCTGCTTCTCGGAAGCAGCCGTCCTGGGGGTCAGCCTGCCAACTTGCAAGGAATCTGGAATGGCGACATGAACCCGGCATGGGACAGCAAGTATACGGCGAATATCAACGTGGAGATGAACTACTGGCCGGCCGAGGTAGCTGGGCTGCAGGAGTGTGTTGAACCGCTGACTCAGATGGTGCAGGAGCTCTCCGAGACAGGAGCCAAGGTTGCGAAGGTTCACTATGGCGCAACCGGGTGGGTCTTCCATCAGAACACGGATATTTGGCGAGCGGCTGCTCCGATGGATGGTCCGACCTGGGGCACCTTCTCAGTCGGCGGTGCCTGGCTCTGTACGCATCTGTGGGAGCATTATCTCTACAGCAAAGACGAAGGATACCTGCGCATGGTGTATCCGCTGCTGAAAGGAGCGTCCCAATTCTTCTTGGACACGCTGGTTGAATATCCGAAAAACAAGTGGCTGGTTACCTGTCCTGCAACGTCCCCTGAGAGTTTCCCCGCCAGTCCCGGGAATCATTCGTTTTATGACGAGTACTGTAAATTCACCCAGCCCGGCACGACGATTGCCGCCGGCACGACCATGGATATGCAGATTCTCCGTGACCTCTTCGCCGCCTGTATCGAAGCTGGACGCGTGCTGAAGACCGATGAAGCATTCTGCCAGAAAGTGGCTGCGACCCGCGCGCGCCTTGCACCGATGCAGATCGGTCAAAAGGGTAATTTACAGGAATGGATCGAGGACTGGGGCGATATTGAGAAGAAGCACCGCCATATCTCGCATCTCTACGGCCTCTATCCCAGCGCGCAAATTTCGCCGCGCACGACACCCGAGTTGGCCGAAGCCGCAAAGGTTTCGCTCAATATGCGCGGTGACGGTGGAACCGGGTTCGGCATGGCTTGGAAGGCAGCTTGCTGGGCGCGCCTGCTCGATGGGGAGCACGCTAACGTCTGCCTCGCAAATCTGGTTGCCAAGCAAACCTGCCCGAATCTTTTCTCAATCTGCTTCTCCGCGCCGCAGGTGGAGGGGGCCATGGGTGCTACGGCGGCGATCGCTGAGATGCTGATGCAGTCTCAGGCGGGTGAGATTCAACTCTTGCCGGCATTGCCTAAGGCCTGGCACACGGGCGAGGTTTCGGGCCTTCGCGCACGCAACGGTTTCGAGGTCAGCGAAGTCTGGTCAGAGGGACGCCTAGTTTCTGCAACCATCATCTCGACGCTTGGCGAACCGTGTGTAGTGCGATATAATGAAAAATTACGTGTATCCGAAAAAGGGAACGCCGTTGCAGTCGAACGGCCTGGTGCAACAGTTTTGAACTTCAAAACAAAGGCGGGTGCGGTCTACATCCTCACGCCCGAAGAACCTGTTAAGTGAATAAGGAAAAGATGAAAGCAAAAATTGAATTATTCGTCTATGGTGTTATGATCGCCTTTTGTATGTTGGGCGGCCCGACTCTCGTTGCTGCAGAGAAAGCCGTTTCTGTTGTCCAGTGCGAAGGGATAAAAGAAGCAACCACGAAAGTCGAGCGCGAACTGGTTGCGAAATATGGTGAAGGGCAACGCAACCGTATCCATCGCGGAGTGGCGCAGGTAGGACAATTCTGGCGCGCGGAAGATGGAGATGTTGCAACCTTTGAAGCGTTCGTCCTTCAGAATTTTGCTGGTACCCAGGAGTCACTGGACGCACTGTTTAACCGCTTCGAACATCTCTTTGAGAAACTCAACGGCCATCTGACCGAGCTCCGTTATGAGTTTCGCCTCCAGGTGGAGCTGGAGCGTGGACCGATCCTGCCAATGGATGAAGCCTTCGCGGCGTATGAGTTTGGCGCGCATATTAACGATGACTTCTTTGGCAACAAGCTGGCCTTCATGGTGCTGCTCAATTTTCCGTTGACCACGCTTGAACAGAATCTGGCCGAGGGCCCCAGCAGGTCGCGTCGGCAGTGGGCAGAGGTCCGGCTCGCACAGCAATTCTCCACGCGCATCCCGGCCCACATTCAGCAGAAGCTCTCGGATGCCGTGTCAGATGCCGATATCTACATCAGTCAGTACAATATCTGCATGCACCATGTCCTGAATGAAAAGGGTGAGCGCCTCTTTCCCGCCAAGCTCCGCCTCAGTTCCCATTGGGGACTGCGCGATGAAATCAAGGCGCAGTATAACAACGGCACGAACGGGCTTGTGCGTCAGCGCGTGATACAGAAGATTTTAGAGAAGGTCATTGACCAATCCATCCCGGCGGCTGTGATCAACAATCCGTTGGTGGATTGGAATCCAGCCAGCAACGAGGTGAAGGCCTCAACAATCAAGGATCTTGAGGCAGACCCCTCCTGCAAGGACAAACCGCTGAGCAATGCCGCTGAGCCCGACACGCGCTATGCCAAGTGGCTCACCATCTTTAAGGCGTGCCAAAAGG
This sequence comes from bacterium, assembly GCA_037141675.1. GTDB lineage: Bacteria > Verrucomicrobiota > Kiritimatiellia > RFP12 > UBA1067 > CAIZQW01. The sequence goes on along the minus strand of JBAXCC010000143.1, from coordinate 508 downwards.
TCGATCCCTACTCTCCCCAAGCGCCGACGCTGATCGCGCGCCGCTTTGAAGAGGGACGCCAAATGAGCGAGGCGCGTGTGCAAGCGATGTTGGAGCAGTTGCTCACCTCCCCGCAGTTTAAAGAAGTGGGTGCTCTCATTGAGAAGCGTCTCGGGCGTCCGCTGGAGCCGTTTGACATCTGGTACACGGGCTTTCGTCCGCCCTTAGCCCACAGCCAGGAGAAGCTCGATGCCATGGTCAAGGCAAAATATCCCACGCCTGAAGCGCTCCGAGAAGGGCTGCCGGAGATTCTCCTGAAGCTGGGGTTCAGTGCCGAGCGCGCTCAATTTTTGAAAGAGAATATTGTTGTTCAGAACGGACGGGGAGCCGGTCACGCCATGGGCGGTTCTATGCGCGGACAGGCGTCGCGCATGCGGATACGGTTTGCTCCTGACGGCTTGCTGTTCAATGATTTTAATGTGGGGATGCATGAGTTGGGGCATAACGTTGAACAGACCTACTCGCTCAA
>JBAXCC010000142.1:0-9480 GCA_037141675.1 bacterium | reverse complement strand
CCTTCGTTCGTTGACCCGTCGCCACAGAAGCAGATGACCACGCGGTCAATCTTCTGTAGACGCATACTCAAGGCCGCGCCGACAGCGATGGGGAACTGCGCGCCAACAATACCGTTCGCGCCCAGGTTTCCCTTGGACATGTCAGCGATGTGCATACACCCTCCCTTGCCCTTGCAGAAGCCAGTCGCCTTGCCCAGGAACTCGGCCATCATGCGGCCAATGTCCATCCCCTTGCCGATGCTCTGGCCATGTCCGCGATGCGTTGCATAAATCAGATCATCTGGATGCAGCATAGTGGTCACGCCAATGGCGGCCGCCTCTTCACCAATGCAAAAGTGAGCGGTTCCATGGACCCGACCCAATGAAAACAGGCGAGCTGCATTCTCCTCAAACAGTCGCGTCTGCGACATCTTCAAATACATATCCAGCAACTGCTCCTTGGGGGGGAGCACTGCGTTATTTGTTTTCTTCTCTCTCATGTTATCCTCGTCATGTGGACGACCTGTAAGTCGTCCCTACAGATTATTTTCCCATTGCAACTTCATATACCGCATAAAAATTCTCCAGCGGGATGTCCTGCATGAAATGGTTGCTCGGCGCAAAAATGTAGCCGCCCTCATGATTGAAGGCATCCAGACACTTTTTCGCCTCGTCGCGCGCCTCTTGAACTGTTCCGGACAGCGCACCCTGCATGTCGAGCCCGCCATGGAAGACGATGTCCTTGCCAAATTCCTTCTTTAACTCAAAGGGGTCCATCCCAACCGCACGGGGCTGCAACGAATTAAGAACGTCCACGCCCATGTCGATGAAATCAGGAATGAAGTCTCGAACCGCACCGCAGGAGTGCATCCAGATTTTCGCCTTCGGCGCAAACGTCTTAACCGCATCAAAGAGACGCTTATATTCGGGCTTAAAGAATTCGCGATAGATCTCCGGTGCCACAAGCGGGCGGTCCTGCATGCCATGATCACTGGAAAATTCCACCCATTCGATATACGGCGCGATCGGCTTCAACGCATATTCGTGCATTTCAATCAGCACATCCGTAATCTTGGCAATCAGCGCCTTTGAAAATTCGGGGTTCACATAGAGGTCGACAAAGAAATCTTCGAATCCGCGCAGATAGGGCCCGATATCCAACGTCAGCCCCGAGACCAACGAACTCGTTCCGACAAAATAGGGTGTGTTTTCAGCCCAATGCTTGGCCGAGTCGACTACGCCTGTCATACGTCCGGGATCTTTCGGATTTGGCCAGCGATGTTTTTCAATCAGACTGCAATCTGCATCCATGAAGGGCACCTTCGCGATCATTGGCTCGCCGCCGACCTTCTTGAAGCCCACACCCCATTCATTGAATTCAACACCATCGGCATCTACGGTCGGAGCAAAATATTTCGCTTTACCGAACTGGATATGACGGAAGTCACAGCCAATAATGTCGGCGACACGTTCATCCATGTAATTGCCTGAACGGCTCGCACTGACAAACTTTCCAAGATCCTGCCACTTCTGGTCACGCACAATCTCAAAATAGAGTTTGTCACACAAACGGCTGGCAGAACCCCATACGTCAATAGGTACCCGATCAGGCGCCTGATGCTTCAAAGCCGCCTGCACGCGTTCACGAGATATCATTTTTCTAATTCTCCGTATTTCCGTTGAAACTCGGCAATCTGCTGATAAATTTTGGCATTATCCAGCGCCGTGTACAGATTCTTGTAGACTTCGTAGAGATCATTGTAACGGGCTGTGTTGGCTTCGTCCGGACGATACAATGTCTTCATCTTCACCAGATTTTCCACGCCCGAGGCTGCATCCTTAAAGACGCCAACCCCGACACCGCCCAGGATCGCCGCGCCTGTCACGGCCGCATCGCCATTGACTAAGGTGCAAACTGGATGGCCATAGACATCCGCCTGGATTTGATTCCACAGCGACGACTTGGTGGGACCGCCCAGCAGATGTACTCGCTCAAACGTGACGCCCGCCTTCACCAGCGACTCCAGCATGTCGCGCACTTCCAGCGTAATGCCCTCAATAAAGGCGCGCGCCATGCAATAGCGGTCATGCGCAAAGGTCATCCCGATCAAGGTGCCGCGTGCGGCCGAATTCCAGCGCGGTGTTCCAGCGCTTGCAAAGTAAGGCATCAAGAGCAACCCTTTCGAACCGACAGGCGCCTTGCTGATCAGCTCGGTCAAAATATCGTACGTGTCGCGGCCAGCCATTTTTGCGTATGCGGACTCCAGTTCAGCAAACTGGTCACGGAACCAACGGAAGACGCTCGCCGCGCCCGCCTGATAGCCTTCAACCAGCCACAAATCCTTCATCACATGGTTTGTGACCATGGTCCGACGCGAGGCGTCATGGAACGCATGATCCACACAGGCGCAAACCGCACCACCCGTGCCCAAGGAGACCGAGAGCAAGTGCGGACAGACCACGCCCGCGCCCAGCGCGCCTGAATTCTGGTCACCGGCACCAATACACAACGGCGTTCCAGCCTTTAGCCCTGTCGCCTTGGCAACAATCTCCGAGACGCCACCAACGCGATCCCCGTTGGCGCGCGGAATCGAAAGCTTCTCCGCTGTTACATGGCCGACCTTCAACAGACGGTCACTCCACTTCAGCTGCGCCGTATCCCAGCAACCATAAAACGCAGCATCACAGTGGTCGACATAGAATTCGCCAGCGCCCCAGGAGTAGAGCAGAAAGTCATGCAACTGGACAACCTTGTGTACGCGAGCCCATGCTTCAGGTTCATGACGCTGAAGCCAGAGAATCTTTGAGAGCATCCAGGTCGTGCTTTGCGGCAGGCGCACAATGTCATAGAAATCATCGTCGTTGACCTCCTTGCGGATCAACTCGATCTCTTCCGCCGTGCGATTGTCCTGCCATGAAATCATCGGCCGCACCAGCTTGCCATCGCGGCCAACTGCAATCGTGCAGCACCGCTGTGCGGAGAAGGCAATGGAGCAGATGACATCCGGAGGCAGACTTGCCTTGCGCAGAGCCTCGGCCGCAACGACAAATGTCGTTTCGAGCAGCATGTTCGCATCCTGCTCAACCCAGCCAGGGCATGGATACGCACAGGTGTACTCGCGATACGCTTGGGCAATCAAATTGCCAGAATCATCAATGATGGCGGCCTTCGTGCCTGTGGTGCCAACATCAATGCCCATTAAATAATTCATACATTTCTCCTACGCCGAGCGACCCATTGGTCGCCCCTACATGTTTCCGCGTTCCGCCTTGATCGTCGCCAACATGGCCGCAATATTGGCAGCAGGCACATCTACCATGACCTCTTGAGAAGGCGCAATGATGTAGCGGCCTCCCTTGCCTAGAATGCTGATCACACGCTTCGTCTCCGCGGCCACCTCTGCGGGCGTACCGTGCGGCAGAATTTCCTGCGTGTCGATGCCCCCCCAGAAGGAGAGCTGATCGCCAAACAATTGCTTAATGCGCTCAAGCCCCATACAGGGTTGCACAGGCTCGATCATGTCTAGGCCGATTTCGATCAAATCAGGCAGGAAGGGCGTGACATCCCCGCACGAGTGCATCATCACGGGGAGCCCCGCATCCTTAAAGACCTTAAAATGACGCGCGATACGCGGCTTGATGAGGTCGTGGAACTGGGCAGGCGAAACCAGTGTGCCGATTTGGCAGCCCAGGTCATCGCCATGATGCCCGCACTTGAAGCCAGCCGCCACCTTGCGCTTGGCAGTCGCGACCTTGTAATCCGTAATTTTGTCCATCAGAATCTCGACAGACTCCGTGTCTGTAATGGATTCCATCATGAACTCTTCGAACCCCATAAGGCAGTAGGTCCGCTCATAGATGCCAAGATATCCTGATGGCACCACCAGATGCTCTCCATGGGCATTTGCCTTCAGATCGCGCAGCATGTCGTCCAAATTGTCGGGCCGATTCGGGTTCGGCGCCTGATAGGCCCGAGCAGCCTCAGCAAATGGCATGTCGAGGATCGCGCGGTCAAAGTGATCAGGGAGGAAGGGCTCAGCCATCTTGTTCTTTGCGGCATTGCCCTGAAGCGGATGATAACAGGCGAAGAAGCCTTCCTCTCCAATTTTGATACCCATGCCCCAGCTATCGTAGACAATCCCATTCACATAATCGACTTTGGCATAGCCCTTGGCCTCAAGTTCAGCCATCTTCGCCTTGTCATTGCGATAAAAGAGTGGTGTCTCGCACAGAGACAGCGAGATGGCCAGATGATTGTCCAAATAATCATCAAGCGCCTCCGCACCGGATAAGCCTAGCGCTTTGGCGACTGCACCATCCTTGGTACGATCAGCAAGCGTAATCTGGCTCGGCAGATAATCCACCGGCAATCCCTTAATCACATTCAACGCGCGTTGTTCACGTGTCATACGATTACTCCTTTACCGTTAGCACAAAAACTGTTAGAAGCAGAGTTCGATGATCTCTTTGACGGCCTTCTTCGAAAGCGGAACTTTCGACGCAAGCTTGCCATTCGCGCCAAAGTAGACACGGACGCAATCATCCAGCAACGTCTTCACAACCTTCTTCTGGTTTGCGGGAACGCCCTGACACTGTGACAGGCGGGTCTGCACGCCGAGGCCGGAGATGAACTTTTCGAACTTAGCAATCACCTGGAGCGGCGTCATCTTCTTACCGAAAATGCGCTGTCCGAACTGAACGTAGCGTTCAGGATTGACCTGCCACGTCTTCTTCATGAAGGCCGGCATCACGATACCGAGCGACGCGCCATGCGTCACACCCCAGCGGGCGGACATCGCATGCGCTATCATGTGCATCGGCGTGAAGCCGCCTGTGCCCGGAAGAATCCAGCCATTCCATGACAAGGTGACTTCCCACATCAGGTCACCGCGCAGGGCGACGTTCTTCGGATCTTTAAGAACCTTGCCGACATGGTCCATCTGCGTGCTCATGATCCCTTCCATGAGGCGATCCTGCATCGGAACAACATTCGAGCAGGTGAAGTAAATTTCAATCACGTGCGAAAGCGAGTCCACCACGCCGCAGGCGGTCTGATAAGCAGGCAGTGAAGTCGTAAGTTCAGGGTCAAGAATCGACACCTTCGGATAGATGCACGGATGGAAGAGGTAGGTCTTCTCCATGGTCTCCGTGTTCGTGGCCACCGCACCGCAGTTCATCTCGCTGGAGGTTGCCGGAAGGGTATTGATAAGAATAATCGGCAGCGCCGTCTCTGGCGGAACCGTCGCATTGCTGTCATGGCGGCTATACATCATCTTCCAGAGATCACCTTTGTAGAGCGTCCCGGCTGCAATCAGCTTCGCCGTATCCATCACGCTGCCGCCACCGCATCCAATCACCAAATCGACCTTTTCCTTGCGGGCCAGCTTCGCACCTGCTTCAATATCGCTCATCAGCGGATTCGCCACCGCCGCATAAAAGGGAACCACGGTCACGCCCTTTTCTGTGCAGAGCGCAACAACCTTGTCCAGCGTCTCTTTCATAAAGCCACAGTCAGCGTATGACACTAATAAGGCCTTTTTACCAATCGCTGCGGCTTCTGCGCCAATCTGCTTGACTTCACCCGCACCGAAAACAATGCGTACAGGATTATAGAATTGAAAATTGTTCATGGTTCATCTCCTCTTAAAACATGCATTTAGTACATGATACCGGTCAACACAACAAACACCTCCACTCCCTGTGAAAATGTGGAGTCTATTTAATCAGAAAAAAGAGAAGACATCTATACCAATTTTCAACACTGTTTAAAAATGGTATTTATAAGGACTCCGGTTGCTCTGGACTCTCCGGGAACTCCATCTTGCTGAGCGACCAGGCAATCGGGATTGAGAAGAGATGCAGGAACGTCAAAACAGGGAGTGCAATGGTCATGATTTTTTCGTTGGAGAAATAGAGCGCACCAAAAAACATCCCTATTGTCACAACGCGTCCCGCGTAGAAAAAAATCTCCTGGGCAAATATGTAGGTATAGCTATTACGCCCCTCCTCCTCTGCAACCTGATCTGCCGCGCGCAAGTAGAGCGTCGTGTAGGACATATCCATCAGTGGGCCGCAGAAAAGCAGGACCATAATAAAGAAGATAGCGCTGCCTGACGTATTCAGCAGGGCATTCACGCAGGCTCCAAGGGCATACATGACAGCACTGGCCATAAAGATCCAGATCCGATGACGAGGGGCGGAGACACGGCCCACGATGTACAGCAGGAGTCCGGCAACCAAAGCGCCTATGCTTTGAACTTTCCCCAACAGAAATTCATTTTGCCGAAGGACACAAAATACTAGCAGCACAGGCACAATAATCGCAAATAACTGGGTAAAACCACGTAAAAAGGCAAAACGAAACAACGTCCATGCAAGAGGTGTATAGCGAAAGAAGACAAACTCCGGCTTCCGAGGGACTGGGAAACGATCCCGCATCATGATCCACGCACTCGCCACCGTAAGCAGGAGGGCAATCCCTTTGACAATCTTGTATGACATCTCTGGCGTCCCCACCCGACTCACAAACCATCCAATCGCAAACGAGGAGACCATCTGGCAAAACGTTTGAAATGACATTTCCAGACTCTGAAAATAATTACGTGACTCATCCGTTGTCGAGACAAAGACCAAATAATTATGAGAGGCCCAGACAAAAGCAATGGCCACGCCAATAGCCGCACCCACCAGGCTGACCGCCCAAATACTGTTCACATTAACAAGAGACAAGGCATACATGGAGACACCTGTCAACGCCAACCCAAAGGCAAACATCCGTTCCGCACCCCACCGGCTCATCCACCGGCCAACAATCCAGGAGACCACCGGAACAGCCGAATAAAGCGCCAACAAGAACCACATCATGGTTTTCACACTATTCGTCTGCCGGAGGATATAGGCGCAGGAGAATGTGCTTTGGAGTGGCGACGTCAGAAAATAAATGAACATCGCGATCAGCAATGTCTTTACATTACGATTTTGACTCCGAAAAAATGCAAACTCTGCAAACAAAAACTTCATGGCTCCCTTTTGGATATTTGAAAGTACTAAAAACGGGATGGAATCAAAAGGAAAAGTTTGTTATTATAAATACTTTAAATGGCAAAGGTAAAACTCACAAAAACGGAATTAAAGGCGCAGGGTGATGCGCTCAAGCGTTTTTTGCGTTTTCTGCCCATGTTGCAGCTGAAAAAGCAACAGTTGCAAGCTGAAATCGTGGCCATTGTCGCACGTATTGAAGACGTTGCAGCCCAAGAAGCATCTGAACGGCAATCCCTCGACGCTTGGGTATCACTCTTTTCCGAACAGGCTTACACACCATCAACGCTTGTCACCGTCCACAGGATTGTCACCACCACAAGCAATATCGCCGGCGTGGTCATTCCCATTTTTAAAGAGGTCGAAACAACCCCAGCCACATTAGACCTTTTTGAAACACCAGCATGGATGGACTCCGCCATCACCCTGATCACACGGATGATCCATCTCAAAGCCGAACAGACCGTCTTAGAACGGCAGCGCGAACTGGTCACCCTTGAACTCAATACAACCTCCCAGCGCGTCAATCTCTTCGAGAAGGTGAAGATCCCGGAGTGCAAGGAGAAAATTCGCGTGATCAAGATCGCCATTGGCGATCAACAGACCGCCTCTGTATCCCGGGGTAAGATCGCCAAGGGCCGTAGCAAGAAGACCGGCGATGACGAGGAGGATGCCGCATGATCGTCCCGATGAAACATCTGACCTTGCTCTGCGTCGCAGACTCACGCGAACAGACACTCGAAGCGTTGCGTTCACGCGGCATCGTCCACCTGAACATCGAACACGTTGCATCTGAGCGTCTCCATAATGCACACGCGAAACTCGCACACACCCAGAAAGCCCAGCACATCATTGAGGCGGCTTTGGCTAAAAAGCCTGTCACTGCCGTGCATGTAGCCGGTTTCACCCAAACAGCAGAACAGCTTGCGGCATTAGAAGCGTGGATGAGTCGTCCCCTGCCCTCTATCTCCGGAACAGAAGACGACCAAATCTCAAGCGTCGTCCACCTCGCGGAGATGCGTCAAACCCTGGTCAATAAAGCCGATATCCTTGCACGTGAAATCACGCTCGTCAAGCCCTTCGGGCAATTTGATGTCACACTGCCTGCTAAACTTGCCGCCCATGGCATTGCCGTGACCCTCTTCCACTGCCAAGTCCCTGTAACCGTGCCGACCCACTATTGCGCCCTGGAGGGCAAAACCGCCTATTGCGTGCAGATTGGACAACCCGAACTTCCTGAACATGCGGAAATCATCACGGTTCCTCCGGCAAGCCTCGCCACGTTGGAAGCTGAAAAAGCCAAGATGCTGGCGCGCGCTGACGCAATCGGCAATCTCCTAAAAGAGGCAACCCATACCCGGGCGCTCCTGACAGCCCACGAGCAGCTGCTGAAGGATCTCTGTATTTTTGTATCAGCCTCGGACACCATGCAAACGCAGGGAGCTGTGGTCTGGATTACAGGATGGTGCCCAGCGGATCAAGCTGACGACCTGCGTCAGATGGCAAAGCAGCAGGCATGGGGAATCATGCTGCGCGATCCCGAGCCCTCCGAGCAGGTCCCGACGCTGTTGCGTCCTTTGTCATGGCTCAAACCCATGCTCGCCCTCTTCAAGGGACTCGGCATCTCGCCCGCCTATAATGAGGCCGATGTCAGCCTGCCTTTCTTCGCCTTCTTCAGCATCTTTTTCGCGATGCTGGTGGGCGACGGCGGCTACGGCCTCATCATTCTTGCTCTGGCCTTATGGGGCCGGACCAAGGTAAAGTCAACCCCTGTGGCGCTCGCGCCCTTTACGTTGCTCACGATCTTCTCCATCGGGACCATCATCTGGGGCGCACTCTCGAATACATGGTTCGGCACCCATCCCGTCGTCTTGTCGAACACCGTAAGCCGTTGGCTGACCCTGCCGGGCGGCAAGGGCGACAACAACATGATGCTCATCTGCTTCACGCTTGGCGTGATCCATCTCAGTGTCGCCCGCGTCTGGAACGCGATCGTGCTCTTCCCGGACTCGAAGTTCCTCGCGCAAGTCGGCTGGGTCGGTGTGATCTGGTTCATGTACTTCCTGTCCGGAAACATCGTCGGCGTACTGCCCATGCCCTTGGCCATGAAGATTGTCTTTGGCGTGTCCATCCTGCTCATCGTCCTCTTCATGCTCAAGAAGAATGAACTCAAGAGCGGCGCGGCTGACCTCGGCATGCTGCCCCTCAATATTATCAGTTGCCTGGGGGACGTTATTTCGTATGTCCGTCTCTTCGCCGTCGGACTAGCTGGCGTAAAAGTTGCAGAAAACTTCAACGCGATGGCCATAAGCTTTGACTGGCCGATTTACCTGAAGATTATTCCGCTTGTCCTGATCCTCGTCCTCGGCCACACACTCAACTTCGCGATGGCCGGCTTGAGCGTCCTAGTGCATGCCGTCCGTCTCAACACCCTGGAGTTCTCCAACCACAAAGGCATCGCCT
>JBAXCC010000141.1:0-9531 GCA_037141675.1 bacterium | reverse complement strand
GCGAATCCGACCCGTTTCCGGAAGGCGATAGATGCGTGCCCGCCGGGTCACCCAATAGAAGTAAAACATAGAAAAGCGAGTTATTGAGAGAAAGCCAGGTTTCTGTAACCTCCTCCCTTCTCCTTCCTGCCTCCTGCCTGTTTAAATATGATGACATTGCCTCAAGGTTTTTCCTTGCCGAGTTTGGGTGCGGTGCCGCCCTTTAGTGGCGCATATCCTGACGGTGGAACTGAATAGGAGGCCGAAAAGAAAAGATGTAAATGTACGGACAATAAATAAAATGTTTACTATTTTCGCTTGCATTTCCCGAACGGGTAGCCTACAATGACCCTTCATTCAATTCTGCCCCAGGGTCGGAGGCGGAATACTAAATTAATAGACGGGTATTAGAATAATCAGGTCGAAGGGTCGTCGGTCTTGTCGTCACAGGTCATGTGCAGCCATAAGGGTTGTGCGTTCGAAATCTGTGCTTCCGGATCGTGCATTTTTTTGCAGTTTTCAGTGAAACGATGATCGGATGTCATCGGTTCATCGTTCGCCTGCGAATCATTGCCCCTTCTCCCGCCCCCGTTTACACAGGGAGGGTCTATGAAGAAGGTTGCAAATAGGATGGGTCTTGTGTTTGCTGTGGCTATGGCATGCCTGATGTGCTGTCTGATTTCCTTTTCTTCGGGGCAGAAGCCGGAAGCCGAGGTCCGCACGATTACCACGCTGGAGGGGATGCGCCATGAGCTGGCGCACATCCAGATGCAAACGTTGCCGACGGGTCTGGGTCTCGTCATCGTTGATGGTGGCGAATATCTGTTTGCGCCTGCGGCCGGCGATCTGGCTGCCGGGATGCTGCCTGGGGCGCTGATTCCCAGTGAGTCGGGCGGCCGGCGCTGCTGGCCTGTTACGCTCGTCGAGGACCCTGAATCGCGTGATACGGTCATCCTGGACGCCGAGGGCGGCGAGGCGGTCCGTCTTCCCTGCGACTCAGATTATCATCCCAGTTGGGCCTTCGACATGCTCTTCCCCCTTTCGTCGCACATCACCCATGCGGACGCCTACGACCCAGCGCGGGTCGCGTTGGCCATGCGGCTTGTACTCCGGGAGGAGTGGTCGGTGCCCAAAGAGCCCGCCCTGCCTTCTCCTGCGAAACCCGAGATGCGCGCCCCTTCCGCACAGGGCCTTCAGGGCGCGCCGCAGGCGATGCCAGCGAAAGTTCCTGCATCCCCGCCAGGCGTGAAACAGGCGATCGCAGAAGAACGCAGGGTCGCCTCTCCTTCGTCCGCAAGCGCCGGCAAAGTCATGGCAGTGGCCTCTTCCAACGTCCTCTCCGCCCCTGATTCGGATGGCGACGGTCTTTCTGATTCCGCGGAGCGGAGTCTGGGAAAAGTTGTTGCCTGGGGTCTGAACGCCTACGGCCAATGCACGGTGCCGGCTTCGCTTTCCAACGTCATCGCGGTGGCTGGGGGAGCCAGCCACAATCTCGCCCTTCGGGGTGACAGGACCCTTGTCGCTTGGGGCCAGAACACATCAGGCCAGTGCACAGTGCCAGTCTTCGCGACTAATATTGTCTCCTTTGCCGCAGGGGGCAGTCACAGCTTGGCGCTGCGGTCAGACGGTGTTGTGGTCGCATGGGGTCTGAACGCTAACGGCCAGTGCGCAGTGCCGGCCTCAGCCTCGAATGCCGTCGTACTTGCGGCGGGGGCGCTCCACTCACTCGCCCTCTGCCCCGGCGGCACGGTCGTCGCCTGGGGGAACAACTCGTACGGTCAATGCACAGTGCCGGCCGGCATGACAGATGTGGTCGCGATCGCGGCAGGGGACTACCACAGCCTCGCCCTGAGAGCCAACGGGAGAGTCGTCGCCTGGGGGCAGAATAGCTACAGCCAGTGCTTGCTTCCCGTGTTCGCGACCAATGTCGTGGCCGTTGCGGCAGGGCCGATGCATAACCTCGCGGTCCTGGCCAACGGGACAGTGGTTGCCTGGGGGGCAAATAATAGTTATTTTGATTTCCGCTTTCGCCGTTGGGTGGGGGCTTACAATCCGTACGGCCAATGCACGGTGCCGCCTGCAGCCACGGGTGTCGTCGCCGTGGCGGTCGGCAGCAATCACAGCCTTGCATTGCGCAAGGACGGCAAGGTGATTGCATGGGGATTGAATGATGTCGGCCAATGTTCTGAGACATCAAACGTCACCTATGCGGTGTCCATCGCGTCCGGATTGAGTCACGGGCTGGCCATACGCCGTACAAATCCCTTGAATAAGGACACCGACGGGGATGGGTTGCTGGACGGCTGGGAGGTCAGCCATGGTCTTGACCCGCTCAACGCCGCCGACGCAAGTCAGGATGCTGATGGTGACGGGCTCACTAACCTGGCTGAGTTCACAAACAACACTGACCTCCGCAATGCGGATACAGACGGCGACAGTCTGACCGACGGCTGGGAGGTGGCCTACGGGTTCAATCCGCTGATTCCGGAGGATGCGACGCTGGATACGGATGGTGACGGATTGTCCGACGGGGTTGAGTGCCTGCATCGCACAAACCCGAAGGTTGCTGACACGGACGGCGACGGCATGCCGGACGGCTGGGAGGTCGCCCATGGTTTTGATCCGCTCAATGCCGCTGACAGCAGCCAGGACGCAGATGGCGACGGGCTCACGAACCTGGCTGAGTTCACAAACAAGACCGCCCCCCGCAATGCTGACACGGACGGGGACGGCATGCCTGACGGCTGGGAGCAAGCGAACAGGCTGAATCCGCTGAACCCGGAGGACGCGACGCTGGATTTGGACCATGACGGTATCCTGAACAGGAGGGAATACGAGATGGGCAGCGATCCGTCAGCGGGATACTTTATGAAGGAAAGTTTTGACAATGGTCTCCCGTCGGACTGGGTGCAGAACACTTACCCCAGTTCTACCAGCAGCAACAAAGTATGGGTCGTCTCATGGGGCTGTGATGGGTTCGCCTGGGCTCAATGGGCTTTTCGTCTAAGCCCCTACGGGGGGAAGGGGCTTAACGCGGGTGCCTATAGTGGCGGTGCTGCAATTTCAAGCCTGACGACCCCTTGGTTAAACCTTGGCCGGGGAATGACAAACGTCGTCTTGAATTTCTATTTTTGTAATCCCTCATGGGGTTCTAGAGGAGACGAACTGAAAATCTTTTGCCGGTCACGGACGCGCGATGCGCGAGGGATAGAGGTTATTGACGAGCAGCCGGTTCTTAATCTCGGAGGCGGGATTGTACAGGCCGTACAATACTGGAAACGCATCTCCGTCCGGCTTCCCAATCCGTCCGAAGATTGCCAGATCGACTTCCAGTTTTGGAAATATGATAGAACATCGTATTATGGTATCTATGTGGATGAGGTGTCCATCGCGGGAGACTATGGATGCGCTTCACAGAATTCGGACCCTTTGGTCATTGAGACGGCCTCCGCGTTACCCTCCGCCAGTAGGGGTATCCCATATTCGACCCGGTTGTCGGTTAGAGGCGGTGTGCGTCCCTTCCAGTGGAACCATCAGTGGAGCGTCGTCTCCAACGCGCTTCCTCAGGGGCTGGCGCTTGACCGCAACACGGGCATCATCTCAGGGATGCCGGCCAGTCCGGGGCCCTGTAATTTTTCGGTCGAAGCCAGGAGCGAATACGGCAAGGTGGCGACAAACCAGTTCGCGCTTCTTGTCCGCGAACCGGCAGTCGCGCTCTCCGAAAAATTCGATTCCGGATGGCTTCCCAGAGGGTGGACACAGGAAGGGCAGAATGTGCAAAGTAGCTGGACTGCGAAGCCTGGGCCCTCGCCTAGTGGGGCGGCAGGTTCAAATGCGTGGTACAAAGGGAACGGGTCAGCCGGCCCGCGACTGATAAGTCCTGTGATGATGGATCTGAGCAAGTGCACGTCAAACGTGGTGTTGAAGTTCTGGTACCGCAATCCTAAGAGTGCCGCCACGGGTTACCGCGACTATCTGATCGTGGACTGTATGGATGGGCAAAATCTGACAAGGCTGGCATCCAGCGACACGATTAATAACGGCAGGCTGGGTGAAGGGCAGCCCATACCGACCTCGGATACCTGGAGGCAGTTTGTCCTCTTCCTTCCCCGCCTGGGCGCCGCAAGCCGGATCTCCTTCGCAGGTTGTACGGGTTGGACGGGCACATCTCCGAGTCCCGGGGCAGGGGTCTTCCTGGATGATGTCGAAGTGCTTGCCGACTATGGAGATCCGGCATTTCTGGCCTGGCTGGCAAAGCATTTCCCGGACGGCAAGGGGAGCGGTTTTTATGACGACCCGGACGTGGACGGCCTCACGAATATCCAGGAATATTCGAAGGGTACTGATCCGCATAACAGCGATACGGATGGTGACGGACTGAAAGACAGCGACGAGGTAGCCAGGGGCACGGACCCGACAAAGAAGGATTCGGACGGCGACGGGCTGACAGACGGAGATGAAGTCTTAATTTATGGCACCAACCCGCTCGATCCCGACACCGACCATGATGGACTCCGGGACGGCGACGAGCTACTGTATGGAACTGATCCGCGCAATCCCGACACCGACGGCGACGGGATGTCCGACGGTTGGGAGGTGCGCAACGGCTATCCGCCCCTAGTCAAGGACAACCTTAGCAAGGATACGGACAGCGACGGCCTGACTGACGGCGAGGAGGCCCGCATCGGGACAGATCCGCGCCTAGCCGACACCGACCGCGACGGCGTGAGCGATGCCTTAGAAATGCGCTACGGATTTGATCCGAACCAGTTTGAGTTTTATATCGACTCGGACAACGATGGACTCCCCGACAAACTTGAGAAGGCCATCGGCACAATTCCCAATAACTGGGACACCGACGGCGACGGTTTGGCTGACGGCTGGGAGTTCAACGGCGGGCTCGACCCGCTCAGCGCCGCCGGCAATAACGGCCAGGGCGGCGATCCGGATGGCGACGGCCTGACCAATCTCGAAGAATACATCAACGGGACATGCCCGATGAAGAAAGATACCGATGGCGACGGCGCAGACGACGGCACCGAAGTCAGACAGGGCAGCGACCCATGCGACCCCTCCGATAACGGCCAACCGCCTCCGGCCAGCGAGATCACCGAAGTGCCGTTCTCCATCGGAGGGGATTACGCTTCGTGGGAAATGACCATACAGGGACTTGGACCGGTCGATAAGCGCAAATTTAGGTTGAGCACGGATGCGCCTGGCGACACGAAAACAAACAAAATGAAACTTCGCAAAGGCAACTCCTACCGCATCACCATGAAATGGCTCAGATCCAAATATTCCAATCCAAGTTGGTACTGCTGGGAAGCAAAAGTAGGGGGTCTGCCCCAGATACAGACGTTCGCGGATTATTCGAACGTCAGAAATGCCAATGCCGCAGTGTCCCTATTCGGTGAAGGTTGGTACGTGGACAACCGCGACGGCCTTCTTACCTCCCATACCCACGTGAAGGACGGTCAAGGCGGCAACGTCGCCGGCTCCCTCTCCGCGACATTGCATGTGCTGAAAATAGATATGGCAATGGACGGAAACCGGGATGGTGTGATCGAATTCGACAAAGAAGCTGACAAACAATCGATCTTCTGGGTCAACAATGATCGCGATGTAAAGCAATATAACGAGGATATGTGGCAGGAGGATGACCTAAACGAGGGCACCCCGAATTGCGACGACGACACTATTGGGCATGGAATATCTTCGAGTATATCATTGCCTGATATGGGCGGTACCGTTTATCATACTACAGAAGACAACTGTTTGCGTGATCTGGAAGATTTTACTCGCTTACACGTTCGTGTAGGAGCACTGCCAGCAGGAATGCCAACAAACGGGATCACCTGTTTTATGCGGTTTGTAAAGGTGAATGAAACCGAAATCACCCCCAAGGTGAAGGTGTTCAAAGCTCTCAAAACAGGGCAAGATTATTTACAAACAAAGAGCGATGCGGAGGATCAAGTTAAGGAGAAGAGCTTGACCCCCGCCGCTGTAAACGAGACAGGAGCTGTAGGGATCGACCTGAAAAATATTAACTTGAACGGGGAGATATCACCTTTCTTAATTGAAGGGTGTAGTGAGGGAATAGGTGATTTGACGATTGTATTAAAAATGGCAGGCGCAGAAATTGCAAAGACCTCTGTACGGATCTGTTTAAGAGATATTAGCTGGTTTTGTAATGTTTACAAGACAACAATTGATTTCAGCGCGGGCCAATGGGATCCTCGCCCATCGGATAATTATTCGACTGCTCAGGTAGCTAGCTATAGACCAGAAACGGATGACGAGTTTTTATTGGTTCACGGATGGAACATGGCTGCTTGGGAAAAGAAGCGCTGGTTAGAGACCACATTCAAACGCCTATGGTGGCAAGGTTACAAAGGACGAGTCTCTTCATTTGAGTGGCCTACATTAGATGGCTTTGATAGCTTTTTAGATGTTGTTAGTCAGCTCCGGCATTTTGACGATAGCGAATATCGTTCTTGGCTCTCGTCAAAAGCTTTGGCGAAGTTGTTTGCAGATTTAAATAGCCAAGGGAAATTGAGAGTTATGGCGCACAGTATGGGAAATGTTGTTGTTGGTGAAGCGATAAGATGCTTTTCTTCGGGTTCTCCAAAGATTCACACGTACATTGCCTGTCAGGCAGCGCTATCTGCTCAATATTATGGAGATGAAAAAGACAGCAACCCAAACCAGGCCCAATCATTAGACTGTACTTTTCCTAGCACACCCGATATCATCGGACATTACCCAATTAAAAACAGCACAGGTGTATATTCATCAGAGGCCTCTTATCTGAGTATTAATTCAAAGGTTGAAAAATGGCTCAACTGGTATAATGATAAGGATTGGGCCCTTACTAATTGGGAATATAGTAACATCTTTAAGCCAGACAACTGGGGTGTAGATTATGGCTTTGGCTATGTAGGGAGTAAATATTCCTATCAACCAGGATGGGATATTTTTTATCGCGGAAATATTGATAAGGCGTTGTATGTTAGCTCTGATAAGGAAAGATTTCAGATTTTCTCGTATATAGTAGAGTCTAGGTCATGTGCATTAGGGCAAATAGCAAAAACGGGTTTCAATAATTGGAATTTAAAAGACGCTATGGGGTATGATGGTCGACACTATTCCCATAGTAGAGAATTTAGATCCGATATTGTTTCGGAATGGAAATTTTGGGAAAAGGTTTCAGCCTGCTGCGGAGTTGCGCAGAAACAATAGAGAGTGAAAACTATGAAAAACAAACAATCAAAAATGATGTTGCCATTAATAATGGCAACATTAGTTGTATTGGGTTTTACTTTTTGGCCCACAACAAAAAACATGACGAATGAGAAAGCCCGTAGAATTGTAGCAAAGGAAAGAGCTCTAGTAACAAATGAGTTGAGTAGCATAAAGCCCGTATCGGAAGAGGAGTTCAGGGCAAAGATGAGAGATGCATATACTAGAATTAAACCCCTGCATGTTTATGGCAAGGCGGTAGATTCGGACGGGCATCCACTTGCAGGCGTTGAAATTAAAATTTCGTGGACTACTGCTGGTTTTTTGACCGGACTACCGCGTGAGCACAATCAATATAAATGGGTGACTTCTGGTGAGAAGGGCGAATGGACGTTCGATGTCAGCAAGCCTGCTATGGTTGGCATTGATGATGCCAAGAAGGAAGGGTATGCATTGGAAAGAAGCAAAAGCACACTTAACGAGTTAATGGCCATTCGCGCCCGGACTCAAAAGGACGATGTTGAGGCGATTGTGTGTATGCGCAAAAAGAAAGAGGAAGTCTTTCTTCTTAAAAGTCCTAAAAATGGTTATGGTGACACGTTCTTGCAGTGCGAACATGGGGACAGTGTCAAAAAGTTTATTGATATACTTAAAAATGTCGAATATACAATAGAGAAGGAACCCCTCTACGAAGATATTCAAGTTGAGGCACATCTTGATGCAAGTAATAAGTGTTGGGTCATCTCTTTTAATGCCCCAAAGGGCGATGATGACTTACTTGTGAGCGATGAACTGTTTTATGAAGCGCCTGAGGAGGATTATAGGAAAGAGATCGTACTCAATATTCCAATAGTGCAAAGAACCTTTAGCAAAGAGAAATATTTATATCTTCGTAGTCGAAATCCAGCTGTATATTCGCGGATTTATATGGAGATAGAGATTATGGAACGAGATGAGAAGTATGGCGGACAACAATTAGTAATGAGAAAGCAGTCTTTTACCAACCCCTACGGTGAACGGAGCCTTGAGAATGGAGAGAGATTTGAGAAGTATACTTTTGCCAGGGATGAGCTTGTGCATGACGCCAAGAAGGCCATCCAGTCGGGTTCTCTGCCAAAGAAGCCCGAAAATTTGGAGGCTTATCTTGAGGAGAGGGAGAAGGCCATCCGTAAGGCCAAGAACATCCCTATGCGGTGAAATGGCTTGAACCACAAAACACACCCTGTGCCTCTGCGCCCCTGCGAGAGAAAAGAAGTAAGGTGGTAATTTGTGGCGCCAACAGGACGAGAGGCCCTTACTTCGTTACTGCGTAACATCTTATCAATCTGCCCCTGTGAGAGAACGATAAAAGAGATGACCAAATCAAAACAGACATGTTATGGGGTTGCCGTCTTTGCAACTGCCGTAATCCTGTTCGTTGCATGGTGGCCCAGTTCATTTTACCGGGTGACATGCATGGCGTTTTTAAACATCAAGTCCTTGCATGTTCATGGCAAGGCAATCGATACTGATGGGAATCCAATCCCAAATGTCAGCATAAAGGTTAGTTGGGACAAGGCAGAATGGTTGGTTGGTGCCTCAGATCATGGTTCAGTGACTTGGGTTAAATCGGACGATAAAGGAGAGTGGTTACTTTCATTAAAGAAAACAGTGCGAGCTTATGTTGACGGTGCTTCAAAGGAAGGCTATGAGTATATATATTCTGATGATTCAAGTAAGAATCTTGCAGAACCGTATTACAGTAAGGAGGCTGGGCAATTTGTTGTGCGCCTCCGTAAAAAGGCTGAAGAGAGTTTGTTGATTATCAATCCTGCGAGCGGGTATGGGCGGACGCGTGTCTTGGAGGTTATGGCCACACATTCTGCAACAGGTCAAATTGATGTGTTAGATGATAAGACACAAAACAGGAATTGCCATTATTGGGATCTATTTGTTCAAGCAAAATATGAATCGGTAATGAACTCATGGCAGATATCCTTTTTTGTTACAAACCAAGTAGATGGAATTGTTGCATCCGATGAGCTCCTTTATGAAGCTCCACGGGATGGATACAAAACAGAGGTCTTATTGATAGAATCCAATCGACCTCGGTATCTTTACCTTAAAACGCGTTCACCTTCCATTTATTCAAGGGTCAACCTTGATTACTATTTGTATCGAGAACAGCCCAACAATCGTCTGCGAATCAATTATAAGTCGTTCACCAACCCCTACGGTGAGAGTAGCTTGGAAGATGCGGAGGGGTTAAGAAAGTATGCTTTTGCTAGGGAGGAGCTTGTGCAGGAGGCTAAGGAAGCCATCCAGTCGGGTACG
>JBAXCC010000140.1:0-9631 GCA_037141675.1 bacterium | reverse complement strand
GTATGATTACCGCCCTTGCCAAGAGCATGGGATTCAAGATCATCTGCCGAGACACGTCCGACCACCCCTTCATCAAAGTCTGGTACCACCGCCACACCCAGCACTTCTGCGAACTCATACCCCGGAAACCCCTCTCCAAAAAACGCCCACCCGTTATCCCGCCCACGATGTCAAACGACGAGATATGAGCGGTTAATAAAGGTTTTTTGTGAATAAGTTGCAATATCGAATGTCTGTTAAGTAAGGAGTTCAATCATGTCTGACACAAGCACAGTATTTATTACACGACACAATGCGACTTCTATAGTTCGTAGAATTCCACAAGATGCGTTTGGAAATCTAGGCGGAGAACTGTACACAAAAAAAATATATTGCCTAGGAAACAGCGATAAGAGACGATTATTAGCTGTACAGGCTTTTTTTAAGGATCCAAAAAAGTTCATCGCCGAATACTATGTCGCCATGAAAAAAACAGACACTGGACATTACGTTTTTGAGTCTGGGTCTCCTGCGTATCATTGTGCGTATGACTGTGAACGATTAAATTCTGATTATACAAATTATGAAATACCACCTCAGATTGTTGCAAAAGCAGAAAATGAAAACGATCCTTCAATTATTGAAACCTATCGGAATTGGTTTAAGGCGAATATGTACTTGTTGGACAGTGAACGAAACAAATTTAGTATCCGATTTTTCGGTGAGTTCAAGTTTGAACCCGACTTCCGACTTATTGCACACCCTAATTCTGGATCTACAAAGTTTACCAATTTAGATTTGTCGCAACTCGAAGAAAAAATTGACCAACTAATTATCAGTGCAGCCAAAGAATATCACTCGAACGAAATTGTACGCAAATGGGGAAACAAATATTGGCTGGGAAGGAGACTCGAAAAACCT
This sequence comes from bacterium, assembly GCA_037141675.1. Taxonomy (GTDB): domain Bacteria; phylum Verrucomicrobiota; class Kiritimatiellia; order RFP12; family UBA1067; genus CAIZQW01. The sequence goes on along the minus strand of JBAXCC010000140.1, from coordinate 8,731 downwards.
TTCCCCTCGGAGATAAATTTAATTGATGAGACATGCATACGCAATTGCTTACGACAGTACGAAAATAATATTATCGCGCCTTTAAAACAAAATCTAATAGATTATTATAAAGTGAAATATAATCCTGAACTATCGTTTGAAGGAACGTTATTGCAACAACTGGGATTCATCGCATGTAGAGTGTGTCACTCACATCAGAAATAAAAAAACAATTTTTCAGGCAATCGCATGATGGCAATAGCGCATTGTTGTGATTGTTTTGATGGGCTTGGCGACATGAGGACTGGCTTGGTGCGCTTCGCGATGGAACAGGAAAGAGAGAATAATTCTGGAAGATGATCTTTTGATGTCTTATGAATAGCTAAGGGGAGGTATTATGTCAAATACGTTTGAGATGAGTGGCAAGGTCAAGGTGCTGTTTGAACCGATGACCTTTGCAAGCGGCTTTACGAAGAGGGAATTCGTGCTGACGATGGAGGATGACTACCCGCAGGATGTCAAGTTCGTGTGCGTGAAGGAGAAGTGCGCCTTACTGGATTTAGTCGCAGTCGGTGATGAGGTGAAGGTCAGCTTCAGTATAAGGGGCAATCTCTTCAAGGAGCGCTATTTCGTCGATCTGCAGGCATTCCGTATTGATAAGACTGGCAGTTCCGAACCGGCTGATTCGGATATGCCGTGGGGGGTGCCTAGCACCCCGGAAGATGATTATAATCCGCTGTTATGATGCAGGGATGGTTCCTGAATTGAGTGGCAAGAGCCACGTCCGCGGTGCTGAAATATTCGAAGGATTGAATTTATGGCAAATACTTTAGAGATAAGTGGCAAGATCAAAGAAGAGCTGGAGGCGTTGATACAGCAGACGAACGCGGGCGATGCTGTTGCGTCTTGTCGGCTGGGTGATCTTTACCGGTCTGGGCTCGATTTTCCTGCCGATGAGGATGAGGCGATTCGCTGGTATATCAAGGCTACTTTGCATGGATCCGTCATGGGACGCAACTGGTTGGATATGTTGTTGCGCAGAAGCAGTGTCTTTTGTCCTGCCGCTGATCCTGTTATCGCCGAAATCAAGGGGTTGGCGGATAAGGGTGACCCTGCGGCCTGTTGCATATACGGGATGATTCTGCGCGCGGGATGGGGCTGTACGGCGGATTATCCGCAAGCCTGCGATTATTTCAGGAAGGGTGCAAGTTCAGAACATCCAGGATGTATAAATAACCTTGGGATGATGTATGATTCAGGCAGCGGAGTTGCCCAGGATATTCAGGCCGCACTGGAATGCTACAGGAAAGCAGCCGAGATGGGGGACGGTTCTGCCCTAAACAATCTTGCTGTAATGTATCATGAGGGACGCGGTGTGGACAGGGACTGGATGCTTGCCGTGTCATGGTATCGGAAGGCGATAAGTCAGGGGATGTTCAAAGCATATGATCCGCTCCAAAAAATTTATTCCAGGGCGGTGTCACGACAAGGGGACGGAATCATTACCGTTGACTGGCTCGAAGAGGCCGCTACGAACGGGGATGCCGCAGCCCAATTCTGTCTGGGAAGTCTTTATCTAGATGGAATCAAGTTTTCCAAAGATTTTGTACGTTCCTTTACATATTTTCTGCGTGCCGCAGAGCAAGGAAACGTCTATGCGCAGGCAGTTCTTGCAGCCCTGTATGGTCGTGGATGGGGGACGGAGATGGATTTACGACAAGAGATCAAATGTGCCAAGATGGCGGCGGAACAGTGGGTGCCGGAGGCTGTTGGAACGGTTGCCCGGTTATATGACGCTGGCCTCTATGGGACACGGAAACAGGCGTTTCATTTGTTTAAGATAGAGTCGGAATTGAGTCAAGGCGGACAACCTTCAACCCGTTCGATATTGATTAAGAGAGGTGGAGTGTTTCTCAGCCAAAAAAAATATGGGGAATCCGTTGACCTCTTCAAGCAGATGATCCCCAAATTTAGATGTGTTCGATGCAATACAACTGCTCTTGTCCATATTGGCGTGTTGGCGGAATGGAATAATTGCTACGGTCAGGCCATCACGTTTCAACGCGATGGAGATTTCCTGCAAGCATGGGGGTCGGCAAGGGAGTCGCTGCGTATTGCGGAGAGCAAACTTGAGCGTGATCACGTTGACACAGCAGCCAGCCTCGACCTCCTTGGAGAACTCTTCATGGCCATGGAGGTCGTCGTGCCTGCGCTCTTACTGTTCCGTCGGGCACTGGCCATACGAGTTCGCCGACTGGGGCGCTGGCATTATGAAGTGGCCGAAACGGTGTATAACATTGCCGCCTGTCCCTCTGAATTCAAAGATTGGCAATGTGACGACCGGTCGGATTCACGTATTAAGCTTAACGAACTAGCCTTGTCCATTAGGATAAGGGTCTACGGGGAATCACATCCCTTGGTGGCTTTCACTCTGATTCAATTGGCGGATTGCTATTTTAAGTTGGGGGACTTCAAGAACTCGGTGCTGTACGCAAATCAATCAGTTGCAATGTATACAAAGGAGCTTGGCGCGAATCATGAGATGACGGAGTACGCAAAAAGCCAGATGGATTACTTTCAACAGGAGTCGCAGGCTATAGAAGAGCTGAAAAGACTGGAAGAAGAGGATCCTTTCGACCCGAATACTCATAATTACTTTGAACGGTACAGTCAAAGGGCTCCCAAAAAAGATCAAACAGCACTGACTAATTCAACCTTTAAGGTAGGCGCTTACTAGAAAGCGAGTGACGGAGCAGTTATGAAAAACATACTTTGGATGGCAGCGGGGATGGCGATAGTCGGCATGCTGACGGCTTTCAACGGATTTTTTAGAGTTCAACAGGTGGAAGCGGTTCCAGGAGCAGAAATCAAGGAGTGGTCTACTCTGTTTACGAATGCCGCGAAGCTTGCCGACGAAAAAGCGTTTGACCGGTTTATCACAGAATTCAAGACCAGGATCGCCAAGGAGGAGAAAACAGTACAGGAGCAAATTATTTCCATTCTGTCTCCGATCGGAGCAGATGAGGATCGCCCCGAGTTGCTTCTGACGTATTTCAAGAATGCTTGTCGGGCAGTCCAAGACGCTGAAGTGGAAGGAATCGGTTCAATATCGGAAGGCTTCCAGGCAGGGGTTCTAAATGCTGTCGCAGAGTTATATATGTGGAAGATGGTTGTTTGCAAACTAAAGAAGGCGACTGGGGGAGAACGGGTCATCTTGCTGGATGACCAGAAGCGATGGATGGCGTGGCGCAAAGAGCATAGCCAGCTGATCTATGAGGCTGCTGGTGGGGGCTCAGGGCAAACATGGTTCGAGAACCTTGCTCTGAGTGAACTGGGGTATGACAGGTTAAACGAGCTGTTCTGTTTTGAGAACTCCTGCACAGAGGTCTACCGAGACTTGAAGTTTGCATCCGTGAAATGCAAGGGCAAGAGTATTCCCTTGAAACATGGGCGCCTCTATTTCGAGCAGGAGGGCAAGAAGGTTGTCGGGCGTATCATCAATCCGGCCTTCTGCAGAAGGGTGGTTCTCGGAGGCGATATTTATAAATTTGCAGTATTAGAGCCTGATTACATCATTGACGAAGGACATAACTGCGACGGGTTTTCCTGGGTCTGTGTCTGGAGGAACGGGAAGAACACCGCAAACTATAGACTGCCAATCGAAAAAAAGGTGAGACACCGGCCCCTGTTCTCGGAAGAACGTAAAATCGAGAGCGGTATCAAGTTGTTAAGCGTCAGCAATACGGTCGTCAGCATAATCCCTTCAATAACCGGCACGCCCGTCGCTATTGACATAAAAGCGGCAAACCGTGAATGCATAGACTAAGCACACAAGAATTAAGTAAGACAGGAGCTGGCGTTTAATGGAAACAAAACCTTTTGATGAATTAGTGGAGGCGGCTAACCAAGGGCATGCCGGAGCCCAATCTCGTTTAGGTTACCTTTATGAAAATGGACGTGGTGTTCCTCTTGATAATGCCATCGCAGCAGAATGGTACCATAAGGCAGCTGAACAAGGAGATCTAGATGCACAAACCTGCTTAGGGTACATGTACACTGAAGGAAGAGGTGTTGAGCCAAATGAGTGCCTTGCTGCTGAGTGGTGCAAAAAAGCAGCGGAAAAGGGGTTTCATTTTGCTCAGGATTTACTTGGCACCCTATATGAATATGGTTCAGGCGTGGATAAGGATGACTCACAGGCGGCGGAGTGGTACCGCAAAGCTGCAGAGCAAGGCAATGCTTTGGCTCAGCGTGCTCTGGGGTGCATGTACGAGCAGGGGGCTGGGGTGACTGTAGACAAAAAACTGGCGTTTGAGTGGTACACTAAGGCCGCAGAACAGGGCGATAAGTTAGCTATGGATAAGATCGGTTATAAAACCCTTGTTGAACCGCAGACGCACTACCATCAGGCGTTGCTGTTCATTCGTGAAAGACGTTATCTAGAGGTGTTTAAGGTCCTTGAGTTTTTAGACCATGAAGCGGAGATTAAAGAAAATTCGAAAAACGTTGGTAGTTCCGATCCGGCAGAGGCCATACATGTCGGTGTGGATGAGGAGTGGAACCAGCATTACTTCAAGGCGATCATGCTGGAACGTGAACACAAGCTTGCGCAGGCCCTCAAAGAGGCCAGAACCTCCGCGCTGATTGCCCTGGAGCGGCTGGGCCCAGAGCATGTGGATTTTGCGGCGAGTCTGAATATGCTGGGTGAACTGTATGGCAGCCTTGATCGGAAGGAACTGTCGTTCGCCTTCATACGTCGGTCACTGGTTATCCGTTTCCGCAATCTTGGCCTCTGGCATTCCGAGGTTGCCGAATGTATTTTTAACATCGCTTGGCTTGACAGTAAGTCACGATCAGTTGAAGCAACAGTATCTCGCCTGTCGTGTAATGCGCTGGCGCTACGAATACGGGTTAAAGTGTTTGGCAAGAGCCATCCGGCAGTAGCCCTAAGCCTCCTCCGGCTAGGGAGGGCATACCGGGCGCGGTACGATTTTAAACCTGCGTTGAAGTGTGTCAGGAAAGCCATTTCCATCTATGAAGAGACGATTGGAACGGATCATCTCATGACGCAACGAGCCAGAAGAGCTTTGGAAGCTTCCTTGGAAATAGAAGAGCGTTTCAACTGCGTCAGGAGAGAAGAAAACATCCCGCCGTTGAACGCTTAACGCCCAACTCTTAACGCTAAAGGATATTTAACTAACTATTTTCGCATGCCCTGAATGGTTGTGGTATAGCGTAGGCGCATGGTTTTTCCGGCTTCGATGGTGAGCGGCTTGTGGAAAACAACTGCCGGGCCGATCAGATTGTATCCGCCGGATTGCGCTTTCGGAAGCCCGCTGTGACGCGTGAACCAGGTTACAGGATGTTGGGGATTCTCCGGATGGTTGGTGATTCGAATGGTGGCTGCTGCCCCGGAGACGGTGTTGGAGGCGATCGCGTTTATCCACGCGCTTTCATATCCGCAGGCACCTCTATCCTGACGACCCTCCGCATCTGTGAAGAGATAGGCCAGCCCATTCTGTGTCGGTGCGAACCGCCACATCAGCCCGGCATATCCGCCGGATGACCACACCCCGCTCTTATCCTTCCCTGCCTTGGCGCTAGTAAAGGTTACGGATTCCTTTAATGCCGTAAAGGTCGCATCCCAGTCAATGGTATAGTCGCCCTCAGGGGTTGTCGTGACGGTGGTGATTCGGTTCTCGGTCAGGATTTGTTTGCCTTTTGCCTGATAGGTCAGAAGCGCCGTCGAACGAAAGACACCGTCTTTCTCATCGAATGAAGAGGTCCAGGTTTCGACTTTTCGAAACGCATTGGTGTCAGGTTCCCAGAAATTGATGCCGTTAATGTATTTCCAGGAGAACCAGAATCCGAGATGCCACTTGTGATCGCCGGGGCGATACCACGTGAGCTCGGTGTCAGAGCCAGGCATGGTCAATGGATGAAAGTAGGGCTTTCCTTCTTCGCTGGTTGGATTGTACGTCCAGCAATGCTTGTTGTTCACATGCATTGAAATGGCGCCGGTTGCTGCATTCGTCGATAAGATGCGGGGGGCTTGTGCAGACCACGCACATGGCGTGACGAGTAGTGCAAAAACAAGAGGAATTAATTGTTTCATGTTGGAGTTCCTAGCCTTTGAATTCCCATCCCTTGCGGTAGGGGCGGGAAAGTAGTTTCGTTGCTTCTTCGTTGTTTGTGATGCGCATGCCCTTGGCATCCCATTCGAGTTTTGTATCCGGCACACGAATGGCTACAGTGCCCAGCAGAATAGTTTCAGCCATTGGCCCTGTACGTTGAAAATAAGATTCATTTTGTGCTTCGCCTCGAGCGGCATCCAGGAAATGATGGTAATGGTTGCGCGGTTCGAGTTTGGGTTTGGGTAAGGCTACAAACTTATTTTTGGGCAGCAGGATTGCCCCGCTGGTGTGAGGGAGTAACATGGCACCTTCTGAGCCGAAAACAAGGAGCGCCTCCTCCGGAAATTTTGCAAAGCTTGCCATGCGTGCATATTCCTGCGCGTCCTCGGGCGGGTAGAATTCACCGTCAAACCACTCCATGGTGAATGGTTTGTTGCCGGATTGGGGGATCCCTCCGAATTCCCAGGTGATATGCTGTCCCTGCGGCCAGAGATCAGCCCTGCGTTCCTTGCTGTTTTTCCATGACTCCTGTACTTCTGCCTTTACAGATAAAGGTGCAGTTAAATCGAATCCTTTCCAGGCCGCATCGAAAATGTGGCAGCCGATATCGCCTGACCAGCCTGTTCCGAAATCAAGCCAGGTGCGCCAAATGCCGGGATGGTAGACTTTTGGCGCGTAGTCACGCAGTGGTGCGGTTCCGATCCAATGGTCCCAGTTCAGTGTATCTGGGGGCGGACAACTCGGCGGGCGTGGACCTGCAAGTCGGCAGCCCCCGATGACGCCTGAACGGTTGGAACAGAGGACCATCTTTTTCAACGTGCCGATGTGGTTCTGCTTTAAGAAGTGGACACCGAGTCTGTCGCCCATGCCTGAAGCGTGTTGGGTGCCAAGTTGCGTTACGACACCTGAGTGTGCCGCGGCATTGATCAGCTGACGGCACTCAGCAACATCATGACAAAGCGGTTTTTGACAGTAGACATGTTTGCCCATGCTCATGGCCGTCAGAGCTATGAGAGCATGCATGTGGTCAGGGACAGTAATGCTGACGGAGTCAATCTTGTTTCCCTCTGCGGCTAAAAGTTCACGCCAGTCTGTGTAGCACCGTGCAGAGGGTGCATCTTTTGAAGCACGGCTGAGGCGGTCCTTGTCCACGTCGCAGATAGCTACGATCTGTGTTTTGGGATGGGATAAAAAGTTTTTGAAATCATGATATCCCATGCCGCCTACGCCAATACAGGCATGGTTCAGTTTCTCGTTTGCATCAAGCGTGCGACGCTTTATTTCGCTTGCAAGGCATCGGGTGAAGCAGGCACCTGACCCTAATAAGGTTGTTGTCAAAAAAGTTCTTCGTTTCATAGTATATGTTGTGTCTCCCCCTTGAATGTCCTTACTGTAGCAATCTAGGGTCTTGATGTCAAAAATAGAATTGCTGTTTTAAGTAATTGTGCTACTATTAGACCAAAATTGTGGTTTGGCACATGACTGATATTCCTAAAGAAAAAGTGAAGCGTGTGGCGGTTTTGATCGGTACATCGACAGGATGGGGACGTGATGTGATTCGAGGAATCAATCAATATGCAATGCTTCACAACTGGATTCTCTATGTAGATCCGATCGGACTAGATGAGTTGTCTGCGTTGCCGACGAAATGGAAAGGCGAAGGCATTATTGCTCGGATCGGCAACCAGCAGACGTTGTCGTCCATTCGTAAGAGTGGTCTCCCCTGTGTCAATGTCTCTGCAATTCCGATTAAAGGGAGCAACCATTATCCCCGTATTACCACCGACCATCGGAAAACAGCAGAAGAGGGATTCCGGTATTTCTATGCAAATGGATTCCGGCACTATGGTTATTTTGGACTGCAGGATACGGCGTATGTGCTTGAGCATGAGCAAACCTTTGTTCGCATGGTGGAAGATGCGGGTTGCAGTTGTTCTGTGTATGAAGTGCCCGCCGGGCATCCAGCTCAACCCACCTGGAACCTGCGCCTGTCTGCGTTGGAGCAATGGTTGAAAAATCTTCCGAAACCGTGTGGTATTTTGACATGGAATGTCTCTGGCGCCCAATGGATTATTCATGCGGCAAATCATGCAGGGTTGCCTGTGCCTGAGCAGGTTTCTGTGCTGAATACGGCCGAGGATGATTTTCTGTGCACGAATTTTCATATACCCATTTCCTCTATTGCATTGCCGACCAACGAAATAGGGGTTTGTGCCGCTGAAATGCTGGATCAAATGATGACGAATAAGCGGTTTAAGGGGGACTCGGTTGCCTTTCCTCCTAAGAGCATCATCAAGCGTACGTCTACAGACATGATGTCGATTGCAGATCCGGTTATGGTCAAGGCTCTCATTCATATTCGCCAGAATGCGCATTTGGGGGCGAAGGAGTGCACAGTCGGCTCCATTGCGAAATGGGTGGGTGTTTGCAGACGTAAGCTGGAGCTTATGTTCTTGTCGTTCCTCAACCGTACTGTTCATGACGAGATCCAGCGTACGCGTATCGAGCGTGCCGCCCGCCTGTTGGTGGATACTGAACTGTCGATTACGGGCATAGCGGCCAATTGTGGTTTTGCTACCATCGAGCACTTTGCAACGGTATTTAAAAAGACGTATGGG
>JBAXCC010000139.1:0-9654 GCA_037141675.1 bacterium | reverse complement strand
CGGTCACCCTTAAACACAACGACCTGCTTACCCATCGGGATAAGATGTTCTTCGTCGTGTCCAGTGATTTCGTCACGGACGATCAAGCAACGCTTACCGCGCTGATGTTCGCCAAAGTCAACCGTACCTTCGATACGTGAAATTTCAGCGGCATCCTTCGGCTGACGCGCCTCAAAGAGTTCCGCCACACGCGGCAGACCACCCGTAATATCGCGTGTCTTTGCCTCCTTACGAGGCGTCTTTGCGATCATGATACCCGGCGTCACCTTCGCGCCTTCCTTCACCATCACGATAGCGCCTGCAGGGATGTGGTAGAAGCCGAGCGTTTCGCCAGTCTTCTGAGCCTTAACGATAATCTGGGGATGAAGCTCTTCCTTGGTTTCGAGAACGAGCAAGGTCGATGCACCCGTGACTGCGTCATGGTCAGTACGAACCGAGACATCATCAACAAAGTCATGGAACGAGACGATACCTGGCTTTTCAGCAAGAATTGGAACCGAATGCGGATCCCATGTTGCGACCTTGTGACCCACCTTCACCTGTGCTCCATCTTCCGCAAGAAGCGTGGTACCGATGTGCAGATTATAGGTGTCGATTTCATTGCCTTCGCCGTCGACAATTTCAATCGTTCCGTTCTTGTTTAGTACAACGATATTTCCTTCGTCATTACGAACCGTACGCACGTCAACATACTTAATAAAGCCCGGATTCTTAACGACAATTTCCGGAATCTTTGCCACCGTCGAAGCAGTACCACCGATATGGAACGTACGCATCGTCAGCTGCGTGCCAGGTTCACCGATCGACTGTGCAGCGATGATGCCAACGGCCACACCGATCTCAACAGGTTTGCCTGTTGAAAGGTCGCGGCCATAGCACTTTGCGCACATACCGTGAGGCGAATCGCACGTCAAACCTGAACGAATCCAGACACGCTCAATACCCGCATCGTCAATAATCTTGCAATATACTTCATCAATTTCCGTATTGGCAGGAACAACGATTTCGCCTGTTGCCGGATGGCGGATTTCATACAGCGCTGTACGGCCGAGAATACGTGTCTTCAAAGGAATGAGGGTTTCATCGCCTTCTTCCACAGACTCGACTTCAATGCCGTTCACTGTATTGCAATCTTGGATGGTGATGATCACGTCCTGCGACACGTCAACCAGCTTACGCGTAAGGTAACCTGCGTCAGCCGTCTTCAGAGCGGTATCAGCCAAACCTTTACGTGCACCGTGCGTGGAAATGAAGTATTCCAACACGCTCAATCCTTCACGGAAGGATGCGGTAATCGGACGTTCAATAATTTCACCGGACGGGTTTGCCATCAAACCACGCATACCTGCAAGCTGACGGATCTGGAGCTTCGAACCACGAGCCTTGGAGTCCACCATCATATAGACAGGGTTGGTTTCCGTGGGCTGATCGTCTTCGCTCTTCTTGTTTTTATCAATTGTCTTATACAGCTCATCCGATATTTTTTCGGTTGCAGCCGTCCAAATATCGACAATCTTGTTGTGGCGTTCGCCGTCTGTAATAACACCTGTCTGGAATTGTGAATCAACCTTTTCGACTTCGGTGTAGGCCTTGGCAATAATCTCATCCTTGATTTTCGGACGAATCATATCCTTCAGTCCCATCGAGACACCTGCGAGGCAAGCATGCTTGAATCCGAGGGTCTTGAGTTCATCCAAAGCCTTCACAGTACGCGCATGGCCCGAAACCTGGTGACAGTTGAGAATCAGGTCACCTAGCTTGCTCTTATCGATCTTGTCATTTACAAAACCAAGCTCAACCGGCCACAACTCATTGAAAATCACACGTCCTGCCGTTGTTTCCAAGACGCGCGGTTCAGGAGTGCCGAAGCGGCGGCCCTTGATTGCATAGTCAGGATTACGGAAACGGATGCGTGTATGGTAGTTGATTGCACCATCAGCGATGGCGAAGTCCACTTCACCTGCGCTGTTGAAGAGTGTCAGATGCTCATGACCCGCAGGCTTTTTACCCGCAACCTTATCAGCAAGCTTATCCTGCTGACTTGGAATTGTAAGGTAGTAAATACCCAGTGCGATATCTTGCGTCGGCGTCATGATCGACTTACCAGAGGCCGGAGAGAAGATCGAGTTGGAAGCCAACATTAAGAGACGGCTTTCGAGCTGAGCTTCAACCGACAATGGAACGTGCACAGCCATCTGGTCACCATCGAAGTCAGCGTTGAATGCGGTACAGACCATCGGATGGATACGAATTGCTTCGCCCTCGATGAGGACCGGTTCAAAGCTCTGAATCGACAAACGATGCAACGTCGGCGCGCGGTTCAACATGACCGTCTTACCCTTGGTGACTTCTTCGAGAATGTCCCAAACTTCAGGTGCGTGACGTTCAATCATCTTACGCGCTGTACGGACGGTATGGCAGATGCCCTTTTCCTTCAGACGGCGGATGATAAATGGCTCGAAGAGGGTCAGAGCCATCTTCTTCGGCAATCCGCACTGGGTCAGCTTCAATTCAGGACCGACAACGATCACCGAACGGCCAGAATAGTCCACGCGTTTACCGAGCAGGTTTTGACGGAATCGTCCCGTCTTGCCCTTCAGCATATCGCTCAAGGACTTCAGCGGACGATTTCCAGCGCCTGCGACAGCGCGGCCATGGCGGCCATTGTCAAACACGGCATCAACAGCTTCCTGCAACATGCGCTTTTCATTGCGGATAATCACATCCGGCGTCTTCAGCGCGAGCAGGTTCTTGAGACGGTTGTTGCGGTTGATGACACGGCGATAAAGGTCGTTCAAGTCAGACGTTGCGAAACGGCCGCCTTCGAGCGGAACCAAGGGACGCAACTCTGGCGGAATGACGGGCAGCGCATCCAGAATCATCCATTCAGGCTTAGCCTTGCTGGAGCGGAACCCTTCAACAATCTTCATGCGCTTGGTAATTTTCTTGCGCGTCTGTTTGCTGCGGGTATTCTCGATCTGCTCTTCCAAGTCATGCATGAGCTGATCCAGGTCAACTTTGTTCAGACACTTACGGACAGCTTCTGCGCCCATCTGTGCTTCAAAGTTTTCACCGAACTGCTCAACAGCTGCATGATACTCTTCTTCCGAGAGAAGCTGCATGTACTTGAGCGTGGTTTCACCTGGGTCGGTCACGAGATAATCTTCGTAGTACAACACGCGCTCGAGTTCCGTCGCGGTCTTATCCAAGACCAGGCCGATACGGCTAGGGCTGCACTTGAAGAACCAGATGTGCGACACAGGCACGGCCAATTCAATATGGCCCATACGCTGACGACGCACACGCGACACAGTCACTTCCACGCCGCAACGATCGCAAACAACACCCTTGTGTTTAATGCGCTTGTACTTGCCGCAGGAACATTCCCAGTCGCGGGTCGGGCCGAAAATCTTCTCGCAGAAGAGGCCGTCGCGTTCTGGACGATACGTGCGGTAGTTGATGGTTTCAGGATTGCGGACTTCGCCATGGCTCCAGGAACGGATCGTTTCAGGAGAAGCAAGTGTGATGCTCACAGCATCATAATGCGCACTTGCGTCGAACATACCGCCAAACATTTCTTTCACTGCATAAGGATTCATTGTATGGTCCCTCCGTTACTTAGATTCGAGTTGTCAAGTCAGCGACCGGCTGCGCCGTGTCCCCACCCAGCAAGCGCATGTCCAGACACAGACCGCGCAGTTCATTCATCAACACCGAGAAGGACTCCGGCATACCGGCATCGAGGGTATTCTGCCCCTTGACAATCGCTTCGTAGATGCGCGTACGGCCACCGACATCATCGGACTTGACCGTCAGCAATTCTTGCAACGCATAAGCTACGCCGTAAGCTTCCAGTGCCCACACTTCCATTTCGCCCATACGCTGCCCGCCGTATTGAGCTTTACCACCCAGCGGTTGCTGCGTGACGAGTGAATAGGGACCTGTTGCACGAGCGTGGATCTTATCCGTAACCAAGTGATGCAACTTGAGCATGTAAATCTGTCCGACCACCACGCGCTGATCAAACGGTTCGCCTGTGCGACCATCATACAGCACGGTCTTGCCGTCTTCACAAATCCATGCGTTGCCGCCGATTTCCTTTGACTGCTTATCGCGGGCCTTGCGGAGCAACTCATCAATTTCATGCTCCTTGGCACCATCGAATACAGGTGTCGCGGCATACATGTTCAGCACCTTGCAGGCCAGACCGAGATAGGTCTCAAACAGCTGACCCAGATTCATGCGCGAAGGCACGCCAAGCGGATTCAGCACGATGTCAACGGGGTTGCCGTCCGGCAGGAATGGCATATCGCAATCCTGAACGATCTTTGCAACAACACCCTTGTTACCGTGACGACCTGCGAGCTTGTCACCGACTGAGAGATTCTTCTTCTCAGCAATGTAGACGCGCACTTGCTTAATCACGCCACCCTCATCAACCAGACCGCCAAAGTCCGAACCGAAATCATCGTCTGTCATCTCATTCACTTCCGCGAATTTCGGACGGAAATTGTTGATGATTTCATCGATCTTCTGCTGGACAGGGCTGTTTTCAATCTGAATGTGGTCATGTGCCTTTGCCAAGCGAGCCAACAGGGTCTTTGTAATCTTTCGATTAGCCGGAATGATGATTTCGCCGGAATTAACATCCAAGACGTCCAACGGAATCTTCTCGCCGAGCAAGATGTTACACAGCGCGGTCGTCAGATCCTCTTCCAGCGCAATAACCTTCTTCTGGCGCTCCGCTTCAATGTCGCGGGGTTCCTTTGACTTCTTGTCCTCTCCGTCATCGGAAAGAGAGAGGAACGGACGGCGGGCTTCCTGCTGTGACGTAACCTTGACGTCCATCACAATGCCATAAACGCCGCTCGGCACGGTCAGGGAGGTGTCACGCACATCCGCTGCCTTTTCACCAAAGATTGCGCGCAACAGGCGCTCTTCCGGCGCCAATTCGCTTTCGCTCTTAGGCGTAATCTTGCCGACCAGGATATCACCCGGGCAAACCTCCGCGCCAATACGGACCACGCCGTCAGATGCAAGATTCTTCAGTGCATCTTCGCCAACGTTCGGTATATCGCGCGTAATTTCTTCGGGACCTAGTTTGGTGTCACGGGCGCCCACTTCAAAATCCTGGATATGGATCGACGTGAAGATATCATCACGCACAATGCGTTCACTCACAAGAATCGCATCTTCGAAGTTATACCCTGTCCACGGCATGAAGGCAACCATCAGGTTCTTACCCAGTGCAAGTTCGCCTTGGTGCGTTGCCGGACCATCAGCAAGGACTTCGCCCTTCTTGACGTTCTGGCCGACCTTGACGATAGGCTTCTGATTAAAACAGGTTCCTGCATTGCAACGGCGGAACTTCTGCAGCGGATAACGCTGGACATCCTCTTCCGTCTTCTTGCTCTTAGGCATTTTACCGTCTTCGGAAATAACAACTTCTGTTGCCGACGCATACGCGATCACACCCGCCTTCTCAGCGAGTACGGTCACGCAGGAGTCAGAAGCAGAACGCTTCTCTAGACCTGTTGCGACATACGGGCGTTCTGATCTCAACAACGGAACGGCCTGACGCATCATGTTCGCACCCATCAAGGCCCGGTTCGCATCGTCGTGTTCCAGGAAGGGAATCAGACCCGCAGCAATCGAGACGACCTGCATCGGCGATACATCCATATACTGGACGCGCTTGCTGTCAACGTCTTCGAACTCTGTTTTGTAACGTGCTGTCACGCGAGGGGACGCAAAACTACCATCATCTTTGAGTTCCGAGTTCGCCTGCGCGATAACAAAGTTTTCTTCCACATCAGCCGACATGTACTGAACTTCATTGGTCACTTTGCCATTACGCACCACACGATATGGGCTTTCGATAAAGCCAAACGGATTGATGCGGGCATAAATGCCGAGAGATGAAATCAAACCGATGTTCGGACCTTCAGGCGTTTCAATCGGGCAGATACGTCCGTAGTGGGAAGGATGTACGTCGCGAACTTCGAAACCTGCACGTTCGCGGCTCAAGCCGCCGGGGCCGAGGGCCGAAAGACGACGCTTATGGGCCAAGCCTGACAACGGATTGGTCTGATCCATGAACTGTGAAAGCTGGCTTCGACCAAAGAAGTCTTGGACAACCGCCGACAAAGATTTGCTGTTCACCAGACGTGCCGGCGCAAGAACGCCACTTGCAGGATCAAACAGTGTCATACGTTCACGAATGAGACGCTCTGTGCGGGCGAGACCCACACGGCACTGATTCTCGAGCAATTCGCCTGCTGTACGGATACGGCGATTACCGAGGTGGTCAATATCATCAACCTGCTCCTTGCCAACGAAAATACGGAGCAACAGTTTCAGTGATTCAATCACGTCAACGCCGGATTCATCCAACACACGCAAATCTTCCGAAACTTTTCCAGAAAGACCGAGGCGCTGATTGATTTTATGACGGCCGACCTTGCCTAAATCGTAACGGCGTGGCTCAAAGAAGAGACGCTTGATGAGCGTCTTTGCATTCGACGACGTTGCAGGATCACCCGGACGAAGACGCTTGTAAATATCCTTTAGCGCATCTTCTTCTGTATGGATACCTGCCTTTGCGTCTTCGCGCAGCGTCTTAATGAGCGTGCCTTCATCAACCGACACGTCAACGACTGCCACCTTTGAAATCGCAGCAGCACGAATGGTTTCAAGGGCAGACACGGTTACAGGGTCCAAACGCTTAGCTAGAATCTTCTTGGACTCCATGTCAATCACATCGTTCTTGAAGAGAAGCATATCGATTTCATCTGTCGCATACGCTTTCTTGGTCTGCAGATCCTTGAACGTGTAAAATTTGCTCAATATCTCTTCATCCGAGCCATAACCCAAGGCACGCAAAAACGTCGTCACATAGAATTTACGGCGACGGCGGCGGCGGTCCATATAGACCCACATGATATCGCTCGAATCGAACTGGATTTCGATCCAGGACCCGCGATCGGGAATCAAACGAACGGAATAGAGTATCTGACCATTCGGATGCGTCGCTTTCTCAGAGCAGATGCCAGGAGAACGGTGCAACTGGGAGACAATCACGCGCTCTGCGCCATTAATGACAAATGCGCCATCACGGGTCATCAGGGGGATTTCCCCCATGTAGACATCTTCTTCGCGGACTTCATCGCCGTCCTTCAAGCGGAACGTGGCGGTCAACGGAGCTGCAAACGTGGTGCCATCAGCCAAGGCCGTGAGCATGTCGCACTTCGGAGCGCCAATTTCATACTTTACAAAATCGAGGGTGTATTTTCCATCATAGCTATCAATGGGGAATACTTCACGAAAGATTGCCTGAAGTCCTTTTTCTTCACGTTTCAGGGGCGCAGATTCTTTCTGCAAAAAATCTTGATACGACTTTGTCTGAATCTCGATCAGATCTGGAGGCTGAATAACGGCTTTCAGCTTGCCGAATACTTTACGATCAACCATTGCCTACCTCAGGGTTTGATGTTTATGTAAAAATCACTGTCACTTAGAAACTTCGCACGCGCGTCTTACAGCGCTTGCCCGCTAAACGTCGGTTGCGCATCATGAATCGCCGGTTGTGAATGGAAGTGTGGTAAGCAGCCACTTTGTTAACTAATTCACACTACGGTTGATTCTGCGTCCTACCTGTTCAGGTGCGTATGATCTCTCGTTCTACAGTTGTTATCATGATAACTGATGGGCTTTTTGAATCAGAAAGTGAAAATTAAAAATAGAAAAACTGAACAGTCTGATGACCGTTTCCACTTTCCATTTTTAATTTTCGACTTTTCGTCCGACTCAAATCTGCCAGAGTTATCCGCTGACAGATTTGAGCGACAGATTTACTTGACTTCAACCTTCGCGCCGGCCTTCTCCAAGATGTCCTTCATCTTAGCGGCTTCGTCCTTGCTCACAGCAGCCTTGACAGTCTTAGGAGCGGCTTCGACGAGGTCCTTCGCATCTTTCAGGCCGAGACCTGTGATCGTGCGGACTTCCTTGATGACGCCAATCTTGTTTGCGCCGATCTCAACCAGAACCACATCGAACTCAGTCTTTTCTTCGACTGGAGCAGCGGCAACAGCAGCAGGAGCAGCAGCAGCCATAGGAGCGGCGGCGGTTACGCCCCACTTCTCTTCGAGAGACTTAACCAACTTGGAGATTTCGAGAACCGACAGGTTGCTCAGAAAATCAATGACTTCTTCATTTGTCATTTTATGTGTTCCTTTTTTTGTTGTGCAACCGCCTACGTTATTTCGCGCAGGCGGGGTCGCCGCAGACATCACTCCTCATAAAGGAATCGCGCGTTCATGCGCAGAGGATCCAGCACTCGCTGAACTCCCATGTCTTACGGCTTTTACGACACGTATTATGCCGCAGATCCGTTCTTCTTGTCCTCGTACGCCTTAAGCGCGTAGAGCACGTTAAGCAGCGGTGCATTGAGCACACGCACAAAACTCGTAGCAGGAGCCGAGAGCGTACCGAGCAACATGGCACGCATGACATCCTTCGAAGGCAACTTCGAGAGGGCATCGACGTCCGCCCCGCTCAATACAGCCCGTTCGAGGCTTGCGCCCTTGACCGATGCGATATCATTCTTCTTCACGAACTCCGTCAGAGTCTTAGCCACTTCGGTAACGTCACCTTTACCGGTGATAATCGCCGTAGGGCCCGCAAGCATCTTGGAGATGTCTTCCCAATCCAGTTGCTTCGCAGCCTTGGCCAAATAGGTGTTCTTCACAACCATCGCGCGGGAGTTCTGCTTCGCAAGTTCCTTGCGGAGCGTCGTAAGTTGCGTCACTTTCAATCCGCCGTAGTTGAGCACAAAACAAAAGTCCGATGACTTAACGCGATCGATAACTTCATTTAAAATAGAAATTTTTTCAATTCTCATGGTCAAATTCTCCTATTATTCCTTGACCAACACGCGGACACCAGCGCCCATCGTCGAGCTAACCGTCATCGAGCGAATAAATGCACCCTTTGTGGATGCCGGACGCTCCGCCTTGACTGCATCAAGAAGGGTGTTGATGTTACCAACCAATTTATCAGCATCGAAGCTCGCCTTACCGCAAAGCGCACCGATATTACCGGAACGGTCCATGCGGAAGTCAACCTTGCCACCCTTAGCCGCCTTCACAGCAGCTGCGGTGTCATCCGTCACTGTGCCTGTCTTGGGATTCGGCATCAAGCCACGAGGACCGAGTACGCGGGCGATTGTACGCACCTGCTTCATCGCATCCGTCGTTGCAATCGCAACATCGAAATCCATCCAGCCACCCTTGACCTTTTCGATCAAGTCTTCATAACCGACTTCATCTGCCCCAGCCGCACGCGCTTCATCAGCGTGTTGCCCTGCAGCGAAGACGATGACGCGAACCTTCTTGCCGGTTCCATTCGGAAGGCTCACAGACGCGCGGACGGTCTGATCTGACTTTGTTGTATCCACACCCAGGCGGAAGGAAACCTCAATGGTCTCATCAAACTTCGCGCTGGCGTTTGCCTTCACAAAAGCGACTGCCTCTTCAAGGCTTACTGCCCCGGTCGGCGCTTTCTTCAGGATGTCTGTATAACGTTTACCATGCTTAGCCATGTTTCAGTTCTCCCTTAACCAACGATTTCGATACCCATGTTGCGTGCAGTACCTTC
>JBAXCC010000138.1:0-9765 GCA_037141675.1 bacterium | reverse complement strand
GCGTAAACGTAAACCCCTTCTCTCGCTCCAAGTAGTCAGCATAAACCGTGTTGGCTGCACCTTTGGTCAGAAAAAGACGTGGCGCATCCCGGTTCACGATTCCTTGAAGAGAACCGAGCAAATAAAGCTCCCCCACATCCCCGAGCCCCGAAGTGTCCAATACATACGCGTTAATTGCCTGACTCTCCTGCGGGCGCATCAACGTAACCGCCAATGCAACGAAAATCAAAAATCGATTTTTCATAATTATGAAAAGACTATACCGTTTTTTGAAAAAGACTTCTATGCCTTTTCGTGCAAGTCACTTGCTTTTTCGTGCAACCGAGGGGCGGGCAGTGGCAGTAGGCAGTAGGCATCCGCCTTCACCAAGGCTACGGCGGACAGGGTGAGTACCCCTGGGAACAAACGCGGGAGTAACTTCTTAAATTAAGTGTTAAAAGTTAAACGTTGGGAGTTCCACCTCCGCGAATACTGCTACGGCGGACAGGTAAAAGTTTTAACGCTTAACGCTCAACGCCCATCGATGAGACCGCCGAACGCCTGACAAGGCGTTGCGCCATATCTGCGTAGCGCTGTTACCTCCCCAGGCAACTAATCGCAGATTCACCCATAGCCATTCAATGTTCTTGTCCCATAACCATAAGCTTTCCATTCTCTTATCAAAGATTAGGAACTGTCTGTCGCTTATATTAATGTCGCAAAAAGCAATTGACGCACATGTATAAAAGGAGTATCTTTTCAACATCTAAGGTTATTTCCTATTATTAATTAGGTTAGGCACTTTTTGGTGCAAAACAAGAAACACATGGAAACACAAGTTATGACGTTAATAACGGCAAATGAGGCGGCACCGATTATTGGTGTATCTCCTGACTTGGTACGCAGATATGTGTCATCTGGCAGGTTGGCTTCAGTCCGTGAAGGCGGACGTATTCTTATTCCGCGTGAGGCCGCCGAGAAATTTGTTTCCATATGTAAACGATGTTATGTGCGTTTTATACCTAAAGATGAAAATGCCGACCTTTGTCCTTCCTGTGTGAAGTTAAATCGGGTTGACAAATAATTACTTAAAACCAATGCCACAACTAGATTACAAAACTAAAGCTAAACAATGAATATTCCTCATCCAATACCATATCAGGGAAGCAAGAGAAACTTAGCAAATGATATCTTGCGATACTTCCCTACAAAGGTAGAAACTCTCCACGAGCCCTTTGCAGGTTCAGCCGCTATTTCTCTGGCTGCAGCAGCGCACCATAGAGCTAATAAATTCCATATAAACGATCTAAACAAACCCTTAATTGACTTGTTGCGTACTATCGTAAATACGCCCGAGAAGTTAGTTAAAGAGTACGAGTTTCTTTGGCACGAACAGCTTTCAGACACCAAAGGCTTCTATAATAAGGTTCGTGACGACTTCAATCTTACTGGCCGCCCTGACTATTTTCTTTATCTATTAGCGCGTTGTGTGAAGGCTTCTGTTCGATACAACGCCAACGGAGAATTCAATCAAAGCCCCGACAATCGACGCAAAGGAACCACTCCAACAACAATGCGAGATCAACTTCGCGGGGCATCTTTTTTGTTGAAAGGAAAGACAACTTTCTCGTCAAAGAACTACAGAGATGTCGTTATGCAAGCAACCGAGAACGACCTGGTTTATATGGACCCTCCATATCAAGGAGTATGCGGAAATAGAGACACCAGATACTTGGCAAGTGTTCAATTTTGCGAGTTTGTGGAAGTCCTTGAACAACTCAATGACAGAAACATTCGCTATATTGTAAGTTATGATGGACGAACGGGGAGCAAAGTGTATGGCATAAAGCTACCAGACCACCTCAAACTTGCACATATAGAACTTAAGGCTGGACGTTCTTCGCAAGCAACACTGTTAGGACGCGACGACCTTACATTTGAGTCTCTTTACCTTTCGTCTTCGCTATCAAGAGAACTTACAAAGCCCAAAACGATCTACCACTTCACACACAGCGAACAGATGCGCCTACTGGAGGCGAAAGTATGACCAAACCGAAACTGCCCAAGGAGTTCATTAAATTCTGCAAGAAAGTCACCGCCAAGCGTCCGAAAACCGTAATTGATCATATAATTAAGCACTCGTTCATTACAACGGAAGAATTGAAAACCAAGTATGGCTATAATCATCCGCCTCGTGCCGTGAGAGACGTAAAAGAACAAGGTATTCCCATTGAGATGTTTCGGGTTGAAGGCAGCGACGGAAGGAAAATCGCAGCCTATCGTTTTGGCGATCCAGCAAAGGCAAGATTCGGTAAACTTGTTGGAAGAACGGCATTCACTAAAGAACTTAAAAGTACTCTCATTGTCAAACACGGCTCAAGATGTGCAATATATTTAGAAAAATTTGATGAGCGTGATTTACAGATAGACCACAGAATTCCATTCGAAGTGGCGGGGGATGCAGAGGATGGGAATCTAGACACAAATGCCTTCATGTTGTTGTGTCCCTCTGCGAACAGGGCAAAGTCCTGGTCTTGCGAACACTGCGCCAATTGGCTTGAGCAGAAAGATGACAAGATTTGTCGTAATTGTTACTGGGCATATCCAGAAGACTATTCACATATCGCAATGCGCGCCGCGCGTCGAATGGACATCATGTGGCAGGGATCTGAAATAGATGTTTACGATAGGCTGAAGAAGAAAACCGAGGAACTCCAGCAAGAGATGCCTGCCTACGTTAAGAAAATCATAGAAAAAAACCTAGGGGTTCCGGGAGCGTAACTAAATTTCTCTAAATTCAAATTGCGGTTTATTTTCTCCAAGGATTTTGAGCGTTTTCGTGTAAGCCACACTCAGTTTTTTTAGTCTCTGTTCAATGCGCAGATCCCAATACTCCCACGGTATTCGGACTGCGAGCAACCTGCACCAACCAGCATGAGACATGTCCTCATGGAATGTAGTGTCTTTTGCCTATTATCATTTTATCCCCCTATTCACTCCTTGTTTCCATACTACCACACCTTGCAAGGTGTGGTAGTATTACATTTTGTTCTGCCCCCGTCTGACGTGACGCCGATCAACGCGTTTTATTCAATATGCGGTCAAATTATCGCTTGCGCTGAATTCTGAACCGTCCTATACTTGCAATACATTGAATTACCCACTAATCGTTAGGCTTGGAAACTCACATATTATAAAATGACACTTGAACAGAATTCTTCTATTGATTTTTTATTGGTAACACAGACTAAAGGAATGTTCTTTAATCCTCATCGGCCAGAGGGGCTGGAATTTATTACTTCCTCAAAGGCTATGCGTTTTACTCTACGCCCTACAGACCAAGAAGGTAATGCGTGTGGCAATCAGAAAGGTCTTGTCTGTAAACTTTTTGGGACATACCCGACAACCAAAGAACAGTCTGACTTTGTGGATTCGCACATTAATCACGGGCTAATGCTTCGCGTTGCCGATGATATTACCCTTCCATTTATGTCGAAAGCAGCAATACTCATAGACAAGAATGGCAAGTACAAAGACGGTTTTCATCCACGTCGTTGTTTATTCCCATCTGATATTCGTCAACTAATTGGAGATATTGAGTCTGAACTAGTTTCAAAAACAAATCATTTCCTAAAATTGCTTAGGTGGCGGCAGGGGATTGATGCCCCATGCGAGGTTATAGAACATCGAGCCCTTTACTGGAAAATCGGAGGAGGAAACTACCTTTTAGTCCCTTTAGAAGGTGCAATGCAACATACGTTTGTATTACCGGAGATGCTTGGCATACATTGGGATGATGAAGATTCGAAAAATTTACAAGAGCTATGGGCAAAGGATGATATTGCAGAGCCCCTTGGGCACACTTTAGTTAGAGAAGCGTCCGCCCTAGCTTCTGAGTCACCTCGGAGTGCAATATTAATTATGACTGCAGCTCTGGAAACAGCCGTTAAGATGCATATCAGCAGCATTGCGCCTGATACAGACTGGCTAATGGAGGAAACACCATCACCGCCAATATTCAAGATTCTCAGAGACTATATTCCCTTGATCCATCTCAGGAGAGACAATGAGTTGGTTTTTTGGGAAAAGGTGAAGCCTTTTATCAAAAAGGTGCAGAAACTTATCGAACTTCGCAACAAAGTCGCACACACAGGTAAAATTCCCGAGGATGCTGGTTCCATCCACGACAACCTTGAATTAGTGTCTGATCTGCTTTATCTGTTGGACGTTCTGGCAGGTCACGATTGGGCAAAGTCACTTACAAGTCAAGAATTTCGTAACGCACTTGATTGGCCTAGCCCAACTCATGGCAGAATTATAGTCACAATAACTGATGGATATCAGAGCTAAATTAAAAAGGAAGACCTAACCAGTCAGTTCATTTGTTTCCGAAATCATCTGCTGCCTGACGGTATAACTTTTCGGCGACACAAACTGCCTCAACATAATGTCTGTCACCCGCAATGTCTGTTTTTTGCATTTACCAGGGCAGCGGTGGAACGTTCCTGATTTCAAGCACAGAATCGGCGGAAAAGTACCGCACGTTGCCGTCTGCATCCTCTATTCGTACGGTTGGCCCTTTATCAGGGAGATCTCCGGCCTTGAGACCTCGGCAGTACACCCCACTGTTGTCTTTGAAAGTTATATAACATGGTGCATGTTGCTGCAAAATTTCTTCAATCGTCATAGCGCCTATCCCCTTCTCATAGAACTCATAATATGGATTAGTTGCCTCTTACTGTCAACAAATCAAACATGTTTTGATTAATTATATCCCAAGGTGCGCAATTTCTCTTGAGCTTTATTATGGCCTTGTTCAGCTGCCTTACGGTACCAATTCAGAGCTTCGCTCGTATCCTGTTTGAAACCGCCGAGACCTGAAGAATAACATTCTCCTATGACATACTGTGAACTTGGTATGCCTTGTTCAGCTGCTTTGCTACACCATCTTGCCCCTTCTGAAACGTTTCTTTCGACGCCCACGCCACCTATATAGCATACGCCAAGCAAGTCTTGTGCTTCGGCATTACCTTGTTCCGCCGCCTTGAGTGACCACTTGAATGCCTCAAGAACGTTTTTCTCAACCCCCTTGCCATAAAAATATGCTAACCCAAGCAGGCTTTGTGATTCTGGATCGTTCTGCTCGGCAGCCTTTAATAACCAGTTTACTGCTTCAGTTTTGTTTTGAGCGACACCCTTTCCAGAAAGATAGGAAAGTCCAACATCCTTTTGTCCTCGTAAATTATTCTGCTGTGCGGCTTTGAATGACCACTTGAATGCCTCAGAAGGATTTATGGGTACACCTCCAGCGCCACGGCCATAGAACAAGTTGCCAAGTAAAGCTTGCGCATCTGCATGCCCTTGTTCTGCTGCTGCTGTAAACATTTTGAAGGCTTCTAATTTGCGAGTCTGAGTGTTCTCGCCAAACAAAAAGCAACATCCAATGTAATATTGTGCCACAGCGTCACCCTGTTCCGCGTCTCGGATATACTTGTTGAATCTTTCGGGAGTCATCTCTTTAACATCGATTTGACTCGTATTGATATTGGGAATCTTTTGTGTCGAGGCAACGGCATCTTTGTTGCCTTGATCGGGTGCTTTGCGAGACCATTTTGCTAAAAGGGCTTTATCCTCCTGGGCGCGCACAACATCGGCATTCATCACTCCAATATTATACTGGGCTTTTGCATTGCCCTGCTCAGCCGCCTTCGTGAACCATTCCAGAGCTATGGCTTCATCTTTTGGAACGCCTTGACCCCTCAAATAAATCAGCCCAAAATTATACTGCCCCAACTGATCTCCTTGATCGACCGCTTTCCGATACCATTCTATAGCAATTGCTTCGCTTTTCGGAACACCTTGCCCATTCTCATACATATTGCCTAGAGAACACTGTGCCTCTGCACCACCCTGTTCCGCAGCTTTTCGATACCAATCTACAGCAAGGGCTTCATTCTTTAGAACGCCTATACCATTG
This sequence comes from bacterium, assembly GCA_037141675.1. Taxonomy (GTDB): domain Bacteria; phylum Verrucomicrobiota; class Kiritimatiellia; order RFP12; family UBA1067; genus CAIZQW01. Next base: position 3,809 of record JBAXCC010000138.1, on the reverse strand, counting down.
GCATACATCAACCCAAGATTATACTGGGCCATAGCATTCCCCTGCTCAGCAGCCTTGCGATACCATTCCACGGCAAGGGGTTCATTCTTTAAAATCCCTTTGCCTTCAGCATATATTGAGCCAAGAGCTGTCATGCATCCTAGATTATTATATTTTACTGCCCCCTTCTCAAAATACTTAAAAGAACGAGTTTCATCTTTTTCAATGCCCCAGCCATAATTGAATATCCATCCAAGAATATGCGATGCAGCCCCATCTCCTTTTTCATCTAGCCCCTGCATGGATGTTCGAAGCGATTCAGACTGAGAGACAAATCTTTTTTTTATCAATTCGCCAAGTATTCTACTTCCGTTTAATGACCCACTCTGTATGGACTTTACATACCATGAAAATGCCTTTTCATCGTTTTGAACAACGCCATTCCCGTTAAGATAGCATGTGCCAAGCCTGTATTGCGCCTCTGCATGACCACGTTCGGCTGCCTTGCGAAATAAAGGCACGGCTTTCCAATAATCTTTTGCGACTGTATTCCCAAAGTAATAGTCTAACCCTTTATTATAATCCACGTTTTTTTGTGTTTCTTCCTTAATAAGTGATGCTTTCTTTTCTGCTTGCGACCCCATCATTATTTTCAGGTCAAGATTAGCTTTCGGAATTAAAATTCGTGCATTATTCGTTAACGAAAACGAACCCCACCTCCAACCAACGCCTTTGACAACTCCTTTGATATAAAAGGTATTGTCTTTTAAAATTTCCAGTTTGTAATCTGGGCATATCACGGTTTCACCGTTTCGAAACGTGTATGGCCCGTAATCTGTTTTAGATGCACTGTCAGTAAGAATAAATTCTTGCGCACATAATGCGACAGTAAATAATTCAAAAACTACAGCAGATTTCCATAGTTGCATCATAATTTAACCTTTCAATTATGAACTTGATAAATCGTCACTGTTATCGTTCGGCCACTATTGGCGGGTTTTCAGGAGAACCCTTAAATAGTGTTATTATCAAGTGTTCATCAGACCATCCAGACGCAGGAACAAAATAAGAAGACTGGGTTACCAATCCTTGCAACACATAATAAGAAATCCGAGAGTGAGCCTAGCGATGACCGGACCCACTGCAGAACGGGCATTTTAACCAGCCAGAACCACCGCAGGTCGAGCACTGCATTGAATTATTCCGACCTGTACCCTTGCACTGTAGACAGCTTGTAGAACTGCGACCAGAGCCGTTACAAGTTGAACACACGGCAGCATAGGCCATGATGCCTAAGGCAATGATCGATAGAATGCTCAATCCAATCCTTGAACGTTTGTTGATATACATGATTGTGTTCCGTCGTTTGTCTGAGGTTACATCGCCTGATGCTATTTACCCAAACAGACTTTATACTGCCCTGATATGTTTCAGGAGCCACACCCAATCAGGGCAACAAAAAGGGTGCGGGCTCCAAACCATACCAGATGCTTAGCACCTTCAGCAGGGTTACTCACGATTGTACGCCTCCCACTTTGGGATTTAAAGGACAAACTGGTTTTTCTCAAAACTTTTTCCAGCGTATTAAGGTGCAAGCGAAACCCAAGCCATTATCATCAACACAAGAGAGGGACAAAACAACATGATATACTTTGAGCGATAAGCGGCAAAATTTTCCCTTGCGCCCAATCCCGAACCGACCTATACTTGCCGCACGTTGAATATATCGCTAAAAGTTAGGGGAAACGAAAAATGGACATTCTTATTTTTATAGAATCTTACGGGAGTCAACTTAGTGCTTTAGGTGCAGCCATCGCATTTGTAATTGGCGCGTATAAATATTTTCTCGAGCGTAAGGAATCCCATTTCTGGAAAGAGTTTGAGGTCTATCACAAACTGGTTAAAGAACTTGTTGAGCCAAATTTGCCTGAAGGAGGCATGTACGTTGACCGACAAGCTGCCGTTCTTTTTGAGTTGAGGAATTTTAGACGATATTATCCCTACTCTCTCAGGATGCTAAAGGGGTTGCATGCAAAATGGGGTGCTGTTCCAAAACAGTTCCCGCGACTGTTAGAAGAAATGGACATGACCATTCGATTTCTTGAGTCAAAAAATCCAAGTAAAAAATGACGCCTCTAACCTGAACGCTTATCGGGAGTATTAATGTCACTTCTTGACGAAATTGAAACAGAGGCTTGGCATATTCTCATATCAATCTACACATATCAAAGAGTGGTTGAGGGACTCGCTGATTGCCCAACTAGATACGAGTTAGCAAACAATCTTGTTGCGCTAAATGCCCTGGCGGAAATGATTGTTATACGAACAGCTAGGCTTGCTGATAAACGCAAAGATGTTAGGTCAGTATCAATGCTACTTAAGAGACTAAACTTTTTAGACAAAACTAAAGATGTTAAATTATCTGCTGATAGCTTTTTGTCTCTAGCTGCCCCAGTTGTTAAAATACGCCATGCCCAAATAGCCCATATGAAGCCAGGAATTTTGAGTAGTTATCCACTTGAACCTCTACCTAATGTTGTAATTAAAGCCGTAGAAGCACTTGTACATTTTATAGATACCGCCAGAGATAAAGAAGTCCCATATAAGTATAAAGTTGGTTCGCAGGAATCTGCTGTCGATTTGAGAGCTTCGTTGCAAAAGGGAACTAAAGTTACAGTATAATCGGGTATCAGCGTCGCTCATCCCAGAAAGGGATTTAAGAGTTAGGTAGAAGTGCATTAGTTCGTTAGTGCGAAAGTGCTTAGTGCTCTTTAATAGCGATCGGTCAGCCCTGTGGTTGGGAGCAACGGGGGACGGTGCATATCGGGGCTAGACCTTAGGTTACTTTCTACGGGACTACCAACACAGAAGTGAGCCCATGTTGTTCCGTCATGCTGCATACCCGTTATAAGAGCGCAGCAATTGGTGTTTTGCCGTAAGCTTATAAATCGTTGCCACGACAACAGTCTTGACGGAAATGCCAATTAGTGGTAACTTTTTACTGTCTTACTAGTAAGAAAGGTAAACTTATGTCGGTGCTCACTACCACACGCATGTCATCAAAGGGACAGATTGTCATTCCAGAGGAACTTCGTCAGGCATTCGGCTGGAACTCGGGAACCGCTTTCATTGTCGTCGGTCGGCCTAACGCGATCATGCTCCAGCCCGTGACAATGCCAGACATGGCGCAGTTTGACGAATTGATCGCTGAGAGCCGAAAGCAAGCGAAAGCTGCAGGCTTGCGTGTCGGCAATGTCGCTGCCGCGATCACCCGCGCACGCTTAAAAAAACGGCGGTAGGTCATGACTGAAAAAACCGTTAACCTCGTGCTTGACACGAACGTTTTTATTTCAGCTGTGTTTTTTTCGGGCACTCCGTATCGCATCCTAGACGCATGGCGCAAGGGGCATGTGAAGCTTTTTATTTCGCGTGCGATTTTGGCCGAGGACCAAGAGACCGGCATATCACTTGCCAAAGAGTTCAAGGGTATTGATATTGCTCCTTGGATAGCCCTACTTGAAACGCACGCCATCTTAATCGACCCCGAACCACTACCAGGGCAAGTCTGTACCGATCCAGATGACGACATGTTCATCGCATGCGCGCTGGCAGCGCGAGCGCACATCATCTGCAGCGGCGATAAAGCGTTGCTAAAGACATCCGGTTACTGTGGCATCGAGGTCATCAAACCCAGAGCGTTTGTCGATCGCTATCTGCCTCACGCTTGAATCCACCTTCGCAACGTAAAATACACCCAATGAACAATACATCCGCTATCACTAGCATCCCATAGGATTTGCCAGAAACATTCCAGCACCTACGATTGGCAT
>JBAXCC010000137.1:0-9788 GCA_037141675.1 bacterium | reverse complement strand
TTATACAGTTTACCCGGGTCTTTCGCCAAGTCATATCAGTCACATGGGTCCTGTCGGTCGAAGTAAATTAGCTTATGTCTGGCTGTACGCAGGCCATAGTGCCGGGCTGTATTATGGTCACCGGGAGAGTGATAGTAACGGTAGTACATACTTTTACGCCACTGAGCAGGCGTTGTCCCGTTAAACAAGGGCGTGAGGCTGACTCCCTGCATCTCTTCCGGCACTTTTTCCCCCGCCAGCGTGAGGAAGGTGGGCGCAAAGTCGCAGTTCACGCAGATCGCATCTTGAACCAATCCGGGCTTAATCCCTTTACCCCAGCGCATGAGGAAGGGCATTTTGATGCTCTCTTCATACATAAACCGTTTATCATACATGCCATGGTCACCGAGGAAGAACCCTTGGTCGCTCGTATAAATAACCACGGTATTGTCTAAGAGGCCCTCCTGTTCAAGGAACTTCAATACCTCCCCCATACTCTCATCGATGCTTTCAATGCAGGCCAAATAGTCCTGCATATAACGCTGATAATTCCAGTGCGTCAACGCATCCCCTGTCAATCCCTCGGGGCGCGGAAGCTTCACATCCCGTTGACTCATATCCCGCGAAACACTCTGCTTCTGCTCACGGATAGCATCGGTGCGGCCAGCATAGGTATCAAAGAGCGTATCAGGTTCGGGTATGGTCTTAGCGCGCCATTTCTTGGCAAGCCGCTCATTAGGGTCCCAGGGACGATGCGGCGCTTTATGATGCATCATCATGAAGAAGGGCTTGTCTTTTGGACGGGCTTTCAGGTCAGCGATCGCTAGCTTCGTCACCACCTCCGTTGCATACTCGCCGTCATATTTCTTCGAGCCCTCTTTCGTGTAGAGAACGGGATTGTGATACTCGCCCTGTCCAGGGAAGACCTCCCAATGGTCAAAGCCCTGCGGATCAGTCCCCAGATGCCATTTGCCGATCATCGACGTGTAATAGCCTGCCTTCTGCATCCGATGAGCAACCGTGACCTTGTTTGTATCTAAGGAATTGAAGACCGGCACACCATTGATATGGCTGTACTGGCCAGTCAAGACGGTCGCACGGCTCGGCGTGCAGATCGAGTTCGCCGCAAAGACATGGTTGAATTTCATCCCCTCTTTGGCCAGCCGGTCAAGATTGGGTGTCTGAATCAGCTTGTCACTGTAGGCGCTGATGGCATGAGCGGCATGGTCATCCGACATCACATACAAAATATTCGGACGTTGCTGCTCAGCCGTAGCAACCACCGAAACGGAACTTAATATGACTGCACATAATTCACGGTACGACTTCATCATTTTTCTTCCCTTATTTAAATTCTGTATATTCCTTAAACAATTTCAGAAACACGCGATACTGCTCAAGGCTGACACCCGGCGGCGTCTGGTGGTCAACACTTGGAATGAATCCTCCGGACTTCATCAACGGCACAAGGCGTTCGAATTCGGTGCGCATGGCCGCTTCGCCCTTGTCCATGGTCATCTTGTCGAAATGGCCGATCATGCAGAGATCCGGAAACTGCTGACGTACCTTCATGCCATCCACACCGGCCTGACGTTCCAACGGCAGCACGCCCTTGACACCAACCTTGCGTAGCCACGGCACCATCAAGGTCACATCGCCATCCGTATCCACGATCATCGGGATGTTGCGCTCGTTCAGTTCAACCATGAGCTTTTTATAATATGGCGCCAGGAACTCATTAAAAACATCCTCGGAGATCATGGGCCCCAGATTATAGCTCATATCCTCAGCCAACGTCATAAAGGTCGGCACGCACGCATCATCCATCTGGCGAATCAGCTTAATATTGAAATCCGTCAAATCAGCGTTAATGGCATGAATCAATTCTGGCTGGTCATAGAAGGCATAGCTGAGCTGTTCGATATTGAGCAGCGTACGCGGGAACCAGAAAAAACCTTCGAGCGTGGCCCAGACAACAGCATCGCCCTTCGCCTGCCTCTTGGCCCATGGCCGCATGATCTCAAGCGAAGAGGTATGGTCAGGGAAGAGACTCGGCTTGATACGCAGATAATCATCCATGTTCCGCACGCAGCCTTCCACATGGTGCTGGGCGGCCTCAATGGTCGGGTCCGTCGTGCTAAACCAGAACTGCTGATAGGGATCAAGCCCGAAATAGGTGGCAATGTCAAAGACCTGGCTGAACTTTAGCTCCTTCGGCAAGCCCTCTCCATGCCATCGGGCAATGGTCTCATCCCACCACATCGCCCATTCCCAGCGTGGCAAACGATCCACCGTCTGAAAATTCATGACGGCGCGAAAACGTTCCACATGGTTCATATTAAAATTCCTTTCTCCGACCCAAAGAATCTTTAAATAGTATCACATCTCATGAATAAAAGTGAATGCTCTTTTTAAGAAATTGAATCTTAAGGCCCAGACTTCAAAGGCTTTGTATAGTCTCCGATCGGCGAGAGGTTGACATTACCTGCTGGCTCAAGGTCAATCGGCGCAACAGGAAGGACGACTGTCTTGCCTTGGAATTCTGCTTTCTCAAAGCGTTCCTTGTTCAACATAGTCCCGATTTTCTTGAAGAAGGGGAAAAGATCTTCGCCCACAGCGATGCTCATGTCCTCAATCGTCTCGTCCCAGGTTTGAGCCTTATTGGAGCTCTCTATCCAGCGAGTGGCTCTCACCCAATACCAACGCGGATACCACGTGGGACCATAGCGGTCATCCAATTTCTGCCAGACCCACCAGAGTTTTGTCCATCCGAACCCCTTGCCAAATTTTGTATCCGGTTTTTGATAGTGCTTCACAAAATCAAATTCCAGAAAGAGCGCCTTGTCTTTCAAGATGCTGTTGCAATTGCGATTAGATTCTTTCTTGCGCTCATCATCGAACATGGCCCACGCCTTACCCTGAAACCAGCCGGCATGGGCTTCGCCGCTGAGGTCATGCGCAGGCATAGGACCGTATCCGCCTTTGGCATTTTGTGGACCGCGCATGGTGTGCGCCTGTTCGTGAGCAAAAATGCCGATGATCCCCATGCGGCTGTCAGAAATAATTCCGACTTCCTTGGGCAGCCTCACGTTGACCGCCCATCCGCCACCGCTACCTGCGGAGAGGATGAACAGGACTGGCTCCTCAGGCTTGACAGAAGGCAACCAGTGATAGACATGCTCTGTTGTCTTAGTGAGATCCTCTTTAACCACCTTCAGCAAATCAGGGATCTGATTCTTTGCATAGTAGGCCACCATACCGTCAATACGCGTCTCTTGATCAGGGTAAATTCCGCCGCCGCCACCACGCGGCTGCGGGAGGATCCCGTCTCCGCCGACAGGCGCTTTTCCACCGGCAACCCATTTGACAAGCTCTTGTTGCCGCTTGAGCGTCTCGGTTTCGCCCAGCACATCTGACTCGTCTTGGACTGATACTTGACTCTCCTTTTTCCCTTTTGGTTTTTTTGCAGGGCATAGAACACTACTGTCTTCAACAATCAGCACACGGCCCTTCTCAAATGTCCGTGAGGCGCGGACTGCTCCGCCCTGTTTCCCTTGCGCCAGGACTTTCCACTCCTTCTCCAGCTTCAAGACTGTTGCACGACCAAAGGGCGTGTCTTCGGATTTAGCAAGCGCCGATGCTCCGAATGCTCCGAGCAACGCATTGAATGACCACGATTTTGCAACCTCTTCGCTCTTGGGCGTTTCTGAAAGGATGATCACGCCACCGCCCTCCGCCACGAAATATTTTAACGCCTTGATCTCTTCAGGAAGAAACTGTTGCTGCTGAGGACTGCCTGCTTGAATAAGCACCACATTGAATTTCGGAGGCGTCCACCAGGCAAAGGGTTCTGCGTCCGTTGTTTTCACACGCACGCGGCAACGGGGATTCAGTCCAATGACCGTATCGAGCGTCGCCTGCGTTCCGCATGTCCTAAAGCCGTTCCGTTGAAATTGGGATGGATTTGACCAGAGCCACGCAAAATTGCATCTGCGGTTCAAGTCGATGAGAATATTGATCCCTGTGTCATTCGCACCTGGCGGATTGGCCGGAATACGGTTGTCCACAAACACAGAGGGCGGCAAGGTCTCCCCCTTCTTCCACAGGCGGGTCATCTCCTCCGGCGTCAGTTTCTTGGTTTCGACTGCCAACGCAGCCAAGCAGAAAGATACGCTGATCGCACTAAAAACTACAAGACGGTGAATCACGTTATTTTTCATATTTCTCCCATTTAATAATTTCAAAATTATCACACACCCCTCATTTTAGGCAAGAACAGATTTAAATATATTCATTTTTTAATCATTTTATTTTTGTTGGAATGATGGAATACAAAAATAATGGAATGTTGGGATTTGGAGGGACAGCGGACCGCCCTCCCTATGCGCTCAATGTCTCTGTGAAAAAAAGTTACTTCTCAGTTAATTCCATTGTTCACTTTGTCACTTCGTCGTATACGCGGACATAATCGATAATGAAAGCATCGGACGGAGCTCCGGCAGGCAGTTTCGGCTTCCCGCCACTGCGGTACCCATTGCACTCGGTTGAAACCAGAATGAACTGTTCGGTCTGAGAGACGGCTTCGGAGTTGGTCCAGCTCGGCTTTCCGTCGATGTAGAACACGTAGTTGGTTGGGGTCCACTCCACGCCGTAGGTGTGCCAGGCGTTGCGGTCGTTGAGCAGTCGCTTGCCGGAAGCGGCTGACTTGTGATCTTTGCCGTAACCGTCCCAATGGAGGTTCAGCAAGACAGTGTTGTTTGTCGTGAAGCATTCCATGATGTCCACTTCAACGCCCGATTGCTTGTGACAGGGCGTGGAGCCGATCGCGGGCGCCTGGAGCCAGAATGCAGACCACCAGCCTTCATGCTGCTGGAGTTTACACCGCGCTTCGTAATAACCGTACTTATGCATATAAAGCGGTTGCTTGAATTCCGCAATCGGCCACGTGAGCTTCTTCGTATATGAACTGGCCTCCGGCGGTCGATCCATGTAGTTGTATCCTGTCTGCAGATGAGGGGAATAAAAATCGCCGTTGACCTCGATACGGTTGAGATGCAGCAATCCATCCTTCACCACAGCCCCTTCGTTTGTGAAGGTGTTGTGCCGGGTGTGCATGATGTGGAGCCGGTAATCCCATTTTGTCCGGTCGAGTTGCGTGCCGTCAAACTCATCGTTCCATACGAGTTTCCATTGTTTTCCCTCCGGCAGCATGCTTTGCGGTGTCTGGGCGGAGACGACACACGTCAGCAGCACGATTGATGACAATACGAATCTGATCATTTGTTTTCCCTATTTTTCTTTATCGAAAGACTCGCTCGCCTACCCTCAGACAACAATTCCAATGATGGAGTAGACACCCCTTTATTGCTTGAACCGCTTGTCTTCAAGCGCTGCTGCAGACACCGCAAAGACTGTGCCATGGCGGATACCTTTGGGCAATGACACAGCAACAGGCTTAAAGGTCTTGAAGTCTATCGTCTCCACCGCGCCATAGCCACCCTTGTTGTATTTATCGTAGTAGACAAGCCAGCGGTCGCGGGCATAAATAACCGAGGGGCCTTCAGCCCAAGCCTCTTTGTTGTTGGTAAAGGGCGTTTCAGCCTTTGCCCACGGACCATCAAAGCCGCCTTCTGACCAGACCACGCGCAGATTCTTCTCTGCAACAGGCGCGCGCGTCTCATCCTTCACAACCAGGCCATACTTGCCATCCTTCTTGAAGAGGAAGGCGTCAATCACATTGAATCCGCCATTGTAGAAAAGGCGCTTCGGCGTCCAGGTCACAAAGTCCTTTGAGGTGGTGACATAGATGCGATGGTTATGTCCGCCATCTGCAGCGACCTGCGTCTCAGGGAAGAGCCCTTCAATGGTTGTGGACCAGATCACGACATACTGCTGCGTGGCATCATCGTAAAAAATTTCAGGGGCCCACGTATTCCGGGCTTTGGGCTCATCACGGTTCACCTCCACATACGCCTGTTCAGACCAGTCGAGCAGATTAGTTGAGGATGCCGTGCCAAACCCCTTGTCCTTCCACGAGGAGGTCCAGACCATGCGATACACGCCGTCAGGTCCACGACAGATGCTCGGATCGCGCGTCAACTTCCCTCCCACTTTCGGCTCCATGACAGGCTTGCCGCCATTGACCTCGCGCCAGTTCAACGCGTCCTCGCTCACCGCTAAATAAACACCCTTTTCTCCGTTGCTTCGGAAAAAGCTGAACACATATTTCGGTGGTATTGGATCGGCACCCATGCCGCTCAGCGCACAACCAATCATCAGACTCATCAAGATACTGTACTTCATTTGAACTCCTTTATCGTTAACTTAAAAAATTGCCTTATTGCCTCATTGCCTTATTGCCTTATTACCGCTTCGCTTTCGACATTCGTCGAATGGTTTCCGCTTCGCTCCAACGAGCCTTTTTTATTTTCATTCGCGCCTTTCGCGCCATTCGGATGCTAAAACTACACTGCAATGCCAAGTTTCAATCCGTTTCCTACTTCATCCCCTTAGGCACATCGCTCATTTTGATGCGCCAGAAAAGGGGTTTATTGGCCTCCAGCTTGACAGGGATGCCCGACATCATCTCCTTGCCCGTGAAGCACTGTGCCTCTTTATCCGATGCGCAATCGCTCACCGCATACTGAAGCTCTGGCTCGACGGTGAACCACTCCGGGAATTGGTTGATGCGTGGATAATCCAGTGGCAAGTGCATGTTGAGCTTATGGCGGGGCTTATCAAACAGGATTGTCCCTGACCACGGTTTGTCTGCGATCACGTAAAGATAGACAACCCCATTGGTTTTCACGGCGCCAAAGCGGACATCCTCGCGCCACGGACGAACAAGGATGCCCTGTGTCTTCCACAGCGTATACATAATGGAGGTACGAGCCGAGTTTCCGTCCCCATGCCACCCTTCGATCACACCGTCAGCTTTCTGCTTGCCCCACATCGTCCGAATCTCCGCGTCTGCCCACTCAGCAGCCGAGGGACTCCACTCGCGATTGAGCAAGGTAATCGCACCTTCTATAGAGTCTGCATAGCCATCAGCAGAACCGCTCTGGCACATGCCGCCTTTGCCAGTGTGATACGCCTTGAGGTTGCCGAGGGTCTTACACACTGCATCGCGGTACTCGGTCGTCCCATCCATCAGAAATGCCGTGTAGAAACCATCATAGTTGTACCCCCAATTATCGGTCAGCGAATCGCTGTGCGTGCCTTTCTTCAGATTAACCGTCAGATAGAAAAAGCCCTGAGGATCGCAGGCCACCTTCAGAAGCGTGTCATACAGCTCGTGAAGCGGCTTCTGATAAGCCTTGCGCTTTTCTGGTGCGGCGTGGGCACACGCCACATAGAGTTCTGAAAGGCCGTTGAGAACTTCGCACGAATGGTCGCCCAGACTCAGCGATCCTAAATCACGCGTCGGGTGATTCTTGCCCAGCAAATAATAGTCGCCCAAACGAAGGGCCCAGTCGAGATACTTGCGGTCCCCTGTAAACCAGTAGAGGCGTGAGCAGGCTTGCAGCAAATCGCCATTCACTTCGAAATTGAGTGTCGGGATCTTTCCAAAGGGCGTTTCAACCGGCGCATTTGCCCAGATGTCATCGATAATCCGGACAGCGCGATCAGACCATGGACTTGGCCCGAGCCACTCCGTGATCGGAATCAGCCCATCCTTCACATATTCAGCTGCATCAAAGATAATGGCGTCTAGGTTTATCTTCTCGCGACGCCAACCGTGCTTTGAAAATGAATAGTCATCCGGCAGGGCGCCGACACGGCTGGTAAGCCGCGTCTCTGTTTTCAGCATCTCGAGCATACGCCCCTCGAAGAGCGGACGATCCGTAATCGCCGTCGTCAACACCATAAATGGATAATTATCTGCAGCTGAATCCCGACCATTCCAGAAGTCACGGCTCTCCCCCAGATTACGAGGAATAAGACCTGTTTCAGGATCAGCCTTCGCGAGCCATCCATCCACATACTTGCGACTGCGGTAGAGTGCTTCGTTGGCCAGACGGGCATGCTGTTCTGCCTGGCTCCAGAGGGCGGACTCTTCAGCGGGCATGCCGCTCGTTGAACGATACGGGGAGGGAATATCCCAGATTGCGCGCATCTCGGGGAACGCCGGCGTGCGTGGCGTCTCAGTCGCCTTGACCTGCGCCCCTTTCGCGCAATAGGCAGGGACCGCAGAGAGGGCAGGACGCGCTGAATCGCCCCCAGGGGCTGTGAGACGGACCTCAGCAATGAAGGCAGGCTTGCCCTCCCCGGCACTCAAGACCAGCTTGCAGGGATTCGTGGAGATGATTCCATTGGGCAATGGCATGGACAGCCAACGGAAGCCCTCATAGTTGCCCCCTGCTTTAACCGGGATACTTTTGCCACCCACGGAAACCACGGCAGTGCGCACGTCCTTTTTCGAACCCCACAGCAGTTCAAGCGCCGCGTCTGAACAAGGCTTCACCTCGAGCTTCAACTCCCAGTCGCCCGCTCCAAGAAAGATGTAGGGCGTATCCTGATACTTCTCGTTGCCATCCCTGAGCCAGGCGATGACGTTCAACTCATCCGGCAATGCGCCAAGACCGTTTATCCCGACAGCGCAGCATAGAAGAGTGATGCACATTCTCTTTGAGACTAAAGTTTTTAAAATTTTCATTGTTGTTAATATAATCCAATTATCTATTATTGTCGATTGTAGACTTGCTTGTTTTTCGATTGCAAGGAGGGCATAGGTGTTAAGTTAAAAATGAATTATTTTGTGGCAGAAACACAACCGCCCTGTTTGTTTTTCGATTTCCGCTTTTTCACTTGAAACACATAGATGCCCTGTGTAAACTTTGAATCGCGTGCAGCATAGTCCGTCTTTCTAATGTTTTAATTTGAAAAACGCATGATATGTTGCCTGAATTAATAAAGGGGATCATTCGTATGAGAAGTTTCTGCTTTCTGTCTCTGCTGGTCGGCTCTGCGTTTGGCGCGCAGACGGTTCTGTATGTCAACCCACAGACAGGCAACGATGCTGGAAACGGAACGGCTTCGACACCATTCGCATCGCTTGAGAAAGCCCGCGACACGATACGCGCTATGAAGAAAGACGGATCGATCCCCCAAAAAGGGTTGACCGTCGAACTGGCAGGCACCTTTGTCATGCCTACCAACACGTTCACGCTGGACTTGAGCGACAGCGGCGCGAATACGGACGCCCCGGTTATTTACCGATCTTCGAAAAATGGCGCACGGTTCATCGGCGGTTGCATCCTCCCGAAAAGTGGCTTTCGGACGGTGACCGACGCTGCAACATTGGCCCGCCTGCCTGAACAGGCGCGCGGCCGAGTCGTCGCCTTCACGTTGAAGTCGGTGGGGTTGACCAATCTTGCACCGCTGCCTGACAAGTTCAACGGCTGGAGTGAGATGGAGGTCTTCAGTGGAGGCAAGGCGATGAGGATCGCCCGCTGGCCCAACACCGGCTGGACGGAAATCGCCAAAGTGATCGACCGCGGCGTCAAGCCGGTCGACAAAGCAACCGGGGAATGGGAGTTCGGTTATAAAGGCGGAACGTTCGAGTACTCCGAAGACGCCCCAGCTCGTTGGAATGTCGAAAAGGGTGTCTGGATGAACGGTTTCTGGTGCCACGACTGGGCTAACGAAACGCTCAAAATCGGGTCTATCGATAAAGAGAAGAAGCAGATCACAGCTGCCGCCATCCATACGTACGGCATCGGTAACTCTTCAAAGTGGCATACGGCCAAGCGCCGCTATTATGTGTTCAACCTGCTGGAAGAGCTCGACAGCCCTGGCGAATGGTATGT
>JBAXCC010000136.1:0-9789 GCA_037141675.1 bacterium | reverse complement strand
CGTGGCACGGGGGCAATCAAGACCCTGACCTGCACAGCCTGCGGCGGCAAAGGTGCTGTTCCACGTCCGGCATTGCCGGTTGTCCCGTGTCCTGACTGTCTCGGCACGGGGGACGATACCTCGGCGCCGGCGATGGCCTGTCTGAAATGTCGGGGACGCGGTTGCGTCACCGGTGAAGTATCCAATAAAGGAGAGCGTTAGCCATGAGTAGAAATTCAGCAAAAGAGATTTCCCTGCCGACCGTTCGCGTGCCGGTAGTTGACGATGGTGTCCAGCCCGAAGCCAGTGACAGTTTTGTTTCTTCCCCTTATGTCCAGCAGGTCACGCAACGGGCGTTGGCATATCTGATTGCCGGTTATCCTGTTCATTTTTCAGGCGTGGCGGGAACGGGCAAGACGACCCTCGCGTTCCACGTGGCGTCGAAGCTGGGACGGCCGGTCACCCTGGTTCACGGCGATGATGAATTCGGCAGTTCCGATCTCGTAGGCCGGGAGGGCGGCTACCGGAAGCACAAGGTGGTTGATAACTTTATTCACTCGGTTCTGAAGACAGAAGAGGAATCGCGGAATTTCTGGGTGGACGACCGGCTGACCACGGCCTGCAAAAATGGGGAAATTTTCATTTATGACGAATTCAACCGTTCCCGCCCCGAGGCAAACAATGCCCTGCTGAGTGTGCTTTCCGAGGGAATTCTGAATCTGCCGAAACTTCGCCAGACCGGCGAAGGCTACTTGACCGTTCATCCTGAATTTCGCGCCATCTTCACCTCCAATCCTGAAGAATACGCGGGTGTCCACAAGACACAGGATGCGCTGATGGATCGCCTGATCACCATCACGCTGGAACATTACGATCGCGAGACGGAAGTCCTCATCGTCAAGCAGAAATCCGGCCTGCCCAAGGAAGACGCTGAACGAATCGTGGACATGGTGCGGGAACTGCGGATGTTCGGAGTCAATAATCATCGTCCGACCATCCGGGCCGGCATCGCCATCGGACGCATTCTATTTTCCCAGAAACGGCGCGCCTGCGCGGATGATGAGTTCTTCCGGTTAGTTTGCCGCGATGTTCTCGCCACCGACACCGCCAAGGTTACTCATGGCGGGCAGCCGCTCATTCTGGATAAGGTGGACGAAGTGCTTTACAAAGTCTGCGGATCTGGCAAAGCCAGCCCAGCAAAAAGGAGATAAGCCATGCCAACAGCAAAAATTGCCTTGCGAGGCGTTCAGAATATTCGCACGATGTCGGGACGCGTGGATGATAAGGCCATCCCCTACAAAGCGTACATGAAGCTCAGCGTGCTTGAGATGGAAAAACATCGCCGGGGCGTTGAAAAGGCGTGCGCGCTCGAGAAAGTACGGAAAATCGACCAGCGTTTCGAAGAAATCGACGAAGAAAAACGGCTGACCTTGCTCGCGCTGGAAGGGCGAGGCACCCCTGAGGTGGCCGTCGCCCGTCGGGCGACGAGGCGGTCGTCGGTTGCGCCAGTAGCGAACACAGGAGCGTTCAAGATCAGATACTAGACAAGGAGGCAGCAATGCTGACGATCAACGATTCTTCTCAGATTCTCACGAACCGCCACCGCAAAGGGCAGCAGGCCTGCCGCACGACGACAGGTTTTTTTAAAGGCACAGCGGAGGCTCAACGCGTCTACCGTGCGCGTCTGGATTTAGTTAACCGGAAAATCCGTTTAGCCTGGCTGACCCGGCAGTGGTCGGGACATCTGGCGCGGATCAGTTTCATAAAGGAAAAGTGTGTATGAAAATCAATTGTTTGTCCTGCGGACATAATATCAATCTTGAAGATTCGACTTATGGTGATTACGAAGGCGCGATTAAATGTTATGCGTGCGGCGCTATTTTGGAGGTCAAGTTGATAGAGGGATGTATCAAGAGCGTGAAGCTTCATAGCCTGGCGCAGACGGGCGGTAACGCTCCTGCCGGAAAAAGTCGAACAAGAGAATGAAGCAACAGGAAGGAAATACTATGGCCAACAAACCAACAGATACAGGTAAATATCTTTACGCAGTCATCCAGACACGGGAAGATTGCGTTTACGGCGAGATTGGTATCGACGGGGCTCGGGTTTATCCCATTCCGGATGGTCAGATCTCCGCTGTGGTCAGCGATTTCAGTGCCGGCAAGATCCGCCCTGAGCGCCGTCACATCGCAGCCCATCAGGCCGTGCTGAAGCGTCTAATGCAAGACGATGCGCCTCTGCCCATCAGTTTCGGCATCATTGCCGGGGGTGAAAAAGAGATCAAACGAATTTTGACCCTCAACCGAAAATCTTTTATCAAACAGATTCAGCGCGTTTCTGGCAAGGTGGAGATGGGCATACGGGTCGCCTGGGATGTTCCGAATATTTTCGAGTATTTCGTCAACACCCATGCTGACTTACGGATAGCGCGTGACCAGTTGCTCGGTGGTGTCCGCGCCCCGTCCAAGGATGATCAGATTGAGATCGGGCGCCTCTTCGAACGGATGCTTCGGGATGACCGCGAGGAATACACGCAAAAGGTCGAGGCTTGTCTTAAGACCTGTTGCCTGGAAGTCAAAAGGAATCCCCCGCGCAGCGAAAAAGAGATCATGAATCTCGCCTGTCTCGTACTGCGCCAGTCTGTTGAAAAGGATTTTGAAAGCGCGATCTGCGAAGCAGCACGCGGGTTTGATAACAATTACGCATTCGACTTTAATGGTCCGTGGGCTCCGCATAACTTTGTCGATATTGAACTGTCTCTCTAAAGACGTCCATCGTCAGAGTTGTGCTGTGAACTCGGACATATACGAGGTGGACTCATGTTTCTGGTCGATGACATTCTCTTTTCCCCAGTCCGCGGTCTGATCTGGGTCTTTCGCGAGATCCACGCGGCCGCCCAGAAGGATAAAGCAGGCGAGTCTGTGGCTATCACGGCCAGACTCGGTGAACTTTACATGATGCTGGAGACCGGGCAGATGACCGAGGCGGAGTTTGAGGCGGCGGAAAAAACGCTCCTCGATCGTTTGGATGTCCTGCAAGAGGAAAAAGACGCTGGCTCGGTCGAGACCGATGAGGAGGATTCATGAAAGCCTCTCGAAAAACACCTGCCTTTCTCAGCGCGGAAGGACTTCAACTTCTGCTCTTCGGCGGCAAAGGAGGAGTCGGCAAAACAACGGCTTCAGTGGCGACGGCGCTGACCCACGCCGCATGTCATCCCGACCGAAGCATCCTGCTGGTTTCCATTGATCCAGCACATTCTCTTCTGGATAGTTTAGCGGGCGTCCAGCCGCCGTCTAACCTGACTGTCTTGGAATTGGACGCTCAAGTCTACCTGCGAGACTTCAAGGAGAAGAACCGGCAAAGACTCGTGGCAATCGCCGCACGGGGCACCTTCCTGGACAGTCAGGACATTGACCGGTTTTTAGAGCTTTCCCTTCCTGGCATGGATGAACTCATGGGGTTTTTGGAAATCAGCCGCTGGGTCAAGGATGGAAGATATGCAGAGATCATCATCGATACGGCGCCCACCGGGCATACACTGAGATTCATGGAGATGCCCGATCAAATGACGGCGTGGCTGGAGGCGCTTGATTCCCTGTTGGCCAAACATCGTTATATGAAGAAGGTTTTTCACGGACGCTATGAACGGGATGACCTGGATCATTTTATCGAAGGACTCGCTGCTTCCGTAAAAGAGATGGAGAAACTCCTCACAGATCATAAGCGGTGCCAGTTTGTGCCCGTCATGCTGGCTGAAGCCTTGAGCATTGAGGAGACGCTGGATCTGCTTCGAGCACTGAAACGTCTGGGTATCGGCATGGAGGATGTCGTGGTCAATCGGCTCTATCCTGTCAATACATGCGCCGTATGCCAGGATATCCGGACCCAGCAGCGGCAGGCGCTCTCCCGGCTTTCAAACGAGGCGCTTTTTGCTGGCGTGCACCTATGGGGCGTCCCCGTGTATCCGCAAGAGGTCAACGGACAGGCCGGGCTCTTGGCCTTCTGGAAAGGAGTCGAGCCAGTCGGCGCGTCCGTCGAAGAAAACAAGGCATCCTTGTTGCGTCATTCTTCGCGTGTGGATAACCCGTTCTCGCTTCCGCCACCGAACACGGCCATGCTGGTCTTTGCGGGTAAAGGCGGCGTCGGAAAGACCACCCTAGCTTGCGCTACGGCTCTGCGGCTGGCTCGCACCTACCCTGGGAAACGCATCCTGCTTTTTTCTGCCGACCCCGCCCATTCTCTGGCTGACTGCCTGAAGTTGCCGCTTGGCCCTAAACCAACGCCTATCGTGCCAGGACTGTGGGCTATGGAAATGGACGCCGCTGCCGATTTCAGCGCTTTGAAAAATCAGTACCAGAAGGAACTTGCGCAGTTTCTCACCCGCTTGCTCCCCAACCTCGACCTGACGTTTGATCGTGAAGTCATGGAACGGATCTTGGATCTGTCGCCCCCGGGGATTGATGAATTGATGGCGCTGGCGGAGGTGATGGATTTTCTGTCGCCTAAGGGCTACGACCTGCTGGTACTCGATGCCGCGCCCACGGGTCATCTGATCAGGCTTCTGGAATTGCCGGAGATCATCGAGGGGTGGCTGAAGGTGGTGTTCGGCCTTTTTCTGAAGTACCGGGATATCTTCCAGTTACCAGGGGTCACCGATCGTCTGGTCAGGTTGTCTAAAGAGGTGAAGCGTCTGCGGGTACTTCTGCTGGACCCGTCGCGGGCGAGTCTCTACAGTGTGAGCATTCTCACGGAGATGGCCTTGGCGGAAACCGGAGATCTTCTTGCGGCGTGTGAGCGTCTGGCAATCCCGGTTCCCGGCTTGTTCCTGAACTTGGCCACGCCGGATAACGCCGACCCTCTCTGCGCCGCGCTTTTTGCACGGGAGTCGCGCATGAAGGAGCGCTTTGCTGCAGCGTTCCCGTCCCTTCCGCAAGCGCGGGTGTACCGACAAAGCGAGCCCCGTGGATGTGCGAACCTCGCGGAGCTCGGGCAACGCCTGTTTCAGCCTAAAGAAGGGACACAATGAACGCGGATGAGTCACGTGAAATGGAACATGTAAGCCTCTGCGAGGTTCTCGACAGAGTCCTCAACAAAGGCGCTGTGATTGTCGGCGAGATCATGATTACGGTTGCCGACATTGATCTGATTTACGTGAGTTTACAAGTGGTCGTCTCCTCGGTAGAAACGGCGCGGAAAGCGCAGGGCTTAACATGAAGATAGATAACTCAAACATAGGTGCGTCGCTCACCGCAGAGCATGAAGTGAGCTCTGCGGCACTCAAAGACTTTGCCCGAACGCTGACGTCCGGGTCTCTTCCGAAAA
This sequence comes from bacterium, assembly GCA_037141675.1. Lineage (GTDB taxonomy): Bacteria > Verrucomicrobiota > Kiritimatiellia > RFP12 > UBA1067 > CAIZQW01. The sequence continues at coordinate 4,488 of JBAXCC010000136.1, read as the reverse complement.
CGCCTCAGCGACTGCACATCGATGCGGAGAAAACAAAAAACGGTCTGGCGCAACTCGTGCTGACCGTGGTCAAACTGCTTCATGAGCTTTTGGAGAAACAGGCAATCCGGCGGATCGATGCGGGAGGACTTACCGATGCAGAGATCGAACGCCTCGGACAGACCTTGATGCGTCAGTCTGAGGAACTGGCTCGGATTTCGCACGAGTTCGGCCTCAAGGAAGAAGATTTGAATCTGGATTTGGGACCCTTAGGAAAACTTTTATAACAGGAGGTATGAATATGGCAGTCACACGTAGAGTTGCAACATCCGTTGGAGGTACGAACCTCGCGGATCTTCTTGAACGGATTTTGGACAAAGGCATTGTCATCGCGGGCGATATCCGGATCAATCTGGTCGATGTTGAATTATTGACGATCCAGATCCGTCTGGTCATCTGTTCAGTGGACAAGGCTAAAGAGATGGGCATGGACTGGTGGGTCAACAATCCAGCGCTATGCTCTAAAAAGAAAGACGAGCAGGTGTTGCCCGGGGCGATCGAAAAACTGGAGAGTCGTTTGGCGCAGCTTGAGACATCGCTGGCCGCACGTTCCTAGTCCAGAAAATAGATTCGTATACCGGCTCCTTGCTCTTCCTTGCAGGATAATATCATGAAAATTATGCAAAATCTTAACGAAGCCCCAGATGAAGTCAGGCTATCTTCATCGCATACCTCAGAGCCTGCATACGAGAAATGGTCTATCGCCTCCTGGGTCGTGTTGGTGATCGCGTTGATGATTACCGCCGTGGCAACCCGGCAGATGGCGTCAAGCGTGACAAGGAACGCCGAACATGATTTTTTGTCTCGCTCGGATGACATTTGCACGGCCCTTAGAGACAGATTGAACGACTATGCTCGCATCCTGCGAGGCGGTGTGGCTGTATTTAATGTTTCCGATGAGGCCACGCGTGAAAAATGGTGTCTTTTTACACAAACTTACAAAGCTGAAACACAACTTCTCGGGATTCAGGGTATTGGTTTTTCACTTCTGATTCCGCGTACCGAACTGGCCCAGCATATTCAGAAAATCCGCAGTGAAGGGTTTCCTGATTACACCGTCAGGCCGTCTGGTGATCGTGAGAACTACTCCTCTATCATTTATCTTGAGCCGTTTTCCGGTCGCAACCTGCTGGCCTTCGGTTTTGACATGCTTTCGGAGCCCGTGCGTCGCAAAGCCATGGAACGGGCAAGAGATACGGATTTAGCGGCGCTCTCCGGTAAAGTTATTTTGGTTCAGGAAACCGGCGAGGATGTTCAAGCTGGCACATTGATGTATGTCCCCGTCTACCGCAAAGGCATGCCCACTACTTCAGTTGACCAGCGCTGTGCCGCAATCTATGGCTGGGTGTACAGTCCCTACCGGATGAAAGACATGATCAATGGCATGCTTAGCGCGCACAACTTGAAGAAAGCACAGCAACTACACCTCGAGATCTATGATGGCGAACAGCCTTCTGGCGATGCTCTCCTCTACGGATCTCACCCCGCGGCGAATGAGAGTCTTTTGCCTGACATGTGCTTTACGAGTCAAGTCCCGATTGATTTCAACGGGTGTCACTGGACCTTGCGTTTTGCCCAATCCAGCGGCGGATTCTTTACAGCAAAATACACCCTGGCCTGGCTCACCCTGGGGGGCGGCACACTCATTGCGGTGCTACTCTTCATGCTCATCCGGATTCTTTTGAGCACACGTGACAAAGCGCAGAGGATAGCGAAAAAGCTGACTGTTGATTTGCGGGAGAGCGAAACGAAGTTCCGCCTCTTAGCGGAGAACATCCAAGACGTCTTCTGGCTCAGCACGCCCACCATTGACCGGATTATCTATGTGAGTCCCGCGTTTGAAAAAATATGGGGTCTGCCCTGCGAGAGCCTTTACCAAAAGCCGCAACTCTTTATTGAAACAATCCACCCCGAAGACCAGAAGCGGGTCATCGCGACTTTACAAGAGCATGCCAAGGGAATCTGGAATGTCGAATACCGGATCATTCGCCCGGATGGATCCACGCGTTGGATTCTCGATCGGGGTTTCCCCGTTTATAACGATAGCGGCACGTTGATCGCCATGTGCGGTATTGCGATCGACATGACCGATCGCAAGCGGGCTGAGGATGCGATCCTCTTAAAGACCGTGCTCCTGGAAGCTCAGTCGGAAGCATGCATTGATGGCATATTGGCCGTGGATACCGAGGGGCATACTATTTCTTGCAACAAACGTTTCGGTGAAGTCTGGAATATCCCTCAAAATATCCTGGATACCCAGGACGATAAAGTGATGCAGGAATACGTTTCAAAGCAGTTGAAGAATCCGACGGAATTTGGGCATAGAATCGCGTATCTTTACGAACACAAAAACGAAAAAAGCAGCGATGAAATAGAATTTATAGATGGACACTTTTTTGAAAGATACTCTGCGCCTTTAATCAGTGTCGAAAACAAATATCACGGTAGAATCTGGTTTTTCCGCGACCTCACTGAGCGCAAGCAGGCCGAAGATGCGGTGCGGAAGAGCGAGGAGAAATACCGCGTCCTGGTCGAGACTACGGATACAGGTTTCCTGATCCTGAACAATGACGGCAAAGTCATAGACGCAAACGCAGAATACGTGCGTCTGGCCGGACACCGCGAACTCGCCGACATACGCGGGAAGGCCGTCAGCGAGTGGACGGCTGATTATGATCGACAACGAAATGCGGAGGCTGTGGATCAATGTGTCAAAGTTGGGTTCATCAAGAACTTCGGAATTGATTATGTTGACGGAAACGGTCGAATAACCCCCGTTGAGGTCAATGCGTCCATCAGTGGGACAGGCGAGTCAATGCGTATTGTGTCGCTCTGCCGCGACATCACCGAACGCAGGCAGGCGGAGATGGAACTTCAGAAATTGGATAAACTTCAGAGTATTGGCATGCTTGCAGGCGGAATCGCACATGACTTCAATAACATCCTGCAGGGGTTGTACGGGAACATTTCCTTTGCCAAAGAGGATCTGGCCAAGGGTCATCCCCGCTACTTGTCCCTTGAAGAAGCCGAAAAATCAATGACCCGCGCAGTGCGGCTAACCAAGCAGTTGCTGACCTTCGCCAATGGTGGCAATCCGGTCAAGGAGTCCGTTAGCCTGGGGACCATGGTCGAGGAGATCGCGCGCTTCAACCTCTCCGGTAGTAATGTGAATCTTGTATTTCATTCTGCCGAAGACCTGTGGCTGGTAGACGCGGACAGGGGACAGATCGAGCAGGTCATTTCCAACCTCGTCATCAACGCCCGCCAAGCTATGCCCAAGGGCGGATGCCTGACGATCACCCTTGAGAACGCGGACCTTTCGGCCGAGCCGGTTTCCGGTCTCAAGCAACGGCGGTATATCCGGGTCATTTTCCGTGACGAGGGATGCGGTATCGATCCAAAGATGATCAGTAAAATCTTCGACCCCTTTTTCACCACCAAACAGATCGGCAGCGGGCTGGGTCTGGCTATAGTCTGGTCCATCATCAACAAGCACGGCGGACACATCGACGTCGCATCCGAACTTGGCAAAGGCACAACCTTTACATTCTGCCTGCCCGCGTCCGCATCCCTGCTGCCGGAGGAGACTCAGACGCCTGCCGAGGAATGCCCGGCCAAGGCCCGCCTCGCTAAAATCCTTGCCCTGGAAGACGAAGACTTGGTTAGTAAAATTCTTGTCCGCATGCTCACGCCCTGCGGATACACCGTTGTTACAGCCCCCGACGGCCAGGAAGCCGTCACGTTGTACAGGCAAGCGATGGAGGTCGGAGCACCTTTCGACGCAGTTATCCTGGACCTGACCATTCCCGGCGGTCCTGGCGGCGAGGAGGTCATCAAAGAACTTCTGGCGCTTGATCCCAACGTCCGGGCCATCGTTTCCAGCGGCTATGCCAATAATCCCGTAATGTCTGACCCCGCTGCATACGGGTTTAAAGGCACTATCTCCAAACCCTACACTGTAAACGCCCTGCGCAAAATCGTGGCGAGGGTCTTGGTTTGACGGTGGATAAAAAGGCGGCCAGGCCCGGGAATAAACTGGCGAGAAACTTTTCAAGAAGAGATTTTGGAGGGCACGGTTACACCCGTGCCGCGGTCGGGATGTAACCCGACACTCCAATACCATTTTTTCGTGCTTTTCGTGTGTTTCGTGGGCAAGAAATTGAAGTTATAGGCAAGACCGCCGCCAGCCATGCGGGAACAAACGAGATAGTAACTGGAAAAGGAATAATGGAATGTTGGAATACTGGAATACTGAGAGAGAAAATGGCCAGCAATCTGGAGGGACGCGCTTTGTCGCGTCCGGCCACGACAGAGCGTGGCCCTCCAAAGGCCTGTATTCCCCATCATTCCATCGTTCCACTATTCCAGCATTCCAGTGAAGTTATAGGCAAGAGGTAACTATGAGTAATACCAGCAATCCATTACCGCCGCATGGCGTCGGATCAGACA
>JBAXCC010000135.1:0-9806 GCA_037141675.1 bacterium | reverse complement strand
GTGAGAAAAAGTTACCAGCCAGTTTATTCCCGGTACCCCGGGCGGCGGGCTTGTCAACAAGTTACGACAGACCACGTTTGTCGAGGTCTTCTTCTTCGAGCCCGAGATAGTGGCCGAGTTCGTGGAGGAGCGTTTTGCGCACTTCATGACGGAAACGTTTAGGATCGTCCTCTGCCTCGGCACGCAGATTTTCGATGTACAGTCGGATGGCGCTTGGCATGGGATCAGCATTGTCAGGACGCTCGGCGTAGCAGGGTCCCTCGAAAAGTCCGAGCAGGTTCTCGTCGTCACCCTCCTCCTGCTCTTCATCGGGGAGCGGGTAGGGGTCGAGTGTGATTGTCAGATCCGCGATGCAGGCGCGAAGGTCCTCAGGCAAAGCCGTACACACAGCTTGCACTTCGTGATCCGCTATTGCAGTCCAGTCCGTATTCATGCCGATAAGTTTACTGAATATGTTTCGTTCGGGCAATCCCTGAATGTTGCAGTGTCTCACACCCTCTTTCTGTGAAACAGTAAGGACGCAGAGACGATAAGACTCAAAATGGTCTTTGATGTCCTCAAGTCTTTGCGTCCGTAATATATATTTGGCTGAACCTTAACCCCACGTTATAGCAATGCCGGTATTGACGTATATCTGCTCTCATGCTATCATTCAAACAAACGTATGAATCATACTGTACAAATACGCCCCTCGCGGGATGCCGATGCTACCCGCAATCGTCTGCTAGATGCTGCAGAAGCGCTCTTCGCGGACCGTGGTTACCATGCAGTCTCGATGCGGGATATTGCCAGACGCGCCCGCGTGAACCTCGCTGCTGCAGGGTACCACTATGGTTCCAAAGAGAACCTCTTTGTCGAGGCGATCAGCCGTCGGATCCGCCCCTTGAATGAACGTCGACTTGCCGCGTTGTCCGCACTTGAAGCGCGAAAAAAGCCGCCTGCACTTGCCGAAATTTTTGATGCTTTCGCCCGGGCTATGATCGAGGAAGCTGTTTGCAATCCAGAAACAGGCCGCCGCCTGAACCGTCTGCTCAGTCGCGCCTTCGCTGAGTCGGATGAGATCGCCCAGCATGTTTTCCGACAGGAATTATTGCACGTGGCCTTGCGGTTCATCCAGGCTGTTCGCCGGGTCTCTCCAGGCCTATCCGAGGAGCAGGCTGGGCTTGGGATTGCGCTTTACGCTGGCTGTATGATCCACATGCTGCGGTGGGTGAGCAGTCCGCCCTTCCCCGACTTGGTCAGAGATCAGGATACGCCTGACGTTGATACACTGATGGACACGCTTGTGTCTTTTGGCTCGGCTGGATTTAAGCAACTTGCTTCACGCGCGAAGCGGAAAGGTTGCAAGGTATGATTCGTATCGCCCTCAAAATGCTCTTCGGTGACCGCGCGAAGTATGTCATGCTCATCAGCGGCATTACCTTTGCGACGCTGCTCATGGCGCAGGGCATGTCGCTCTTCTGCGGTTTGATGTCCTGGACGTACTCCACGATGCGTAACGTCAATGTGCCCATCTGGGTTGCCGATCCCAAGGTCGAACAATGCAACGATAACAAGCCTATGCGTGACACCGACACAACACGTGTCCGCTCCGTCGATGGCGTGGCCTGGGCTGTGCCGCTCTACCAAGGCATTTCCATGGCCCGTCTCATGGATGGAACCTCCAAAATGATCACCCTTGTCGGACTTGACAACAATACGCTGATTGGCGCGCCGACGCGTATCATTGCCGGACGTCTTGAAGATTTGCGTATGCCTAATACGGTGATCCTCGATGATTTTGGCGTTGAACGCCTGAGCGCTGGCCGTGATCGCCCCATCGGTGTAGGCGACATGTTTGAGATCAATGACCGCGAAGCCCGGATTGTCGCCATCTGTCAAAGTTACCGTTCCTTTACCGGAGGACCTTATGTGTTTACCACCTACGACCGCGCGGTCCAGTATGCTCCCAACCAGCGCAAGATGCTTAGCTTTATCCTCGCCGCTCCGCAGCCCGGTATTTCAGCTCATGAGGTCGCCCACCGTATTGCCGCACGTACAGGGCTAGGGGCCTTCACCCATCATGAGTTCATGTGGTCGACCATCATGTGGTATATCAAGAATACGGGCATTCCCATCAATGTTGGAACTATCGTCATCATCGGTTTTATCATTGGTGCTGCAATCTCTGGTCAGACCTTCTACTCCTTTGTGCTCGAAAACACCCGTCATTTTGCAGCGCTTCGCGCCATGGGTGCTAGCAGCGGCGTACTCTGCGCCATGCTGCTCGCGCAAGCCATCCTGGTCGGCTTTATTGGCTATGGCATAGGGCTCGGCCTTGTCTCCTTCCTGGGCAACAACCTCCTGCACCTCGGCAAGGTCCCCTTTCTTATGCTCTGGCAGATTACAGCAATCGTCGGTGCCGCAGTTTTTGTCATTGTTGCCATCTCAGCCCTTATCGGGATCTTTCGCATCGCGCGTCTTGAGCCCGCCATTGTTTTCAGGTAATAAACGTGAATTCACTCGGTATAAATGTTCAGTCTGTAGACAAAAGCTTTGGCCGTGGCGAGGCTCGTACGGTTGTGCTCAAAAAGACCGACTTTATGGCTGAGACTGGACTCCTTACGATGCTGATCGGCCCCTCGGGATGCGGCAAGACCACCTTGCTGAGTATTATTGCTGGCACCCTTCACGCTGACGGGGGCGAGATCGAAGTTCTTGGGCAGCGCCTTGATAAAATGAGCGCCAACGCAGTTGCCAAATTTCGTTCGCGAAATCTCGGCTTCGTCTTCCAGCAATTCAACCTGATTCCAACCCTGACCGCAGCAGAGAATGTCTCTGTGCCGCTTATTATTCAGGGTTTCGGACATCGCCATGCGGAGCGCAAGGCCCGCGATGTTCTTGACTGGGTCGGTCTTGCAGACCACACCAACTTCCGTCCCAATAAAATGTCTGTGGGGCAGCAGCAGCGCGTGGCCATTGCCCGCGCTCTTGTCCATGAACCTCCGATCCTCCTCTGCGACGAGCCAACATCCTCTCTCGACAGCGAAAATGGCCACCACGTGATGGAACTCTTACGCAAAGCTGCCACCCAGAAGGACCGTCTCGTGCTGGTGGTGACCCATGATAATCGCACCTACAGTTTTGCCGATCACATGGCAGAGATGGAGGATGGCCGCATCTTCCGAACACTCAAGACGAAAGAGGAGATACACGTTCACCATCCGCCGGGCTCTTAATAATCAGCAAGGAGAAACAATATGTTTATTCTTTTAACCCAATTCAGTGTTTACCTCTCGATTGCCGGCATGGTTTTTGCCGGGTTCTTGGTGCTACGTCTCTCGGCGCAAGATCCCATACCCCCTCCACCTCACAATCCGCCGAGTAACCCCTTTGAACATTCTGTCGCAGCCGCTGGCATTGTCGAGGCTCAGGGCGAGAACATCGCGCTGGGCGTGCCAGTCGCTGGACTGGTAACTGCCGTGCATGTCCGCGTCTGGGACAAGGTTGAACCCGGCCAGCCCCTGCTGCAACTTGACGACCGTGAGCTGAAGGCTTCTCTCATTGGTCAACGTGCCCGCGTGCTGGTTGCAGAAGCGACGGAGACCCGTCTGCGCGGCATGCTTGCCCGTCTGGAGAAGGTCTCCGATAACCGCGCCATCACCCGCGAGGAACTTGAAACCCGGCGCTCGGATGTGCAGGTCGCCGCAGCCGAACTTGCTTCGGCCCGTGCGACCGTGGAGCAGACGGAAACGCTCCTTACCCGTCTGACGGTCCGAGCCCCTCGTGCTGCGACCGTCTTACAAGTCAATACGCGTCCTGGTGAATTTGTGACGCCAGGTTCGACGCGTTCGCCGCTCATCCTTGGCGATCTGACTTACTTCCAGATTCGCGCGGACATCGACGAGCAGGTCGCCCCACGCGTGCGCCCGGGCATGAAGGCTGTCGGATATCTCAAAGGCGATACCCAGAAGCCCATCTCGCTGGAGTTTGTCCGCGTCGACCCCTTTATCATTCCCAAGGTTTCGCTGACGGGCGGAAGCATTGAGCGTGTGGATACGCGCGTCCTGCAAGTCATCTATCGCTGCCCGTTCTCCACAACGAACACCCTCTATGTCGGTCAGCAACTCGATCTGTACCTTGAGGAATAATTATGTGTCGCATCTTTTTTATAACTTTAGCGTTCAGCGTTAAGCGTTCAGCGTTAAGCGTTCCACCTTCGCTATGCCTACGGCGGACAGGTCAAACTCTCAACTCTCAATGTTTAACTTTTAACTCTCAATTAAAGAAGTTCCCCCTTTTGTGTATTCCCGTATACTGGCTTGCGAGTTTACTCTTATTGTTTTTCGCTGGCTGCGTCGCCCGTCCTGACAAACCGCTTATGACGCCAGCGCCTGCACCTTCGATGGCTGTCGTGTCAGTCGCCTCCAATGAACTGGAACGTGTTGCACGTCCTTTGCCGGTGGCATGGTGGACATCCTTCCGCGACCCGGAACTTGACCGCCTCATCGCCCGTGCCCGGGAGCAGAACCGTAACTTGGCCCAAGCTTTAGCACGTATCGAAGCTGCTCAGGCAGCAGCTCGTCTGGTTGGTGCAGAATCTGCGCTTCAGGTCAGCGGCACCGCTGGCGCAAGCCGTTCGCGCATGTCCGCAAGCACGGTCTCTTCTCCCTTCATTCCGCTCTATCAGACGCGACTGGGGATTGGCTTCCAGTTCGCCTACGAGGCTGATCTTTGGGGACGCATCCGTGCGTTGCGCGAAGCTGCCGCCAAAAATGTGGAGCTTTCGGTTGCTGAGCGTGAAACTGCCGATATTACACTCTGCGCCGAAGTCGCCAAGGCATATCTCGGCCGTCTCGCACTCCTGCGCGAAACAGCACTGCTGGATCGCCAGCTCGCAGCATACGGTGAAACGGAAAAGCTTCAGACGGTCCGTTCCGATGCTGGGTTCTCTACGGATCTGGATGTGTCGCGTACACGCATTGAATCCGCGAACCGAGAGGGCGAGCGGGCTGCACTGTACGAGCGCGCGCAGGCTCTGCGCCATGCACTTGACCTTCTTTGTGGTGATGCAGCAGCTCCTGGTGTCGTAACCAATAAGCCGCCTGTTGAGACCTTCACCCCCGAGGTTCCAGAGACACTTTCTCTTTCATTGCTTGAACAGCGTCCGGATGTCGCCGCAAAGCGTGTCAAGTGGGAGGTTGCTGTTCAGCGAGTCCATGCCGCGCGCACGGCGCGTTATCCCGCGCTGACGCTCTCTGGAAAAATCGGAACTGAATCTGATCGCCTTTCTGATCTGTTGGACTGGCGTAGCCGGCTCTGGTCGATTGCTGCTGGATTGTCTGCTCCGATTCTTGATGGGGGCAGACTCGCAGCATCCTTGGATCTCGAACGCGCTGCTCTGAACGAAGCAGCGGCAGGCTACGAGGCAGCGGTCCTGACAGCCTATCGTGAAGTGGCCGACGCCCTAAACACCCTGCATTCATTGGTTGAGCGTCAACGGGCCGCTGAAGCTGCCCGTGAGGCATCACGCCGCGCCCTCGCCCTTTCACGTGAACGTTACGACAAAGGATTTGTGACCTATCTTGAGGTCATCGAGAGCGAACGCGCACTTCTAACTGCCGAGCGCGCACTTGTGCAACTTCAGGCTAGCCGCCAAACGGCGACCATTGATCTCATCCGTGCACTCGGCATTCCGTAAGGTACTTAGTTCTTCCGTTCGGCATCTTTTATCTTGTTCCATAACATTTTATATGCGACCATTTATACGTGATATGGAGCTACTTTATATCTCTATATTCCGCTACGAAGTCATCCATATAAGGAGATGATATATGAAAAAATTCGTGTTTGCAGCTATTGGTGCTGTCTTAGGAGCCTTCATAGGTTTTGCAGTCGTTGCTGGCGTCGCCTATTATTTTATGAGCGTGATGCAAAATCCAAGGGAATGGATTGCCCCGTCAAGCATGGGATTCGGGATGATCGTCGGTGTTCCGGTTGGCGTAATTGTGTTCTGTATAATCGGGTTCAAATTTGGCGCAAATATGAGCAAGTGAAGCAGTCGCGAAGTTGGTGGCTGCTTCTTTTTGAAAATCAGATGTTATGAACGTAAAAGAAATCAGACATGGATCGGCCGAATACCAGCAGGAATGTGCTCTGCGGCAAGAGGTGATGCGCAAACCGCTGGGGTTGAATCTGTATGATGAGGATCTGGTCGCGGAGCGTGGACAGATTCACTTCGGACTCTTTGACGAGAAGGACCAGTTGTTAGCGTGTGTTATTGCTGTGCCGGTCACCGCTACGGAGGCGAAGGTGCGGCAAATGGCCGTTAGGCCATCATTACAAGGCAAAGGCTGTGGACGCTTGCTGCTGGAAGCCGCAGAGCAGGTCTTGGTCCAACAAGGCTTCACGGACCTTTTCTTAAACTCCCGCATGACAGCAATTGGCTTCTACGAACGTCTCGGGTATGTACGAAGCGGCCCTGAGTTTATGGAGGTAGGAATGCCCCATGTGAAGATGCGTAAAACGTTTTCTCAAACTGGCAACGTGAAAATGAAAGTGCTTCCTTTGCCAACTTCCGACTCGACCCATATCCTTCCGTGATGAGCCAGGACAATCTCCTTTGAAATCGTCAACCCCAGTCCCGTGCCGCCCTTCTTCTTGGATTTCGCCTGTACAAAGGGCTTAAAGATCGCATCCAACTCATCTGTTTGAATACCCTGTCCAGAGTCCCTGACGCTGATCTTGATCTCGCTATCCTCCCGGCGCGTCTGGATCACCACCGGCCCGCTTTCACTGTATTTTATGGCGTTCGCCAACAGATTGATCATCACCTGCATGATCTTGTCCGTGTCGAATTTGATCCTCGGCAGATCCGTTCCGAGCTCCATCATGACATCCGTTTTTCTCTCTCCCGCAAAAAGCAGAGCGTTTATATGGGCTTCCTTGACCACTTCATTCACGTCATGCTCGAGGAAGTCATAGTCCATTTTTTTTGCATCCATTTTCTGAAACGCCAGTACGTTGTTAACCAGACGGCCTAAGCGATCGATATTACTCTTCGCGACGCCCAGAATTTCTTTCTGACCTTCATTTAAAGGTCCCAATACCTCATCCATAACAAGACTTGTGGCTTCTTTGATCATGGCGAGCGGACTTCTGAGCTCATGGGAGACCGTCGATGTGAACTTGGTTTTCGCCTCCGCCATATCTTGTAAGCTTTTTTCCTCTGCATTAAGCTCGGTGATGTCGTGTGCCGAAGAGAGTGCGCCGGTCACATTTCCATGCGTGTCTTTGAGCACTCGGCACGACCAGAGTAAGAGTCGTTTTTTACCGTCCTTGCGCCGTTGCCAGCTTTCCACGCGGACGACATTCTCGTCGCCGCAGAACAACGGTTGAATAGCTTGAGAAACAGTCTCTTCGCCCTCAAAGTAGAAGGCGGCTTCTTTGCCAATGACATCCGTCCCGAAGAAGTTTATTCCAGCTTGATTGGCCCAGCGGTAGACCTTGTTGCAGTCCACTTCCATGATGATGTCGGGGATGGCAGCCAAGATGGCTTCTTGGCGAGAGGAAAGTGCCCGCACCGCATCCGTCGCCTCCTTGTGTGCGGTGATGTCGCGGGCGATTCCGAAGAGGCCCACAACATCCCCGATCTTGTCATAGACAGGGCCTTTTGTTGAAATAAAGACGAGTGGTTCGCCAGCTGCGCCAGTCACGAATTCTTCGTAACTTCTAGTCACGGCCGCCGCTATGGCGGCCTGGTCATGCTGCATGATAGTCTTCGCCTCGCCGGGGGAAAAGAGCGCGGTGTCGTCCTTTCCGAGAACCTCGGCTGCTGGCTTGCCCACAACCCGCGAAGCCGCAGAATTGAAAAGCAGGTAATGTCCCTGCCGGTCTTTTACATAAACTGCGTCGGGTGTTCCCTCCACCACGGCTTGCAGCAGGGCATGGCTTTCGCGTTGCTGGGCGACTGCGGCCGCGAGCAGTAGCCCGGTAAGTCCCAACACGCCTAGAAACAACTGTACCGCGAGCAAGTGAAGGAAGGTGTTCGCCCCTCCCAGCGGGAAGGTGCCGATGTCCGCCGCTGTGCACCCGACAGCGATTGCCGAGAGTGTTGCTGTCAGCGCTGCGGTACCGCACGGGCCTATCCGGAAGGCTGCCCACATGACGATGACCAGGAGCAGATAGGGTTTCACTTCGATGGCACTATCCACCGTATCGTGACCGAAAGAGAACCACGCGGCGGAACAACCAAGCGTGAACAGGCACGCTGTTTCGATGGCCAGCCTACACCGCACCATTTTCCACGTCCGCTGCTGATCCGCACAAAGCATGATCACCGGTGTGACAAGAAGCAGCCCCAGTCCATCCGCAACCCACCACGTTTGATAAAAAGCCAAGAAACGAGAGCCAAGGGCCAAACAGGCGGTCACTGCCCCAATCGCCGCGGTCACGGAATTGATGAGACTGGCGGCTACAAGCAGAGTCACAACATCACGTGTCCGGTCGAAACGTACCCGATCTCCGCATAACTGGGTGATCAGCCAGGCAGACACCGCCGTCTCGCAGATGTTTGCGCTCATGAACCCCATACTGACGATTAACGTTCTGGATGTTGTTAGGTTGGCCGCGAGGCCTGCCAAGAACAGGCATCCGAGAAGCGTCGGCCAGAGTCGCCGAGGGGTGAGCAACAGAGAGGCAAGCGCCACGCCGGAGGCAGGCCAGATCGCAGCGACGAGTCCGAACGATTCGGGAAACTGAAAGGCGAGTACCTGGGCGCCAAAGTAGGCAAACGCCCACCCCCCTATTCGGAACAACGGGGAGAATGAATGTGTGGCTTTGGGTGCTATTTCTGCTAGCGATCCCGACCTTTGGTTTGAAGTTGCCGTTTTCATGTTGATGCTTTCTTTCCGCCACTGGCAACATGACGCGAAACATGTTACCACCGACTTTCCAGAAATCGAACAAAAATGAACCGCTCACCATTACAATGAGCAATAAATATAATTCATTAGCTCATTCTTTTTAAATTTTATTCATTTGGAACAAAATAGTCAATCCCGAAAATCAGCATTCCATGCTTGCATGAGAGCCAACGGATTCTACGAACTACACGGATATGCGCGAAGCGGCCCGGAGGTTATCTGGGAGGATTTGCCTCATGTGAGGTTGAGCAAGAGACACGCAGATAGCAGATATTCCATTTAGCGCCACATTATGGTAGAGTAATAACTCAAAACAGATGGAGGAAGAGAGCGTGAAACTTTATTTGCTCATGGGGTTGACACTTGTAGGCGTGGTTGTTTGTGCTGAAGCAACTGAAGAGGCGGCGCTTCGAACGGAGGTGCGTGGCAAAGGATGGATCGCTTACGCTGCCCGCACGGAAAAAGGTGACATGGATATCTTCCTATGCCGGCCCGACGGAGCTTCCGTCCGAAATATCACGCAGACACCTGATTCAAATGAAGGCCTTCTGAAATTCTCGCCCGATGGCAAGATGCTTCTCTTCAGGCGGCTTCCGCGGTCAGAAAAATTCGATAACAATAACCACGGCGCGCAAGGCGTATTGATGATCTCGCATAGTGACGGCACGCAGGCGAAGCCACTGGGCGATTTGGATCAATACCCATGGGCTAGTTGGAGTCCTGAGGGAAAACAGTTGCTCTGCCTGACGCCCAAAGGCTTTAGCGTTGTAGACGTAGCGAGCGGCAAGACAATCCGCACCTTTCCAAGAAAGGGATTCTTCCAGCAATCCACATGGTCCCCTGACGGCCAGTGGCTGGTAGGGGTTGCTAACTCCTTCGGCGAAAGCTGGAGCATCGCGCGGA
>JBAXCC010000134.1:0-9814 GCA_037141675.1 bacterium | reverse complement strand
CAAGGCGATTGAAAATTTATGAAAGTTACCTCTTGAGTGTCCTGGCTCGTGAAGATTATACTATGGGAAATCAAAGGGTCAGTCTTAATAATATCAGAGCAGTACGCATCCGTCCGAAAAGCCTTCCGTTGACGAGTTGATCGGGCGAGATGGAGATCAAAGCCATGAACTACGAAACACCGCAACATGAGCAGGCGTTGTCGCGCCTCGATTCGGAAACGTTGGACGCGCTACGCGCCTATATGGGTGAGTATCAATCGCCGGAGGCCTCCGCAACAGGCACATGCGTATGTGAAGCACCGCCGGAACTCTCTGCCTATCTTGCTCATGCGGGTGTTTCGTTCTCACGGCTACTTCTGCAGTTTATTCGCAAGAGTGGCTTTGACGAGGTTGACGTTTACAAACGTGCGAACGTTGATCGCAAGCACTTCTCAAAAATCAGGAGCGAACCAAACTATCAGCCTAAAAAAACGACCGTAATTGCCTTTGCTTTGGCCTTACGTTTGTCGTTGGCCGAGACGAAAGATCTCTTGTCCTCTGCGGGCTTCGCGCTCTCTAACAGTGCACCCTTTGACTTGATCATCCGATATTTCATCGAGCGTGGCGTGTACGATCTCTTTAGGATCAACGATGCCCTCTATGATTTCGACCAGCCCGTCCTCATAGTTTGAGTGTCTGTAAAATGTCGCCTGCCAAGCGACATATCTGTCTTCTGTGTATGGTATCTTGATGGTGTTCTTACGAACGGGTCGTGAGACAAAACATCAACATCACACAAGGAGACACACATGAATACAGATACTAACAATCCAATGAATGCACAGAAGACCGCCGACGAAGATACCGCTTTTCGCCCCTATCGTCCGCGTCTTTCGTTTTATCACGCGAACAGCAAAGGGAGTGGCAGCGCCGTGCGGTTTGAGGTGATCCCGGCCTGTGGCGAGCGCGAAGGTGTGATCTTTATGACGCTTGCGCAACAGAAGAGTGTCGCCGGAGGAACGGATGATCAGGGCAACCGTCAGCATGCCACGTTTGATTG
Organism: bacterium; assembly: GCA_037141675.1. GTDB lineage: Bacteria > Verrucomicrobiota > Kiritimatiellia > RFP12 > UBA1067 > CAIZQW01. Next base: position 8,775 of record JBAXCC010000134.1, on the reverse strand, counting down.
GCAGAATCGCGTCACGGTCAAATTGAATTTCAACGACCTCTGCCAGATGCTGCTGGTCTTCCGCGGACAAGCCACAACCATCAATGATGGCAAGGGGCTGTATCATGACGCTCGCACGACAACGACACTGATCAACCTGACCCGCCAAGCCGAGCCCTATCCAGGGCTGTCGCTTGATGTGTCCCGCAAGGGGAAGTCCGAAGGCGAACCTGCAGCCCGCGTACGCATCCTGTTCAATGGCGCAGAAGTTCTGGGTCTTGGAGCCGTTCTTGAGCAGAGCCTCGGAGTGGTCGCCTTCGGCATTCCGAAAGAAGCCACATACGCATCAGCTTCGCCCAGAGCTCAGGATGATCGCGCGGCCATCTAACGTGCAGGAAAGCGGCGGACGGCGGCTTACCTGTTTAGCTTGGTATTATTTGCCCACGAATCTCCGCGAAATGGGTTGATTTTCTTTCGGCTGGGTACAGCCGTCGTTAATCACTAAGAAACTCAACCCATGATTTGCCCAACTCAGGTCTGCTTTCTCGGGGACCATTCCTGCCGTGTGTGTTTTTGAGTGATGAACGACGATGGTATCCCATCGGCAAATACACACGCGGCTTCGCGGAGATTCGTGGGGAAGAAGTTGCCATTCGGTTTATTCCGTTCGCTCATTTCCCCTGCGCCTCTCTTGACACCTCGTCGAGGGAGGCCTATAATTCCGCGCCATGTCTGTATGCGGTAAAAATGATACAGAGAAATAGGCTGGAGGAGTGCGTATGAAACTGTCGGGGTTGTTTATTCTGGCTTCGGGACTGCTTGTTCAACAGACGGTTATCGCCGCCGAGCTTGGCGCTGATTGGCCTTGCTGGCGCGGACCGGAGCATAGCGGCGTTTCGCGCGAAACGGGCTGGACGTGTCAGTGGAAGACCAATAGTTTGCCCGTACTTTGGCGTGCGTCGGTGGGCAAGGGGTTTTCGTCATTTGCAACGGCAGGTGGCCTTGTCTATACGATGGGCAACACGGGCGGAACCGACACGGTCTTCTGTTTTGATGCGGGGACCGGCATACTCCTTTGGCGGCACAGCTATACCTGTGAACTTCAGCCGCTTTCGTATGAGGGTGGACCGGGCTCGACCCCGGCCGTGGATGAGGGCCGCGTGTACACGTTCAGCAAGGATGGTCACCTCTTTTGCCTCGAAGCCCAGAGCGGCCGTGTGGTCTGGCAGAAAAAGTTCGATCGGTGGCCGCGCTTGGAAGGTGACTGGAAAAACAACTGGCGCTACGCGGGTTCACCCCTCATTGTCGGCGATCGCTTATTCATGAGCCTTGGACAGGCGGGCACGGCGTTCAATAAAAAGGACGGTACCTTGCTCTGGGAGAGTCCGCCCGGCCACCCCGGATATTCTTCTCCGGTGCCGTTTCTGTCGGGCGCGAAGCAGGCGCTGGCCTTCTTTTCAGGGCATGCGGTGATCGGCGTAGAGGCCGACACGGGGAAGCGCCTGTGGGAGATCCCGTGGCAGACCGAGTGGGACTTCAACGCGGCTGATCCCGTCATCCACGACGGAAAAATGTTCGTCTCCTCCGGCAACAACGCGGGTTGCGCGCTGTATGACATCATGGTCAATCCGCCGCGCGAACTTTGGCGCAACAAGAACTTGAAGACCCCCATGAACAGCTCGGTACTGTGGAAGGGAAACCTGTACGGGTTCAACGATGCGAACCTATCCTGCGTGGCGTGGGCGACAGGCGAGAAGAGGTGGTCAGAACCATCGATCCGCCGAGGTTCAATGATCTTGGCGGACAATAAGCTTCTGCTTCTGAGCGAGAAGGGTGAATGGGTGGTAGCAGAGGCGACAGCAGAGGCCTATCGACCCTTGGTTCAGGCACAGATCCTCACGGGACGCTGCTGGACCACGCCGGTTTTGTCACGCGGCCTGATCTATGCACGTAATGCGGCAGGCGATGTCGTATGTCTGGATGCGCGTCCGAAGCCCCGCTAATCGATAGTGGCTTTGTCGCGTGGGTGCGATTCACCTTTGTTGAATCAGCACCCGAGGCAGGAGAGAGGAGGTAGGAGGTAGGAGTTGTAACATCCGGATTTGAAATGGGTTGGAAAATTGTTCTTAGCTGTTCACGGTTGTTTCTTGGTTGAAGACACACGTTCGAGGCTTGTGTAGACGCTTACTCTTTCTTAAAAAGCCTATTTTTATTGACTCTTCCCTCCTCCCTGCTACTTCCTACCTAGTGTGTTTCATTTCAATTACAATAAATCACGCCCTTGTCCACGTTTTGCCCTTGCGGCTCGCTTGACACCTCGCAGAGAGGGGCGTATAATTTCGCACCATGTCTGTACTTGTAGAAAGAGATCACATCGGAATTTTCGGCAAAATGAACTCGGGCAAGAGCTCGGTCATGAATTTGCTGACCCAGCAGGAGACCTCGATCGTCGACCCGACACCGGGTACCACGGCCGACACCAAAATCGCCCTGCAGGAGATTCACGGCATTGGCCCAGTCAAGCTTTTCGATACGGCTGGATTAGATGAGGCAGGGGAACTTGGCGACAAGAAGCGCCACAAAACATTCAATGATTTAAAAGAGTGCGACTTGGTGTTGCTGGTCATCGATCCGGCGACACAGGACATCCGCACGGAACAGGATGTCATAGAGAAGGCGCGCGACTTAGACAAACAAATTTTGATTATTTACAATCAGTTTACCCAAGCCGATACGACTCAGATCGAGAAATCGCTAGACGTGCTTCGCTTTTATAAAAAGATTTACATCCAAGCAAACAATGTCAGTTGCCGCGCGGAACTCATTGAATTTATCCTGAAGCATTATGCTCCGAAGCAGGATAAGACTGAGTTGCTGCCGTTTGTCAAGAAGGACGAGTACTATGTGCTGATCATCCCCATGGATGTCGAAACGCCGCCGGGCCGTTACCTGCGTCCGCAAGCCATGGTTGAGGAGTACATTACGCGGCAGTGGGCCTATCCGGTTTCGTTCCGTCTCGATTTAGGCAAAGCACGCGGCACGAAGGAGCAGGCGGAGGAAGAGCACACCCGTTTTAATAAGTTCCTGAATAATTTTCAGAAGCGCCCGCAGACGATGATCACGGATTCACAGGCCATGGATATCATGAAGGACTGGTGTCCGAAAGATATCGAGCTGACCACCTTCTCGATTGTGATGATCAACTATTTCAGTCGTGGCAGGCTGAGCGAGTTCGCCACAGGCGTGAAGGCGCTGGAGACATTGAAATCAGGGGACAAGGTGCTCATTGTCGAGGCGTGTAATCATTCACGCATTGGCGAGGATATCGGCACGGTGCAGATCCCGAAGCATTTTGCAAAGAAGTATCCGGACGTTGTGATTGAGCATAACTTCGGACGTGAGTTTCAGGATAATAAACATTTGGAGCAATACAAACTCATCATCCACTGCGGCGGCTGTATGATCAGCGCTCAGAAACTCCAGGCGCGTTTGCGTGACTTGGAGACCGTGGGCGTGCCCATCACCAACTACGGGGTCATCCTCTCGTATCTGCAAGGGCCCTCTGCGCTCGAGCGCGTGCTTAAACCGTTTGGTGTATTCTGTTAGCAAGGCGTGCTTTGAATTTGTCTAAATCTTGGGTGATCCGTCGGGTACGCATCTGACGTCGTGCATAAATGGCGCGTATTCGCGTCTGAAACGCGGATGGGGCGGATACATATCCAGCCCCATCCGCGCATCCGCAAATTCGCATCCATTCATGAACGACTGATGCTTGAATACCCCCGCCGGATCACCCGATAACATGTGCGGCCTCCGGTGTTGCGCCGCCTTCGCTCCGCGTTCGGGCGTGGTCTGCGGTGCCATCGGGCTGCGGACGCGGATGACGCGCCTCTGGAACGGGCGATGGATACATCAATACCGTTCATAGGCACGCCCCCGCATTCCTCGCCGTCGATGTCCCGCGACCCCCGCCTTTCCCGCGCCCGCTCATGCGTCTCGCCCCCGTGCGGCCTCTGGCCGGCTCCTTCTTTGGGAGCCGGGCTATTCTGCGGATTTTTTTATTCTCCCCAGTTTCAAGTTTCGAGTGTCAGTAACACGCTCTTTTTATAGCAACGGGCTGGATCGCTTGCAGAGCTGTAAGGGCAATCCCCACGGATCACGCATCATGATAAGATGTGATAAGGGGTCAGGATGGACCTCTTCTACAATAACAGCCCCTGCGTTTACCAATCGCCTTGAATCCGCCACTGGGTCAACACTTGCAAATGCCACATGGAAAATAAGGGGGTTCATCGCCCGGTAATCAGGAACAGCATCTGGCGGATTGCAGTAAATCTCCAGCACTGTAGCTTCAGAATCGGCCAGAAAGTGAGTTTGTGCTGGATTCTGAATATGTCGAACGACCCTCAATCCACAATGGCAACAATACCATTCCGCAACGGCAACAGGATCGGCTACATTAAAGGCAACATGTTCAATTTTCATAAGTTATAAGTTACTAATTTTATCCTGTTGAATGTTTATTTGCTTAATGCCTTGGCATTCTTGAGCGCGGCGAGAAGTGCATCTGCAATGGCTTGCATGCCTTTGTCGCCAGGATGGGCTGCAACGCCACTGTGCGCGTAGCTGCGCTCTGAGCGGGCGAAATGGGACTCGTCCTTGCTCAGGCCGCTGATATCGGCAAACACGCCGCCGGCTTCTTTGCAGGCTTGCTGCAGGATCTCGTCCTTGGTCTTGTTCTGCCAGAACGAGCTTCGCACTATGATCGTGGGATTGCTGCTCCCTTTTAGAGCGGTCAGTAGCTTTAGGACGCTCGCTTTGAACGTGGTCTTGGCCTCCTCGGAAGCGATGGCAGGCACGTTCTCGCCGATGGCTACGATCACGATACTAGCCTTGAAATCCATGTTTTTTTTCAGCCGGGCTAGATCGTATGTTTCGTAGTGTCTCTCAAAGTCAGCGATGTTTTCGATCATGACGGACGGCGCCGTCCCCGTGTGTGTTGCAACGGCGCGTGCCAGGATGTGAACGTAGTCCTTCTCTTGGGTGCTGGCGGCCATGCCCCAGTTGTTGGTCCACCCGATTGAGGCCTTCGGTCCGTGCAGCGTGATGCTGTTGCCCACAAATAAGATTCTCTCTGTTCCGGCATACCCTGCTGTTGCCGCCATGAGACCGATAATCGCTACAATGAGTCGTGTCATCTTTCTCCTTTTCAAGGCGATTAGCGTCCCGTCATCTGCTCCAGTTTTTCGGTATACCGAGCGCCGAGCACGGTGATCGTTGACGCTGCACAGTCGATCTCGCGAAGATCGTCGGGGGTGAGTTCAACGGCAAGAGATCCGATGTTCTCGTCCAAACGATGAAGTTTCGTAGTGCCTGGAATGGGGACGATCCACGGTTTCTGGGCCAGCAGCCACGCCAGGGCGATCTGCGCCGGTGTCGCCTGCTTCCGTGCTCCGATGGTGGCCAGCAGGTCAATCAGGGCTTGGTTGGCTTTGAGCGCCTCTGGCGCGAAGCGCGGGAGGGCCTTGCGAAAATCAGAAGGGTCGAAGGTTGTTTTCTCGTCCATCTTGCCTGTGAGAAAACCCCGGCCCAAAGGACTATAGGCGACAAATCCGATTCCAAGTTCCTCGAGGGTTGAGAGCACTTCCTTCTCTGGGGTTCTTGTCCAAAGCGAGTATTCACTCTGGAGCGCGGTGAGTGGCTGGACCGCATGTGCGCGTCGAATGGTCTGCACGCCTGCTTCGGACATGCCGAAGTGTTTGACCTTACCTTGCTGAATCAGTTCCTTCACAGTTCCTGCCACGTCTTCGATGGGCACGTTCGGGTCAACGCGATGCTGATAGAGCAAGTCGATGGTCTCGACCTTGAGTCGCTTGAGCGAGGATTCGACAGCCTCCTTGATGTGCTCTGGCCGGCTGTTCAGGCCGGGTGCACTCTTCATGCCGTGTTTACAGAGTTCCTCCGTGATGTCGAAGCCGAATTTAGTGGCGATCACGAGGTGTTTGCGGAAAGGGGCGAGGGCTTCGCCAAGAAGTTCTTCATTGATGAACGGCCCATACACTTCTGCGGTGTCGAAGAAGGTGATCCCGCGTTCCACGGCTGTCCGGAGAAGAGCTGTCATCTCCTGCTTGTCTTTGGGCGGGCCATACGAAAAGCTCATGCCCATACAACCTAGTCCGATGGCAGAGACCTCCAGATTACTTTTTCCGAGTTTGCGCGTTTGCATATTTGAATTCTTTCTTGCTGCACTATTTTAAAGACCATCGGCGGTACGTTGTACGCCGGAGCTTTTGGTTCTGCCCATCTCTTTTACTGGAGCGCCCCCTTCAGATAAGCGATCAGCAGATCAAAATGTTCCGAAACTCTCTTGCAATCGCCTGGGGTTGAAATGGATAAGGGGCTTCCCACGCTGAAAGTGCAATCCACGCTGACGGGGGAGTGACCCGAGAACACAAGCGATACCTTCGTAGGCAGTTTTCGCACATCGAATGTGTAGATGGCATGCCAATGACTTCCTCGTGTAAAGACCATCTGGTTCATCGATTGCGTTTCAAGAATGAACTCGCTTTTAGCTGCCCATGCGTTCGCCCGTTGGATCAGGTCCTGCTGGGACGCTTCGATCTGAATGATACGCTGCTGTTGGATCTTCATTGGTTTCTCCTGCTGAATGATGAATTGTGGTCCGTTATCATTTCTGGCAACGTTAACACGTTTTCTACTTGAGTTGAGCTTTGATTATTTCTGCGACCTGCTTGCCTTGCAATTCGATCGCCACTGCCTTGTAGTGATAGGCATCGGTGTAATATTCTGGGTGGCCTTTTGAGATGGAATGCAAATCATTGACAGCCGCTCCGTATGTTTTTGCCAACTCGCTCACAATTCTGTTCCGCTCAGTGATTCGGGGATTCAGGCCGTTCGCTTGGCTTGTTTCATTTAAGGGCGTGGAAAGGGCCAAGACCAGTTTCGTAGAGGGCGAATGCTTCTGGATGGACTTCAGGGCCTTCTTATAACCTGCTTGGTACTCTTCTTCCGTGTAACCGACCCCGTGAAGGCCATTGTTGAAGTGAATCAGCGCGAAGGTGTATTGACTGAGTAGGGCCTCTAGCTGCACATGAAAGGCCGGGTCAGCAATGCAGGCTGACGTGGCAAAGCGTGCGCAGGTCGCCTTCTCCCCGAGCTGGTCAGAGGCCACTTTGTAATAGCCCTTGGTGATGGAGTCACCGACCAGCAACACGCGTGGCTTGTTGGTGTTTGTGGCACCGGGAATCCATACATCGCACCACTCAATATTTTCGCGTTCGATTTTGGGTTTCTGTTCATACTTGCCCTCTTGAGAAAATGCTGCCTGGTTGATTGCCAGCAGAAGTGATGCGAGTATCAGTGTTTTCATTCGTGTATTCCTTCTTCGGGTGTTGACCGTTTAATGTGGGGCAATTGTATTTGACAGGATGAACAGGATTGTTAGGATTAAAATGCGCACCAGGAGAATTGATAACAGCGCAAATTAATAATATAACATATTAACACATTTCGTGCTCACTCCACAACCACGCGGAAGCCGACGTTGTAGACGCGCTGCCAGCTTGGGTAGGAGAGGCGGTAGCTGGAGGTCGATAACACCGGGCGGTCGTTCCAGGAGCCTCCGCGGACCACTTTGCTGCCGGTTGCAGTGTTGTTCCGGCCGTCAGTATCCGAGTACGGGTAGGATTTAAATTCCGAGCAGGTCCACTCCGCCACATTGCCGAGCATATCTTTGAGTCCGAAGCCATTGGTTTTATAGGCGCCGACATCATTCAGGCAGTGGGCTTTGTCTGCAGAGGCAGCGTTCTTTTGTTCAAGGCTCCAGTGATTCGAGGGCATGTATTTTGTGCGGCGATTGTCTGAGGTGGGGTCGGACATATTGGCGTAGGCAGGATAGTTCGTCACAACATTGCCGAAGAAGGTCGCCGTGTCGGTTCCTGCGCGGCAGGCCCATTCCCATTGCGCCTCCGTTGGCAAGCTCACTCTCTTGCCGCTCTTTTTCGACAGCCAGTCGCAGAACGCATTGGCTTGATCCCAGGAGACACGGATCACAGGGAAACTGTCCTTGTCCATGCAGAATCCGTAGGCGATCACCACGCCCGGTTTATTATAGAGGCCGTTCTTATGATCCTTGGCAAACTGTTGGTATTGCTTCAAGCTGACCTCGGTCACGCCCATCTTGAAGGGCTTGGCTATGGTGGTTACATGCAAGGGCTGTTCTTCCGGTGATTCGCTGTTGGAACCCATGATGAATTTCCCCGCAGGGATGGCGACAATGTCCATCGTGACGCCATTGCCCAGATCAAGGGTCTCCGGGGTGGCGGCCTTGGCTGCGAAGGGCCAGCCTGCAAGTGTCGGCGAAGGCGCAGGCGCAGGCAGCGGGGCGGGTGCGATAAAGGCTTCGGTCCGTTCGTAGGGCTTGCAAGGAGCTTCGGACTCAATCTCCACAGCAGTCGAGTACTCTTGGTTCAGGTCGGCCCGGCGCGTCAGGAATTTTATTGCCGTGCTGTTCGCATTCATCTCTGCCCAGCTTCCATGTGCCTGGGCATTCAGGTCAATCCACGTGATGAGTCTGTCCCAGGCCTCGCCGCTCAAGCGCACGCCATAATGATCGTCGCGCAGGATCTGCACCAGCATGCTCGTGTCGGCATGATACGCGCGGGCTGGGAGGATATGCGCGTCGCTCTCCAGGGTCGGCGTGTGCACCCAGCGCCGGAGTTCCATGTACGAAGGCGAGAATTGCATATTCATGGCCGCGGGAATTTTCACGGCGGG
>JBAXCC010000133.1:0-10017 GCA_037141675.1 bacterium | reverse complement strand
TGGGTGCTGTCTGATGTTGCTGCGGGCGTTTACGGGGAGTCCGGAACAGGATGCCAGCGCCGCGCATAAGAATCTCCCTTTCCTGGCATCGCCTCAGCCGCGAATCCGACCCGTTTTCGGAAGGCGATAGATGCGTACCGGCCGGATCACCCAAGAGAAGAAAAACATATAAAAGTGAGTTATTGAGAGAAAGCTAGGTTCCTGCAAACAACACTTAACTGCGCCCCGAAGTCGGTGAATCCAGATTTGGGGATTGACTATTTTGTCCCCTCTCCTCATACTGTAAGTAAATTGTTAGGTGTGGCATTCTTTAAGCTGACCTGGCAATAAATTGTTTTTTTTACTCTCTAAAAATCAGGGGTTTTCAAAATTGTGACATCACGGACACTCTATTATCTTCCCATCATCCACAGTCAATCGGAGATGGGTGCGCTTGGAAAAGCCCTCAAGAAGGTGACGCAGCAAAGGCTGGGTCATCGCGTCTGGCGTCGAAAGGTCGATCTTGTGGAGCGGTTTTGGATTAGCGTCGAGGAGATCATTTTTCAGACACTTTCGCTTCCGTATGACCGGACGCGTGTTTATCAGGATGGCCTGCCGGTGTGCGACAAGGAAGAGGAAATTGTTGCGGAGATCGCGCGGATGGGCAGCCCGAATCATCAGCTTCTGCTCAGGCTCAAAGAAAAAGGCGCGACAGTGATGGGGACGGAATCCGCAGAGTTGCTGATCGAGGAGTACAAACTCACGAAAAAGGTTCTCAAGGCAGGGGATGCGAAAGAGGCCGTGAAGATTGAAGCTTTGCAGCAGGCGACTAGTGACCAGCTTTTGGAGAAGCGCGATGCGTTCATCGCGGCACGGATTACCGCGACGCTGCAGGCGGGCGAAACGGGTCTTCTTTTTATAGGGATGTTACACAGCCCGGCGGCATTGCTGCCGGCGGACATCCAGGTGATTTATCCCCTCGCGGGGCTTTTGGAGAAAGGTGGTCCTCTGGACGATGAGGCCAACGAACAATGAAAACGAATGATGTGAATACGATGTGCGCCTTGGTCGTCGACGACGAAGCGGCGGTGAGGCTGATCTTGACCCGCATCTTGGAAAAGGAGGGGATTCGGGTTGTCACCGCCTCTGACGGGAAGCAGGGGCTGCAGATGATTCAGTCCTCCGAGGTCGTCCCGGACATCATCTTGCTCGATGTCCGCATGCCGGAGCTCACCGGAATGGACGTCCTCAAGAAAATCCGCGAGACGGGTAATGATGTTCCCGTGGTGTTTATCACGGGATATGCAGATATTCGCCAGTCTGTTGAGGCGATGAAGGAAGGTGCTTATGATTATCTGTCCAAACCTTTTGACAATGACGAAGTCGCCCGGATTACGTTACACGCATTAGCAGAAGGGCAGTTGAAGAAGTACAAGGCCTTGACTGGGGAGTCTTTGGAGCATGTGTCGCTTTTTAAGAGCATGGGACCTTCCGATGCTGTTGCCCGGATTACGACGGATGTGCACCGCGTGGCGAAATCGGATTTTTCCGTGCTCCTCGTCGGGGAGACGGGATCCGGCAAGGATCTGGTGGCGGAGGCGATCCACCGGGGCAGCGCGCGGTGCGCGGCGCCCTTTATCGCTGTGGATTGCGGAGCCATCCCCGAGGCGTTGCTGGAGAGTGAGTTATTCGGTCACGAGAAGGGTGCGTTCACCGGGGCGGATCGTCAGAAGCTGGGCAAGTTCGAGTTGGCCCAGGGCGGCACCCTGTTTCTGGACGAACTCGGAAATATGCCGCTCAGCTCCCAGGCCAAGTTGCTCCGGGCGATTCAGAGCAAGGTGCTCCATCGAGTTGGAGGGACCAAATCGATCGACGTGGATTTTCGGCTGATCGCCGCTACGAACCAGAACCTGCGTAAGATGGTCGTTGCTGGCACGTTCCGGGAGGATCTCTATTACCGGCTGTGTGACTTCATGATCGAGATCCCTTCGCTCCGGGAGCGAAAAATTGATGTCATCTATCTGGCGAAGCGCTTTCTGGACATGGCCGAAAGCGAATTGGGTAAAAAGACCCACGGGATTTCAGGAAAGGCGGTTGAGACACTGATCGCCTACGACTGGCCGGGGAATGTCCGCGAGCTGAAAGCCGTGATCCGGCGGGCTGCGTTGGTGGCCGTGGGACCCATCGGAGAAAAGGATCTTAGTCTTGAAACAGGCGAAAAGTTCGTGACGGAATCGCTGTCGGAGCAGGGCGATCAGATGTGGAAGGGCCGATCTTTGCGGGACATTGTGCGACGAAGCGTGGTCGAGGTGGAAAAGAAAGTGCTGACAGGCGTCTTGCAGGTCACCGGTGGCAACAAAGCCAAGGCAGCCAGATTGCTGAAGATCGATTACAAGACCCTGCATACTAAGGCGAAACAATTCGGCATCCAAACCCAAGGAGAAAATGATGAGTGATAAAAAAACAGGCGGTCTTTTTGGCAGCCTAGCAGGATTTATAGAGTCAATCGGAAATCTCGCCGACGCAGCCGAGCAACACAAGCGCAGCGGGGCGAAAGAAACCGGTTCCGCAGACGGAAAGACTGCTGCTGAAAACAAGATCGGCGGAATTCTGAATGGGCTCGCTGATTTGGCCGAGAAGCTCAAAAATGCCTCAGAAAATGGACAGCCCGTGTCGAAGAATGGGGAGTTCACCTTCCCTTCGAAAGAGGGCGGAGTTAAAGGGGTCTACGGCTTTACGATGAAAACAGGGTTGGGCGAAAAAGGCGACCAGATTAAGGTCGAACCTTTCGGTAATATCCGCAAAGACCAGAAAACAGGCGAGGCAACGGTTCAGGAGATCAACGAACCGCAGGTCGATGTCTTTGAGGACGAAGGAGGCACCACCCTGATCGCTGAAATGCCAGGTGTAGGACCTGAAGATATTCAACTCGAGGTCCGGGAAGACGTCCTGACAGTCGCGGCTCAAAAGGGCGAAAAGAAGTACCGGAAGGAACTGCTTTTAAATCACCTGCTCTCGAAGGAGCGCATCGATGTAACCTGTAACAATGGCATCGTGACGATCCGTTGCAGAAAGGCGGGTTAACCCCATGTCCACTCCAGAACCTTCAGGAACGACTGTTAAGTTGCGGGTCACGGAAGCACTGACCAAGGACGTCGGACGGGCCTTCGCCCGCATGGGTCCTGAGGATTTGGAACGGCTCCGGATCGCGGTCGGCGACACAGTGGAGGTCGAGGGCAAGCGGAAGGCGGTCTGCAAGGCCATGCCGGCTTATGCGGACCTCCGCGGCCAGTCTCGCGTCCAGCTCGACGGCTCGACCCGCGAGAACGCGGGTGCCAGTCTCGACGAGCCCGTAAGCATCCGAAAAATTCAGTGTCGCCCAGCGGAGCGTATTGTGCTTGCACCGACCACGGTCGTACCGGCGGATCGCGACCTCAAATACATCGGGAGCCTTCTGGACGGCCTGCCGGTCATGGAAGGATCCAAAATTCAAGCGACGCTGTTCGGCAGTCGCTCCGCCTGTTTCAAGGTCGAGGCGGTGACGCCCAAGGGACCTGTGCTGATTCATCCGGGCACGACGCTGGTGATTGGCAAGAGTCAGGAAGAAGACAAGGGCCGGAGTCTTTCATACGAGGACATCGGCGGATTAAAATCCCAGCTCCAGCGCATCCGGGAGATGATCGAACTGCCCCTTCGCTATCCAGAGCTTTTCGAGCGCCTCGGGATCGATGCGCCAAAGGGCGTTCTCCTTTATGGGCCTCCGGGGTGTGGCAAGACGTTGATCGCCCGCGCCATCGCTCACGAAACCGAAGCCAGCTTCTTTTCCATCAGCGGGCCTGAGATCATCCACAAGTTTTACGGCGAAAGCGAAGCCCATCTGCGTAAGATTTTTGAAGAGGCGTCCAAGAAAGGTCCCAGCATCCTGTTCATCGACGAGATCGACGCCATTGCCCCCAAGAGGGAAAACGTGGTCGGCGATGTGGAGAAGCGGGTCGTTGCCCAGCTCCTCGCACTCATGGACGGCCTGAACCGGCGGCAGAATATCATTGTCATCGCCGCCACCAATATCCCTAATGCCCTAGACCCAGCGCTCCGGCGGCCCGGCCGCTTTGACCGGGAGATCGTCATTCCGATCCCGGACTGGCGCGGGCGTCAGGAAATTTTAGAGATTCATAGCCGGGGGATGCCTTTAGCGGCGGACGTCCGGATGGAACACCTGGCGGAGATCACTCACGGGTTTGTAGGTGCTGATCTCGAGGCGCTCTGCCGCGAGGCGGCGATGAGCTGCCTGCGGCAGATCATGGGGGGGATTGATTTCAGCCAGGCCGGGATCCCGTACGAAACGCTTTCGAAACTCGAAGTGCGCATGGATGACTTCCTGACCGCCCTGCGCGAGATCGAGCCATCCGCCATCCGGGAGGTCTTTGTTGAATCGCCCAATGTCCACTGGAACGACGTAGGGGGGCTCGGCTCCCTGAAACAGCGGCTCATCGAAGCCGTAGAATGGCCCCTGAAGTATCCTGCACTCTTTGAGAAGGGCGGCGTGACTCCGCCCAAGGGCATCCTGCTGGTCGGTCCGCCGGGGTGCGGCAAGACCCTGATGGCTAAGGCGATCGCCACGGAGAGTCAGGCCAACTTCATCTCGGTCAAAGGGCCTGCCCTGATGTCGAAATGGGTTGGCGAATCGGAAAAGGGGATCCGGGAAATCTTTCACAAAGCCCGGCAAGCGGCGCCCTGCATCATCTTTTTCGATGAGATCGACGCCTTGGTGGCCACGCGCAGTTCGGGAACATCGGACTCGCACGTCTCTGAACGTCTCCTGAGTCAGTTTTTGGCGGAGTTTGACGGGCTCGACGAATTGCGGGGGGTGCTTGTCTTGGGGGCGACCAACCGCCGGGATATGCTGGATGCCGCGGTCCTCCGTCCGGGCCGGTTCGACGATATTGTCGAAGTGACCCTGCCCAGCGAAAAAGACCGAGAGGATATTTTTGAGGTGCATTTCCGGCAGAAACCCCTGGAGGCAACGATCCGCTGTTCGGAACTGGCTGCGGAAACGAAGGGGTTCAGCGGGGCTGAGATCGCGGCTGTTGCGCGAAGAGCCGCGATGACAGCGGTTCGCCGGGCTGTGGCTGATTTGGCAAATGGCGTGTCGGCGGAACCGGAGATCCTGATTTCGCGGCAGGACATCGTGGATGCCATTGCGGAAGTGCGCGGGAGGTAAAGATGAGCCAGGGGATCTATCTTTTTTGTCTGACGCCGGAGAATCCGCTTCTGAAAATAGAAGGCGCGGGTATTGACGAGTCGCAGCCGCTTTATGCTGAGCGCGTCGCGGGCGTAGTCGCTATTCTCGCGTCGGTTTCCCTGGAGGAGTTCTGCGGGGCGGAGGCGCGTGAGAAGATGGCGGAGTTGCCGTGGGTGGCTCCTCGTGCACGGCGCCATGAAGAGGTTATCCTGGCGATCCAACGCCAGGCACCGGTGTTGCCGGTCCGGTTCGGGAGTGTGTTCTCTTCTCGGGAGGCGCTGGTTGCGGCGATCGAGCGACACAGCGAGACCTTGGCGCACTTCTTCCGCGAGACGGCTGGCCAGCAGGAATGGGCACTCAAAGCCTTTGTGGACAAGCCGCAGGCTAAATCGCGGCTCATGTCCGAGCGACGGGTTGCGGAACAAGCGCAGTTGAACAAACTGAGTCCCGGGAAACGTTACTTGTTTGAACAGAAACTAAAAGGGCTTGTGGCGCAAGAAATAACGTCCTGGCTCAACACCATCGCAGCCGAGTTGATCCTGTTTTTTAAAGACGTGTTTTCGGCCTCCGGCGAAGGCCGGCTGCTGTCACAAGAGCTGACAGGCCGAAGCGAAGAGATGTTCGCACATGTTGTGCTGCTCGTTCCAGACGACGCCGCAGAGCGCTTGCAGCAGTTGACGGACGAGTGGAACGCCAGACATGAAACGATGGGACTTCTGCTGGAAGCTTCCGGCCCGTGGCCGCCTTATCATTTCACTCCGGTCTTAGAAATGTAGGAAGATTGTTTCTTATGCGTTACTTGGTCTATTGTATTTTGAAAGCTCCTGGGGTCAACGGCGAATCTACCGCAGGTGTGATGGGTAAAACCGTTTACTTTGTCACTGCGCAGGGTCTGGCGGCCGCTGTTTCGGAGGCGGCTTCTTTGGAAAACACGCCGCCTGTAGATGAACTTCTCGTGTATAGCCGAGTGGTGGAAGAACTTTTTTTCAAGCAGGCAGTCGTCCCTCTGCGGTATGGTTGTTTTCTGGAGGGGCAGTCAGAGGTCCGGCGCATCCTCGAAGAGGGGGCTGACCGGTATGGCACCCTGCTTAACACGGTAGAGGGGTGCGTTGAGATGGGAATAAAGCTTCTTTTCCCCAAAAGCGCGGCGATCCCCTCGCCGTCCCCGCAGGAGGCGAAGTCTGTGAATGGCGGTGGTTATCTCGAACAGCGGAGGGCGCATTACCAGATGCAGGAGGCGGACACTCGGCAGTACCAGTCGTTAATCGATGGTTATGTGCAGGCCTTTGCGGGGCTTTACAGCAGACACCGGACCGAGACAGCCACGCGGGACGGAGCCATTGTCTTGTCTCTTTATTTTTTAGTTTCGAGAAATAATATCGATCGGTTCAGAGAGACCTTTCGGCCGGTGGTCGAGCAAGAAGGGGTCAAGACGTTGATCAGCGGTCCGTGGCCACCCTATAATTTTGTTTGCCCTGAGTTTGGCGAAAGGAGTCCATGAATAAGAAACTGCCCCGTGATCCATCTGCCTTGCGATTACAAGCCGAAAATGCAGTCGCTTTGGCGCCGGAAAAAAACGATCCTCTGTCGCTTAACTCGGCGCATCTGCTCGTCCACGAACTGCGCGTGCACCAGATCGAGTTGGAGATGCAGAATGAGGAGTTACGGCAGAGCAGGAATGAGGCTGAAATTTCCAAGGCGCGCTATATCGCCCTCTACGATCAGGCTCCGACGGGATATATCACTATCAATGGACAGGGGCTGATCCTGGAGGCCAACCTCACTTTCGCCTCCCTGCTGCTGTGGCCTCGGAGTACGCTATTCACGCAACCGTTGAGCACGTTCATTCACAAGGAGGATCAGGACATCTATTATGTGCGTAAAAAACAGCTCTTTGAAACGCAAAACCCGCAGCAGTATGATCTGCGGATGGCCAAGAAAGACGGCACAACCTTCTATGCGCAAGTGGAAGCCTCGCTCGCGCAGAATGCCGCTGGCAAGCCAGTCTGTCACATGGTGATCACCGACATCTCCAAGCGCAAAAAGGCAGAAGAAGAGGTAGTGGAACTCAACGCCAAATTGCACCAGAATCAAAAGATGGTGGCTCTTGGGGTCATGGCCGGCGGTATTGCCCACGAGATCAGGAACCCCCTGGCCATCTGTTCGTCCTCTGCCCAATTTCTCACGGATGAAGAAGACATGACACCGGAGTTTATCCGGGAATGTGCGGAAAATATCCGGAGGGAAATTCGGCGGGCCTCGTTGATCATCGAAAATATCCTTCGGTATTTCCACCCTGCGACGGAACAGCCGATGAGCCCTGTCAATCTCATTGCCCTGCTTGAGGAAGCGCTGACCTTAGTGGGCCATCACGCTAAACGCAACAAGGTTGAAACAAAGGCGTGTTTGGGTCAAAAGGCGGTCAGGGTAAAAGGGGATGGCACGCTTTTGCAACAGGTATTTATAAACCTGTTTCAAAACGCCCTCAATGCGATGCCGGCCGGAGGCATGTTACGGGTTGACTTATACCCGATCGCAGACAGCGTCGAGATCCGGGTTTCGGACACCGGGCGCGGCATCCGGAAAGAAAATCTCCCGAAGATATTTGATCCATTCTATACGACATCCATCGTCGGGAGCGGAACAGGACTGGGATTGGCCATCTGTTACTCGGTGGTAGGCCGGCATAACGGCACCATCGAAGTGGAGAGTATTGAAGGCAAAGGCAGCATCTTTACGGTTAAACTGCCTTTATGGAAGGAGGAGGCGGAGGCATAACGCTATATAGCACGGAGTATTTAAAATGAAAACAACGACAAATAATCCGACAGGACTTGTTGGCTCAGAACGATACGAGCAGCTCTACGCCATGCTTCTGGAGACCATACCCTCCTCCGTCCTTTTGATCGCCCGGAACCTGCGCATCCTATCGGCGAATCGCAATTTTCTCGAAAAAAGCCAGCGGAGTTTGAGTTCCACGATCGGACACAGCCTCGAGGATGTGCTCCCCTCCGTGCTCCTCGAACAGATGGATATCGTGCGGCGGGTCCGGCAGGTTCTGATCACGGGCCGGCCGACCCAAGGCGAGCGGATGACCTACCGCGCGCCCGGCGTGCCCATCCGCATCTACTACTATCAGATCCTTCCGTTCGTGTGGCAGGGGAAGACGGAAGAGGTTCTCCTGTTGATGAACGATGTGACGGAACAGGTGCGCCTTGGCGAAGAAGTGCGACGGGTGGAGCGGCATCTGGCCAGTATTGTGGAGGGCGCCAGCGACCTCATTCTTTCTACGGACAAGGCAGGTAAGATTCTGACGTGGAACACCGCAGCGGAGATTCTCTTAGGCTACTCCGCCGCTGAGGTTCTGGGACGGGGGTTTGCCGAGTTCTGTGCGGATGACTACCAAGAGGAGATCCAAGGGATCCTCGCCGATGTCGACACGAAGAACGCTTTTCAATTAAAGGAGTGTCCCTTGAAAACGCGGCAAGCGGCCTTCCGGCTGATCTCCTGGGTCTTCTCGCCGCTGCTGGATCACTCAGGGCAGACAGCGGGAGTGGTCGCCGTGGGGCGGGATTTGACGGAACGGCGGAAGTTTGAAACAGAGTTGATCCAATCCCAGAAGATGGCCGCATTGGGTGTCATGGCCGGTGGTATTGCCCATGAGATCCGGAATCCCCTGGCCATTTGCTCGTCCTCAGCTCAGTTTCTCACAGACGAAGTGGACATGACACCGGAGTTTATCCGGGAGTGTGCAGAGAATATACGCCGGGGAATCCAGCGGGCCTCGTCGATCATCGAAAATCTCCTTCGGTATTCCCATCCGGAGGCGACGCACCAGATGAGCCCCGTCAATCTCATGGCCCTGCTCCAGGAGACCCTGAACTTGGTGGCCCAACACGCCAAACTCAATAAGGTTGAGACAAAGGTTTCTTTTGACAAGGCCATAATCATGGTGCGGGGCACGGCCACGATGCTGCAGCAGGTTTTTGTGAATCTGTTTCTGAATGCCATCAACGCAATGCCGAGCGGGGGCATGCTGCACGTTGACGTGCGCTCGGCCGCCGACAGCGTCGAGATCCGAGTTTCAGACACGGGGTGTGGCATTCGGAAAGAGAACATTCAGAAGATATTCGATCCGTTCTATACGACCTCCATCGTCGGGAGCGGAACAGGGCTGGGACTGGCCATCTGTTATTCGGCTGTGAAACAGCACGACGGCACCATTGAGGTGGCGAGCATCGAAGGGGAAGGCAGCACCTTCACAGTTAAATTGCCTTTTAAGAAGGGGGAGTAATAGTGGAGTTAAACACAAACACTAGTGGTGGTCCTTTTCTGATTGTCGATGACGAACCTGAAATGTGTTGGGCGCTTGCATTGATCCTGAAGCGGGCAGGGGGCGTCTGCCATACTGCCACGAACGCCAAGGATGCTATCGCCCTCGCGGAAACCCACGCCTTCAGCACCGCCTTCTTGGATGCCAAGCTACCGGATACGGACGGGTTAGCTCTGGCGCTTCGGCTTCGGGAGTCCCTCCCCGGCATCCGGTGTGTCATCGTCTCGGGGTACTTCTATCGGGAAGATCCGCTCATTACCGAAGCGATCCGGTCTGGCCAGATTGATGCGTTCATCGCCAAGCCCTTCGCGCATGCCGAAATTCTGCAAGCCGTCGGAAGATTAGAAACGGGCGAAATTCAAATTTGTTGAATCAACTCCCGAGGGTGGAAGGATAAAAACACTTCTCACTTGTCCAGTCCTGATTTAAAGTTGTCACTGTTTTCTTCATTACCTTGTTCTTG
>JBAXCC010000132.1:0-10018 GCA_037141675.1 bacterium | reverse complement strand
TGCCTTTCGCGTTTTTCGGATGCTAAAAAGTTACTCCATCAGTTTATTCCAGCTCCGCTGGCGGCGGGCTTACCTATAACTTAAGCGTTAAGAGTTGAGCGTTAAGCGTTAAGAGTTTTACCTGTCCGTCGGAGTCGTATCCGCGGAGGTGGAACTCTCAACTCCCAACGTTTAACGTTTAACTTTTAATTTAAAATTTCTCAATCCTGTAAATCCTGACAAAAAGTTACTCTTCAATTTGTTCTCGGTACCCCGGGCGGCGGGCTTGTCTATAACTTCAATTATTCGCATCCGAAATACACCCTCCTTCGCGAATACGACTACGGCGGGCAGGCGAAAAATACGAAAATATCCCAATTCCCTTCGTGGCGAGCCGTCCAGCCAGCATTCGCGCCTTTCGCGTTTTTCGGATGCTAAAAAGTTACTCCATTAGTTTATTCCAGCCCCTCCGGCAGTTTCTCCACGAACGCCCGTATCTCATCCCTTACTCGGCGATAACAATTCAGTTTTTCCTCGTCACCCTCAACCAACTTAGCCAAAGCTGGAGGATCCTGAAATCCGACATGCACCACCTTTGCCGATCCAGGAAAGAAGGGGCAATGTTCATTGGCATGTCCGCACACCGTCACCACAGTGTCGAACGGAACATCCATGAGCGTATCCACGTTCTTTGATGTTTGCCCCGAAATATCGACGCCTGACTCAGCCATCACCTTCACAGCATTCGGATTGAGTCCATGCGTCTCAATGCCCGCAGAATAGGCCTCAATCACATCGCTCTTGAGCGCATGCGCCCACCCCTCTGCCATCTGGCTCCGACACGAGTTGCCTGTACAGAGAAACAATACATGTAACTTTTTCATCTTATCTCCTCCTTTGACGTTCGCTGATGAGCCCTGGAGGGCACTCCAATACTGCTTGGAGTTTCTTTTCATCCTTCGCTATAGAATCATCATTCTTCAGGGCTTCCTCAAGCCATTTCATCATGGGTTTCACAGCCTTATATGTGGCCCCGTCTGGCAAGCGATAGTGTGCCCAACGCCCCTCCTTACGCGAGATCACAAGGTCGGCTGCACTCAAAACTGACAAGTGCTTGGACACCGTTGATGGCGCCAGTCCTAAGACCGCAATAATCTGACATACACAAAGTTCGCCCGTACGTAACATCAGCAGGATACGAAGACGCTGAATATCTGAAAGCGCTTTCGTGATTCTTAACGTCGACCTCATTGTGTCACTGTTCATATCGTTAGCACCTCTCCTTGTTATACGCTTTATGATCGTCAAACAACTGCCCCAGCCTTTCAAAGCCTACAGGTTCTTCCGGCACCCACGGCACCATGACCGTATGCGCGGAATATTTTTCCATGACCTCTTGAATATGCGGAGTCTCGTTTCGTCCGCGTGCCGCCAGTAGCGGATCACTCGTCCGGCTATCCGCAAACGTCTGATTCACAATCCATGCGAAGGGCTCAATCTGGGCGCGTCTCAAATCGTCCTGCAGATAGGCGGCCTCGTGAACCGGTGTCGCCTCTGGCAGTGTCACAATCAGCACCTTGGTAAAGTCGGGATTGCGCAGACGCGGCAACAGCTCCCGAACCTCATCTGGCATGCCGCTGGAGTGTCTCAGCACCTCACGGTGATACGCTTCCGTGGCATCCAGTAAAAGCAGCGTATGCCCTGTCGGCGCGGTGTCAAGCACGACAAAACCCTTCTCCCCGTCCGCAACGGTCCTCGCGAACGCACGGAACACCGCGATCTCTTCGGTGCAGGGCGACCGCAAATCCTCCTCCAAAAGCGCCAAGGCGTCCGGGTCAAGCCCCTTGCCCTCGGTTTCGATGATTTCTCGGGTGTACGCCAGCGTCTCAGCAACCGGGTCGATCCGGCTCACGCGCAAGGAAGGCAAACCCGTTGCCGCTACAGCCTGCACATGTGCCGCCGGGTCGGTTGTACTCAAATGAACCGGAAAACCGCGTTGAGCAAGTTCGCCCGCAATCGCGGCAGCGATTGTGGTCTTGCCCACGCCTCCCTTGCCCATGGTCATAACAACCCCGCGCCCCGCCTTCGCAAGCTCGTCGACAAGTTGTGTCAACGTCTCAAGTTTCTTTCCGGCGAGTGGTAGACTCACGGTTTCTTGGTGCACAGGCTCTTCTTCCGATGCCTGAAAGAGCATCCGCAGACGTTCGATTCCCAGCACGTTGCAGGCTCTCAGATGAACTTTCGTCACGGGCATCCCCGCCAGCCATGAATCAAATTCCAGAAGCGCCTCTTGGTCACGCCGTTCCATCGCCATCGCCAGACGATCATCGCGGTGCAGGGTCTTGAAAAGACCGTTTAAAATAATCCGTTGGTTGGTTACGCCCAGATGCGCCAACTCCTTGCTCGCCCGTTGCGCCTCCTTGAGCGTCGATTTCTGCGCACGGCTCACCAGTACCAACGTTGTGCTGTTGGCATCGGTCAGTGCCTTCAGAGTGCCCTCATACATCGCCCGCTGCTTTTCCAGCCCTGCCAGAGGTCCCAGACAAGACGTGCCGCTGGTATTCGTGTTGAGGAAGCCAGTCCACGCCTTCGGGAGCGTCAGCAACCGCAGTGTGTGCCCAGTCGGGGCGGTGTCAAAAATGACATGGTCAAAGGTCTCAGTCGCCTTCGGGTCACCCAGCAGGCGCGAAAACTCGTCGAATGCCGCAATCTCCATCGTACATGCCCCGGACAACTGCTCTTCCATGCTGCGCAGAGCAGTCTCAGGCAACTTGCCTCTAAGAGGCCCGATAATCTTCTCACGATATAACCGCGCGGCTTCATCGGGGTCGATGTTCAAAGCGAAGAGCCCAGACGCACGAGGGATGGCAATCGGTGTGTCGCTAAGCTTCTGTCCCAGGACTTCATCCAGGTTGGAGGCGGGATCTGTGCTGACCAGCAATACGCGCTTCCCAGAGTCAGCCAATGTCAGCGCTGCCGAACAGGCCAGCGATGTCTTTCCGACACCGCCTTTGCCAGTGAAAAATAGATGTCTCGTCATGTGTTCAAAAAAACTCATTTAATTCCTGTCACTGTTGCCAGCTCTTCACGAGCGAGATAGGTACCACGACTCACAATCTTTCCGTCCACGAGTATCAGGGGTAAGCATGCAACATCTTCCTTTTCCAACATATCATGAACATCCACATTCTCAACGAACGCCATAGGCTGCTGGGCAAGGTTATACCGTGTGACGTTGACACCCTGTGTCTTGAGCCATTCCAGATCGCCTGCAAAACGTGGCAACACGGAGTCGACCTTCGGCCCGCATACGCCCGACGAGCAACACATGGCCGGATCATAAATTTCAAGTTTCTTCATTTTCAAAAACCTTCTCATTTCGTTATGTGGCGAAATATAGCACCATTTAAGCATGCTGTCAAGCGTCGTTGACTGAAACTTGGAATTAGAATTCGGATTGATTCGAACAGCAACATGCCTGATTCTCTCCGCAGCAGGAGGAGTCCAGTCCAAGCTTAGCATTTAGGATGCCGGCTGCACAGCCCACACCGTTCTTCACATCAATCGCTCGGGTCGGACAATTAAGGGCACAGGCACTGCATTCCATGCAGGCATCGCGCGCTGCAATGGCCGCCTTTCCAGCATCCATCGTGAACACACCGTGAGGACAAACCTCCAGACATCGTCCGCACCCTCCGCAGAGCGCCTGATCCAATCGAAGTGTCACTACATTTTTGAGGTATTCCATCTTCATAGAAAGTAATCACATCAGATGAATCGTGTCACAAGCCATCCCGATAGCCCTAATAAGGTCAATGTCCCTTGCAGGGGCAATGCCCAGCGCATTTCACTGCGCACACCGGAAGCAGAGGTATAGGGCGTGCAGCCTGTAAACATCAACCCGAGAAACGAGCAGGTCGCCACGCTAAGCACCCCCACCGAAACGCCAGCCAGTATTCCCAAAGGCCACAGCCAAGCGAGAGTAATGCCTAGTACCGCGCCTGCTACGGCGCCCTTCCAGGCGAACGCACGTCCAGGCAACCAAGGTAATAGCGCAGGGACCAGTACGAGTCCCGTGATAAAATTACATCCAACAGCCAATGTGATCCAAGGCCACTGCTCGAAAGCAACCTTATACCCATGCCTCCCGAATCCAGACGACGCCACGAATAACGCCAGTATAAGGAGTGCGGGAATAAAGCGCTGGACAACTTCGACAGGCACGACCGCAAGACGTTCGCCAAGGGTGAAATCGACACGCCGCATCTGAGGTGTCGCTTGCATGCCCGCTTGTAAAAAGGCAGGCAGGTCCTTCGCGTACACAGGGCCATAGACGACCTTGAAGCCTGAACGCTTTGAAACCTCGTGAGCGGCCACGCCTGGCGCACCCAATTGCGGCACGATCAAGGTCAGGTGTGACACATACGTGGCCGCCTCGGTGAGCGACAGACGCTTGACCAACTCTTCTGTACCGAATGTCCCCTTGCCCGCCGCACACCAGACATTCACACCCTGGGTGTCCAAAACCACGATCCACGCACTCAAGCCATCCATAGCCCGACGCAAATGGTCGAAGGACAGTTTGTAATTGGCCGTCACTAGAAGCGGCGAGTCGGGTGAAGGTGTGTTGAGCGCATAGAGACCAGGTGCCACCGTATAGTTCCGGCGCTTGACACACCAGCGAACAGCAAAAGCACCCAGTCTATCGCGGCACGACCAGCTCGAATGCGCAGCCATCACGCGTCCAGACAATCCCCTATCACATGGACAACTATTGCACACTGGTTCGCTCATAATCATACTAGATTTAATCAAGCTGTTCCAAGTATAGGACGCTTCGGGATACGGCGCAAGCTAAAATGTCGACGCTTATAGGCGTTCATATTTCTTTAAGCGCAAAGACGAGCGGGATCACGATGCCGTTGTGGATGGCATGTGAGCCAGCAGTTGTCCAAAAGGCAGTCCAGCGCGTCTGCTCACGCCAGTGCGCGTAGGTAAAAGCCAAATAGAAGCCCGTGAGCAATCCTGCCGCAACTCCGGTCGTAACCCCTTTAAAGGCATGTGCGATAAAGAATGGCACAACAGAAGCGATGATCTGTACAGAGAATCGCGCGTTGCAACGGCGTGCAATCCAAATCGGGAAGGCTTGGAAAACAAGGGTCTCCCATAGGGGGGCAACGATCACCGCGAGAAACGCGAAGGAGGAAGCTTTCATCTTGATCTCGCGGCCACCTAAACCGAGAAAACCAATGATGATGCAGGCAATCAGTGCGACAAGCGTTCCTTCAATGGCGATCCGCCAGCAGAAGGCCCATGGCGTGAGTTTCCGATATCGCTGAAAGTGAAATTTGATCCACGTCATCATTTTTTTGTCTAGTCTTTGAACGGGCACGCACCTATGCATCCGAAGCAGTCCACAAGACTACACCCTACTCCCCGGAAGGGAATCCAGAAGATTAGGCAGATTGGAATCATTGCGGCTGAAGACCTTTAAGGTTTCACCGAAACCATACGAACCAGCACGTTGGTTACAACGCCGTCTTCCCGCAGGCCGAACGAGTAGTCCCGGCCGTCAACTGTAATCCGATCAATATACCCCCTGTCATCTCGCTGCAGATCAGCGTAATGGTCAATCCATCTGACATGTTTGGGCGACGGCTCTGATTTCGTCTCAACCAGATTGATGCGATTCATGCCTGCAGAGAGAAAATCAATGAAGGTAACCACCTCATTGATATTGGCCTTCAACGGTGCAAGGCCGGGTTCGTCACCCCGCTTAAAGCGGTCGACCGCGCCGATCAAACGCCCCGGAGCATTGGCCCAATGATGATTGGCCTGAGTCGCCAAGGACTCTTGCGGCGCACCTAAAAACCATGAAATGTCAAAGCGCATGAACGAAAGATTCTTAAATGCCGCGCCAGGACCACTCTTCCAATAAGCAGTCCAAGCCGCAGACCATGAATCCGCTTTGCCGTCCCAATGTCCCTGCTTCTGAAAACGCTCCTGTGTCCTCTTGACATCATACCAGCCGTTATCCCCGGGCACGACATCCGAGCCTGCGGCTGTGCAGAGCACGAGCCCCCAACGCTTCTGCAAATCTTTGTTGGCGCGTGATCTCACATACCCATCCAGCGAATGACAAATTTCATGCCCCATCACAAAGGTGAAGTAGTCGCCGCTCGCAGCCCCCTTTCCTAGCTCGTTTTCAATAGCCGAGGTCAGATCATGCGCCCACTCGTTTGCATTATGTACCGCCCAGTCGCCAAAGGTGTTCTTCGTGCTATTCGGGGTCCAAATAAACCCGCCACGACCTTGTCCATACAACTGGTCAATGGTCAAAACTGCATCAGGGAAGAGCTCCCGCGGATGGCGAAGCATAAAGTCTCGGAGTGTTCCATACGCCGCAGGAATGGATTTCGCATTATCGCCAACCGCAAGTCCATTTTCAAGATAGATGGTTCGCATCATTCCCGTAAGTTTCATCGTATCCGCGATCTCTGCACGTCGCGCCGGCACATCCGGCAATGAATATCCAAGCATCACCCAGTTCTGCAGCGCAATACTCGGCACATGGTTAAACTGATTCGTAGAAAGCGTCTGATACTTCAGGAAGTCATATTTCCTCACATGCCTGGTCAAGGCAGAATAAAGGGTTTCACGTACACCCAACGTACCAAACATAATATGAGAGATGAGATTCTGATTCGCATGGTTGACGGCATTCAGCAAGGTATTATTGTTTGCACTGAGCACAGATCCCACTCGGGAGAGATTAGCATCATATATCTTTTCAATTTCTGCCAAGCTCGCCGCAACAGTCTTTTGTTCACCCCATGCCAAATAGAGTTTGTCATTCCCATGCCCGCCGATAACGATATCTAATTTGCCGTCACCATTAAAGTCGCCGAAATCCACAATGGCCCCGTCCGTCAACTGATGCATATTGGGGTTCGCATGATTCATATCACTGATGGCGAGCGTCATTGGAGCGGAAAGTCCCATGTCACACACATCGCGCCAATAGGAGATATTTCCCCAGTTGATTCCGCAAATCAAATCCATCGGTCCATTCCCATTCAAATCAAAGAGCCGCGGAAAGAGATTGTACGAGTTCGAATAGAGAACCGTACCTGTTCCAAAGCGCGGCTCCGTGGATGTCCCTTTATTCAGAAATAGCTGGACGCTTCCACTGCCTGCACCTGTCACGAGATCGGGCAGACCATCGCCATTCCAGTCGCCCACGTCAAAGCGGGAGTCAGGCAGAATAAAATCCCCGCCATCACTGTTTTTGACATAAAATGTCGCATGATCATAGACTGGCATCTTCTTCGCCGATGCTGTGTTCCGGTAGATCCGTAATTTGTTCGCGGAATCTGCAATCACAAGATCCTGCACGCTATCGCCAGTCATATCTGCCAATGCAACCGGGGAAATCTGTGAACCTGAACTGATAACCGTTCCAGCGCTATCCACAACCTTCTCACCCGCAGAAAAAGTAGGTCGGTTTAGTGTCCCTGTGTTTATATAGCACCAGACATTTCCACCCGCTCCAACAAGTAAATCGAGTTTCCCGTCATTATTCCAATCGATGACCCGTGGCACACGCCAACCCTTATGAATAATTTCTGAAGACCCAGCTTTGAGTGCTTCAAACTCTTTAAATTGGGTCATGGGAATTCCACCGCTAGCTGATTCTCTAAGCACCTTGACATGAAGTGTTGCCTGATGGAATCCGCCGCGCCCGTCCCCGACAGTGACCGCAAACGAATCATTCCCGATAAATCCGGATTTTGCTGTGTAGTTGAACGAGCCGTCCCCATTATAGGAGACCTTGCCATGCAAAGGCTGATCCCAGCGCACGACCGCAACGGGGTCTCGTTCCACATCATAGGTCCGTGCATAGATGCTCGCGGTACTGAATGTCCGGCCACTCACACCTTCCGTCGTCATATCCCAACATTTCGGGGCATGATTGGTTAAGAGCGTTGCTACTTCTGGATCGGAAAGTACGCGATTGAAAATATGTATTTGATCCAAGCGGCCTGCAAAGTAAGAGGGCCGGACAGGATTCTCAATTCGGCCAAGACTCCTAAAATTTGATTTCGAGATTCCTTTAACACCCACAGCACGGCCATCCAGCTTGCCATCCACAAAGATCTTGCCTTCACCCGTCATGCAATCATGCATGAATAGGACATGATGCCATTGCCCATCATTGATGGGTTGTCTTGAACGGACCAGGAGCGCATTATTCACCGAAAGCGCGATGCATCCCTTCTCATCTATCCAGCCCCATTGAATACCCCCATTACCAACTACCCCTGTCACGCCAGGCGCTGACGATGCAGAGGTCCCGCCTATTTGGGTTGTCCTCAGCCAGAAAGAGAGTGTCGCTGTTTTACCCAATGTTTCCCCGAGATTCTCAGCAGTCTCCAGATAGTCATTTACACCATCAAAACATAAGGCTGTAAATTGTCGACCCGATACCCAGTTGGTCTTATCCATGTTCTTGAGCACCGCATAGGCCTGCCCAACAGAGTCTAAAGCAATGGCATTTGTGCTCCCCACACGAAATGCACTGTCATGCCAGTCCTGTCCATCATCCATATTCCAGTGATGAACCAGACCATCGGTCAGTGCGGCTGAGCTGCCAATCGCTGTCCCTAATAATGCACAAATCACCCCTAAAAACTTCTTATGTATATTCATTGAGAACCTACTACTTCCGCCAGACAGGGATAAACAGGACGCGCGCACGCTTTTCCGTTCCATCCGCCAGGATACCCCACAGAAGGGACCATTCGTATCGCTCATCTTTCTCATGGCCGCATCTCAGCCAGGAAGCGACAACTGGAATACGCCAATAGGTGAAATCTGATCGCACGTCTTTGACGTGACGCAACAACCCAAAGCAGGTGCTGAAATGATGCCGGTCTGGATTTTCCTCGATATTGAGCAGCCATGTATTTAAAAGGGTAAACCGGTAAAAAGCTGGGCCAACATCGGCATCCATGGCCCATCCGCCTAACACGTTACAGCCAGTCGAATGCCCTTCATAAACAGGGAACCGTACTGGCCACGGGAGATCATTTCCCCAAGACACAAGCCAGGACGGGCGATCCACCTCAACAGCTGTCTTCAACGCACGTGCCGCCAGTTCTTCGCAGGCCGACTTCTCCTCTTGCGTATCCGCCCATACAGCTGCCACCATCCGTCCGTCGCGCTGAACACTCCAGCTTCCATCCTTGAATCGGTTGCTCAAATAGTCTTCGATCCGCCAGCGAAATGAACGGGCAAAGCCGGGACGTTCCCAATAACTCAGCCAGATACGCTTCTGCTTGCCATCTGCGCCCTTCAGCAGATATACGCGGTCGCCCATCCATCCCTTAAGAAAACCATAGTCGTACGCCGTGGCGATCTTCTTGCCTCCCAACAAGAGCGCAATCCCCATCACACCGAGCGAATTCGTGGCAATCGCCTCCTTCACATCCTTGAACAGCCCTGCATCCGGCTTAAAGACCGCAGGAACAAAACCCTTGAGGTACCGACGTTCCGGATACAGAATATCAGCCGTGGTTTGCGGAGTCTTCGCTTCGTACATCTTATTAATGGCCTGCCATCCTGCATCACGCCGGATGCGATTGCAAAATGCCATGCCATCCAGATAAGGACGGACCATTGTGCCAGAGAGAAAGGACGGACACCACTCGAGTTGACTCGAGACGTCCTCCATGTCCGCACCTTGCATGAGTGTCTCCGAACCCCATGCTCCTAAAGGTGTAACCGTATTCATCGGGAATCCGTCCAACAGGCTGTCAACGCCTATTAAGACAGCGTTGCCTTCAATAAACGATGTTAACGCTTGCGAACGGTCAAAATCAAAATCTGCTTCCTTGGTCCGCTGTGTCAACCCATAGTGTGAATCTTCAATGGCATGGCAAAACTCATGGACATAGACAAATCGTTCCATCCCTTGAAGCATGACAGGCGTTGTCGCATTTGTAGTCGCATTCTCCCCAAGATAGACCAATCGACGTTC
>JBAXCC010000131.1:0-10098 GCA_037141675.1 bacterium | reverse complement strand
GTCCGTGACGCCACTCCCGGCGGTCGGTGAAGAACTTGCGCTGGAGCTGGATGCCCGGCAGCACGGGCAAAATGGCCGATTCCAACGTGGCGGCAGGCAGCCGCAGGTTGTTCTCCACTCCGCGCAGCACGCAACCCGTCTGGTTGTCCACAGTCAAGGACAAATCCAGCCAGGCCTGATCCGAAAATTGCCACTGGGCCCGGACTGCGGGTAGTTTATCGCCGCTGGCGGAATAAAGGATGGTCAGGGTCTGCTTGGCGGCATCCCAAGACCAGGTCACATTCGCGGCCGCATAGTCGCCGGATTTCACATCGTTTCGGCCGATGAAATGAGCCACCCACAGATGGCCACCGGAATTGCCTAGGCTGATCTCCTGGCCCGCGGCCTGATCCCGCAGGCTGAGCAAGGATCCTTGGGGCAGGGACAGACGGGCGGTGTAACGCGCGCCGGTCACGGTCATGGCGGTCCCATCCGGCGATTCGGTCATTTTCAGGGCAGACAAGCGGGCCACGGGTGCCGGCACCTCCGCACCCAACGCGCTGTGTGATATCGTCAGGCCGGCCAGCAGAGCCAAGGCTCCTGAGCAGAACGCAGAATAAAAACTCGCGTTTCTGCGCCGCACGGCACGGTCCGTAAAATCGCGGCTGATCGTCTTTGGTTTGTCGTTCATTTTGTTTCCTTGGTGCGGTTCAATCATTGTCGAAAGGACGCATGGCCGATTCCGGCAGCTTCGAGCGGCCGTAGGCGGAAAGCGGAAAGTGATCGGGAACTTTCATCTCGGTGCGCAGGCGTTTGAGTTCCTTGGACAAATCGGCCTGGATGCTGGCGTAGTCCGGCTGGCCGTAGACACTGCGGATTTGGTGTGGATCTTTCTGCAAATCGAAAAGTTCCCAGTAGTTCACATCGGGTGCGTAAAAATGCACGAGCGTATAGTCGCCGCTGATGACGCCGTAGTGCGGACGGACGTGGTGCGGCTCCGGATATTCGTAATACTGGTAATAAAAGCTTTTGCGCCAGTCCGCGGGTGCATCGCCCTTGAGCAGCGGAATGAAGCTGCGGCCCTGCATATCCGGCGGCACGGCAACGCCGGCGACATCAAGAAACGTCTCGGCGAAATCCAGGTTGGAGACGATTTCTTTTTTCACGGTGCCGGCCTTTGCGACGCCGGGCCAGCGCACGAGCAGCGGCGCGCGTGCGGATTCCTCGAAAATCCAGCGCTTGTCGAACCAGCCGTGTTCGCCGAGAAAAAATCCCTGATCAGACGAATAGACCACGATCGTGTTGTCGGCGAGGCCTTCGTCGTCGAGATATTTCAACACTTTTCCGACGCTGTCATCGACAGCCTTGATGCATCCAAGGTAGTCGTGCATGTAGCGGTTGTATTTCCAACGCACGAGATCCTTGCCGGTCAGGTTAGCCTTGCGGAATTCGTCGTTGCGCGGCTCGTAATAGGCGTCCCAGATTTTCTTCTGTTCTGGCGTGAGGCCGCCCGGCGCGACGAGTTTGCAGTCACGGTTCAAGCTCATGCTTTTCTCAATCGTCATGTCCTGATCTTTTTCGGCGAGGCCGCGGCCCGCGTAGTCGTCGAAGAGCGTTTCCGGCTCGGCATATTTCTTGTCATGGTCGAAATTCAAGTCGCTCAACGCGGGTTGCCACTCGCGATGCGGCGCCTTGTGCTGGCACATCAGCAGGAACGGTTTCGATTTGTCGCGGCTCTTCAGCCAGTCGAGCGAGGCATCGGTGATGATGTCAGTGACGTAGCCGTTGAATTTTATGCCTTGCCCATTTTTGATCATAGGCGGGTTGTAATAGTTGCCCTGCCCCGGAAGAATCTGCCAGAAATCGAAGCCCGTCGGGTCGCTTTCGAGATGCCACTTGCCAACGATGGCGGTCTGATAGCCGGCGGCCTTGAGGAGCTTCGGAAAGGTCTGCTGCGCGCCGTCGAACGTGAAGTTTGAGTTGTTAAGAACTCCGTTCAGGTGATTGTATTTTCCCGTCAGTACCGTCGCGCGACTCGGCCCGCAGATCGCATTCGGCACCAGGCAGCGGTCGAAGCGCACGCCTTCTTTTCCGAGCCGGTCGATGTTCGGCGTCTCGATCAGCTTTCGCGGATCGTTGTATGCGCTCACCGCCTGCCACGCGTGATCGTCCGAAAAGATAAAAAGTATGTTCGGCTTTTTTGCCGGTGCGTCAGCCGCACCCGCGGACAACATCGCGAAAAGCAGTCCGGCTGTTGCCAATATTATTTTTGATGTTTTCATTTGGTTTCCTTTGTGCTGAGTTACTTTCTGACGGTCAATGTTGCGGGGGTGGCTGTGATTCTCAGGCCTGGAATGGTGATGAGACCCGTCGCGTCGGTTGCAACTTCACCTTTTTCCGTGCCGAACGTCCATTGGACCGATTTGCCGGGTGTGACCTGCATGTTCTGAACTCTGCGCAAAGACACATCCGCGGTTGCTTCCTTGGGAATCTCGAAAGTGGTCTTCAGGTCCGCGGGCGACATCAGGAAAAGCGACATCTCCAGTTTCGTTTTTGAGTCGCTTAGGTTTTTCCATCTGAAAAACGCGTTGACCTGGCCCGGGGTTTTATCATCCAGGTGATCCGGCCACGGAATGGTATGATTGCAGGACGCGTTTGCGAAGACCGGGTAGGCCTCGTTCCTTTTGACATTCAACCAGTCGAACGAGTTGATCAGATCGTTGATCTTCATGATTCCGGCATGATTGTTGGCGTGACCGAACGGGCCCCAGTAGAAATAGAGCGGGTATTTACGGTCATTCATGGCTTTCACGAAACGGTCGTGGCCGGAGGACCACGCGTCGTTCGGGGCGGAGTAGTCGATGACGACGGGCGGATCGGGAATCCTGACATTTGCCGGCACCGATTGGGGCGGGAAATACATTCTGTTAGACACGTGTTCGATGCCGGCGGGGACATTGGCCTTGATCGCGGCAAAGAGATCGCCGTTGCGCATGCCGATGCCGAGGGTGCCGCTGCCGCCCATTGAATTCCCGCAGAGATAAACGCGGTTGGCGTCGATGTTGTATTTCTTGATGGCCCATTTGATGGTGTCGATCACACGCTTTTCAACCGGGGTGGGCTCGCCGCCGGAATTGCGTTTGATCAGCCCGGGATCATTGACATGCATGCCGCCCCACCACCAGTCGCCCTTGTTGGCGCGACAGTCGAGGTAAAGCGCGTAGAACTCGTCAGGCGAGTGATAGATGTCATGGTTGCCGACGGTGCGTGTGCATTCCACACAGGATTTGACGTCATGTCCTGCGGAATGAAGAACGACGTAAAGGGGCGCATTCTCACGATCTTTCTTGGGATGAAGCACCATGAATGTATCCTGCTGTGGTGCCTTGTAACCCCATTCCGGTTTCACGCCATGATGGATGACTTCAAGCTGTCTTCCATTCATCGTTGATGTTTCGGACGCAGCCCAGTCGTTCCCGTGAGTCGGCTCGCCTTTTGCCATAAGGGCGGCGGACAGAACACCTGCCAATAAATGCTTCATGCAATTTTTCATCGGAATTTTGTTTTCATATTGGGTGTCCCATTACCGAGTTACGTCTAAATTAATGGTCTGTGTTGAGAATACTTGAACCGGCCCGAGCAATCCTGATTCC
This sequence comes from bacterium, assembly GCA_037141675.1. Classification (GTDB taxonomy): domain Bacteria; phylum Verrucomicrobiota; class Kiritimatiellia; order RFP12; family UBA1067; genus CAIZQW01. The sequence continues at coordinate 6,466 of JBAXCC010000131.1, read as the reverse complement.
ACAGGCGGATCGGCTTATTTCCAAAGTCTCCAATTCCAAAAGGTGTAGCGCCCGGTCGGACTGGGCGTTCCCTCCTCCACCCATTTCGGCCAACGTTTCAAGGTGCCGTTATCATTGCAATCGCATTCATACTCTTTCTTTGTTTTAAACTGTGATCTATTATACGTTTGGCACCCGTCAATACAATGGGAAAGTTTAATGTACGTGGACATTTTTTGATTTACGTAAAGTAGATAGAGAGGAGCGTTGAAACGGACTTGATCCTTCATGGGGAACGTGGTACTATTCATCCATGTTTCAGACATCTCGAATTACGCTCAGGGAAATTGCTGAGAAGACGGGCGTCACGCGTATGGCTGTCTCGCTGGCCCTTCGCGGCAAGGCCGGAGTTTCCAAGGCGACCCGCAAACACGTTCTGAAAGCGGCGAAGAAACTCGGGTTTAAACCCGATCCGGAGCTCGCAAAGTTGCTGTCTCATATACGTACCCGTGATGCCTCAGCCGTAAAATCCTCCCTTGCTCTGCTGACTTCTGGCGCAACTCCTGAGGCATGGAAGCAATATGTCACCGAGCGGAAGTACGTGGAAGGTGTCTTTTCGAGGGCGAAAGAATATGGTTACCGTGTGGAGGAGTTCTGGATAGACCAACCCGGGATGTCTGATGCGCGGCTCAGCAACATCATCTGGCACCGCGGTATTGAAGGCATTCTCATTGCCCCTTTACAGGAACGGCTCGCGAAGGGACCCCGCCGCGGCATTGATCTTAATTTCAACCTTTTCACCGCTGTTGAAATTAGCGAGACGATTCAGCGGCCCAACCTTGATCGTTCGCTTCATGACCAGTATTCCGCGATGATCAAGGTGCTCGATGAACTTTCCTGCTTGAACTATAAAACGGTCGGGTTTGTGATCGAGGAAGCTTTGGAATTGCGTGTCAATTTCAAATGGAGCGCCGCCTTCCTTCTGCATCGTCACAGAATGGGATCAGCACGTGTGCCGCCACCCTTGATCATGGCCGCTCCTAGTCAACCGGCCTTTGATAAATGGTTCGACCACTACCGTCCGGACGTCATTGTCAGCGTGGACGGGTTCGGGCTCCGTTTTCTCAAAAAACGGGGGATGGCTATTCCCGGTGAGGTTGGCTATGCCTCCCTGGATATAGATGGGGACGCCGGTGAGTCTATCCCTATTAGCGGGATCGATCAGAACTCCCTTAGGGTCGGCGCGGCCGCAGTGGATCTGTTGGTGGGCGCGATTCATCGCCATCACCGCGGACTTCCCGCCCATCCAGTTCGCATCGAGATTGAGGGGATTTGGACGGCGGGGAAAAGCACCGTGAGGCAACGATGCCAGCGTCCCAATCACAGACTGAACAGTAAATGTTTTCCAAGTGGAAGTCGGTAATAATCAGGGCGTGGCAGGTTTCAGAATGAACGTGTGCGGCAGGGGCTGGCGCAGGGCGTTGATCTTGGTTTCAAGTTGCGCGATTTGCTCGTCGAGTAGCGCCAATTCCTTGTCGCGGGCGGCTTCAAGAGGCGGCAACTTGGCCCACTCCGGCGGCGCGAACAACTGCACTTCGCGCCAGCGTTTAAAGTAGGCATTGTTTTTGGCCACCACCAAGGCCCACAGTTGACGGGCTTGCTCGGTGATAGGCCCAGCACACAGCGTCAGATTACAGCCTTGCGCCAATTCCTGAGCAGTGAACACGGCGGCTGGTTTGTCATCGATGAGCAGTTGATACTTCGGGGCCGTGAGACCAGTGACTTTCAACTCGTAGAGGCTCAGGTCCGCCAGCAAGGGGATGAGTTTGGTCACCGACTCGGCCTGCGGATTGACCGGCATCGGCAGCGCCTCATCCTTGCGGGTGAAGCTGAGCACCCCTGCGTCAACTTTCGGATCGGAGATTTTGCACCCCGTCGCGGCGACAACCTTGCCGGCGGCGGTCAACTCGGCACTGGACACGGCAGCCGGCGCGCCGAGCGACTTCAGAATCGCCCACGCCATGATGGTGTGACCGACCGGGCCTGGATGCACCGGGTCGCCACCGCCAATGCGGGCCGCTGGGTCGGCTTGCCGGGCCTTGAGCATGACCGCCATGTACGGATCGAACTGATCCGCGAAGAGGACCTTTTCCTTGGCGGCGATCTCGCGCAGGCCATCGGACATTTTGCGCAGCGACTCGTTGCGCACATCTTTATCCGGATCCGGGCGTTTGTCCTCAATAGGCTGGGGCGTCACCAACGCGACCCGAGCGTTGTTGGCCTTGAGCAGGGCCACCAATTGCGTCTGCTTCTCAATATAGTTCTTATAAATATTTTCATCGTGCGCCCGGTAGCCGTGGTCGTTCATACCGAAGTCGATGGTGACGAACGTGGGCTTGAGCGGCAGCATGTCACGAGGGGCACGGCCCAATCCTCCCCGCGCGGTGTCGCCACCCCAGCCGATGTTGCGGAAGGCAAGTTTCCATTCTGGAAAACGGGCGAGCGTGTAGGCTTCGATAACTGTGGTATAGAGGCGTTGTTCGGTAATGCTGTCACCGAGAAACACCACTCGCTCACCATCGTGAATGGGAAACTCCGCAGCCGCGCAGGGGCGGATGAGAGCGGTGAGGGCGACAGCGAACAAGGCGAGGGCTGTTTTTCTATTATTCATTGTTTCTCTGGCTTCCTTAGTAGTGCACTTATTTTGTTGCGTCAGGCGCACGTGCAGGAGGTGCTGGACTGGTCGCGCCACCTGGGGGAAGCGCCGAAACACGCGGTCCTACCGTATCCGGCTTGTCCGCGTTCATCTTGATACGATATTTGGCAACAATCGTCTGAGCCTCTGTATCTTTCTTGGCTAAAAGCAGTAAATCCGTCATCATGGATTGGAGCTTGCTTTCGGTCTGCACCGCTTGCTTAGCGAGAGCCGCTTGTTGGTCGATCATCTGGAGCGAACTGCGATATTGCTGTATTCCAGCGACCAGTTGCCAGCCCAAGATGAACACGAGGCTTAAAGCCATTAAACACAGCGGCCAAAAAGGAGAAAAAGAGGTATTGGAAGTCTCTGACATATTCATGCGGGGTTCCTTCTATAACAATTATTTTTTAACACTGTTTTGTTTTTCGCCTTGTCCTTCAACCACGCTTGATTGATTCGTGCTGATTGCATTTGGAACAGCGTTCGTTGCCGGCTGAATTTGATAGCCATACTTCGCGAGAAGCTGGCGCATGTCAGCATTACGGGTAGCCGTATTGGCCATATCCTGAAGCAGATTGTTGCCAATCTGTTGCCCTTGAGGACCCAAGATTCCGTTGTTCAGGAGTTGCTGATTCGCCTGCAACTCCGCCTGTACGCGCTGATTTACCCGAATCGTTAGCACAAGCGATACACTCAGCACGACACAGGCCACTGATAGAAGAAGAACAATAACATAAGGTATAGTTTTCATGCTGTAATATTACCATTTTCACCACGCATGATGCAACCGAATCTTTACCTGAACGAAGGAGGGCGGTTCTCGCGGGAAGAGCCCCATGTCTTGTTCGGCTCAGAACCCATCACATATTCGAGTTTCCCTCCCGCGGCAACTTCGTCATGTGTTATCCATGCGCGGTTAAGGGGCTTACCGTTGAGAGTCGCGGACTGGATGTAGATATTTGTCGCAGAGTTGCCGTTCGCAATGACTGCAAAGGATCCTCCTTTGTAGTATTTAGGATCAAGGCGGATACTCACCTGCGAGAAGACCGGGCTGGTCAATTGATAGATGCTGTCGCCGGGACAGACAGGATGCAGTCCCATCGCGGCTAAAACATACCACGCTGACATCTGTCCTACGTCCTCATTGCCACAGAGTCCGCGAACACCCGTGCCGTAAGCCTTCTGACAGATATTGCGCGTCCACTTCTGCGTGAGCCACGGCATCCCGACATAGTTGAAGAGGAACGCCACATGGTGGCACGGCTCATTGGGATGATTGTAGTAATTATTCCAGAGAAAATCTTCAGGTGTCTTATCAAAGAACGTCGTCAGTTCTTGGACAAAGTAGTCCTCCCCCATCAAATCAATCAGCCCCTGCACATTGTGCGGAACGAACCAGCCCTGCTGATACGGATTGCTCTCCGTAGTACCCTGATTCTGGCCTGTCTTCTCCTTCCATGCCATCCATTTCGGGGTTCCATCTTGTTCATTCCTCAGACGCGAGCGCATCCATTTCACCTCCGCATTCCAGATGTTCGTATAGGCAAGTGAACGTGCATAGTATAGAGCTTGATCGCCACTCTTCCCAAGGCTTTTGGCAAAACGTCCCTGACACCAATCCGAGTAAGCGTATTCAAGTGTTCGCGACATATCGCCTGGCGTATACCCTAAGTCGCCGTTCCCGAATTTTTCAACGGAGTTCTTGCACTGCCGGTATGCTTCTTCAATATCGTAGCCGCGAATTCCTTTTTGATAAGCGTCGACAATCACGGACACCGCAGGATTACCGAGCATGCAACCGGAGTAGGAATTCAAGAGTTCCCAACGCTCCAAGTAGTTGCGCTTGCTGAGTTGCGCCATTTGCAACAAGGAGTTGATCTCGTCGTTCACCACATCGGGTCGAATGAGTGTGAGCAGCGGGAACTGGCTACGGAAGACATCCCAGCCGCTGAAGATCGAACGATAGACGAACCCGTCCGCACGATGCGGCAGATTATCTGCGCCAATGTATTGTCCGTCTGTATCCGAGGTACTGCGAGGATCAATCATGCAGTGATAGAGCGCCGTCGTAAAGATCTCGCGGTCGGCATCGGTTCCGCCTTCGCAAGCCACTCCTTTGAGAGCATCTGCCCAGAGTCCGCGTGAATGCGCGAGCACCTTCTCAAAATTAAAATTCGGAATGTCATGCGCGAGGTTGGCACGTGCACCCTCTACGCTGACGTATGAGAACCCCGCACGAAGAAAGACCTGTTCATCCTTCTTGGTGGCGAACTCCACGTAGAAACCCGTATTTGTACCCTCGTATGCCCGTTGCCCCTCCAATACATAATCCTTCTCCCATACGCCAAATTGTTTGATGGGTTTGCTGAAGACTGCGCAAAAGTGCTGGGTGAAGTTGACATTGCCTCCGCCACGTCCCCAGCCGCCGTCCTTGGATGAACAGCGCATAAACCCCTCGATGGTATATTCGTCCACGACCCGTACGGATTGACGGCTGTGCGTCAACCAGCGGTCCTTCTGTCCGATTCTGCGCCCGAGATCGATCTGGATGCGTGCGTCCTTTGCCTCGGGATAGGTGAAGCGGATCATCCCAGCCCGGGGAGCAGCCGTAAGCTCGGTCTTGATCCCATATCTCTGCAGGTCAACACTGTAATAGGCTGCAGAAGCTTTCTCCTGATCATGACTGTAGGGCGACTTAGCCTTGTCACGGTCAAGCATGCGCTCTCCGGTTGTCGGCATTACTTGAAAGTTGCCGAGATCTCCATACCAGCCAATTCCGCTCATGTGGGTGAAACTAAAGCCTTCGATGGTCGTATGATGATGGGAATAACCAGGGCCATTGTCCCCGCCCGTAATCGTGTCAGGGCTGAGCTGGATCATACCAAAGGGCGTGGCCGCACCCGGAAACGTCTTGCCGAGACCATGTCCGCCATAACCGCCTAATGTGATCGCGCCAATCATCGGGTTGATATTGTCCACCATCTCACGGGCATAGGTAATAGTCCCCCCGATCAGGGATGACAGGCATAAAACCAACATGTACAATCGTCCATCACGTCGAAGATCTTGTTGACTCACCATAGCGGAACACCTTTCTCATATTTGAATGTTTGGAATGCTAGCAGTTCAGCGGTTAACTGTCGAGATTCGACTGGTCGCAGTTCAGAGTTGTTTGCAGGGACTTAGCTTTCACTCAATAACTCACTTTTTATGTTTTTCTTCTCATGGGTGATCCGGCGGGTACGCATCTATCGCCTTCCGGAAACGGGTCGGATTCGCGCCTGAATCGCGGCTGGGCGGATACATATCCAGCCCCAGCCGCGCAGCCGCAAATCCACCTTCGTTTCTCTTCGGCGGATGCTTGGATACCCCCGCCGGATCACCCGATAACATTTTCGGCCTACTGTGTCGCGACGCATTCGCTCTGCGTTCTGGCGTGTCCTGCGGAGCCATCGGGCTACGGACGCGTCGATGCGCCTCTGGACGGGTGCTGAATACATCAATCCCGCCCAGAGGCACCTCCCCGCATTCCTCGCCTTCGATGTCTCGCGATACACGCCTGTCACGCGACCGCTCATGCATCTTGCCCCCGTGCGGCCTCTTAGCGGCTCCTTTTTTGGAGCCGGGCTGTTCTGCTGTGAGTATCTAACAATCGATTCGAGTCATTGCTCGCCGCCCAAAGAAGGGGCGGCGCTAACGGCGGTGCAGGAGGGCGGGGACGTGACGGTGCGCGACACCGGCATCCTGTTCCGGACTCCCCGTAAACGCCCGCAGCAACATCAGACAGCA
>JBAXCC010000130.1:0-10111 GCA_037141675.1 bacterium | reverse complement strand
ATGCCCTGCTGCGGGGTTATCTCGTGACAGGCGATGAGCAGTACAAGAAGCTTGGTGTCCAGCGCGCGATCGAACTTGAGCAGCTGCGCTTGAATAAAAGCTACTCGATTCTCGGCAAGCAGATCCCGATGTCAAGACCTGCCTTCTATAACACGGTGCCTTTGCTGATGCTGGATGCATTCTACGAAGATATGCCAGCCCAACAGCAACAGACCTTTGAGGAACTGGTTCTGAGCCTGATGGATAAACACAACAACGGCCAACCGCATCTGCATGACCAGTTGGAGCATGCGCACTTCAATCAGCACGACTGGCAGGGGGACATTAAGAATCTGATGGTTGGCTCAGCCATCCTGTGCCGCTACAGGACGGAACTGGACGACTGGTTCAAATATGCGTATGAACTGTGGCTCTATCGCAGTCCGGCCCTGAGTCGCAATGACGGGGGCTCCATGGATGGCAATGGCTATCTCGGCGTTCACGATGAACCTCTGACGCATGTCAGTTGGATGCTTTACAGACTGACCGGCTTCAACTATTTCAACGCTAAACGCTGGTTCCGTAATTTCCCTGTCTACATGTCGTACATGAACGTAGTGGGAAATCCCGGCGTGCCCTACAGCGACGGCGGCGACGGCAGTCCCGGAGTTCCTTATCTGACGGAAATGCTGGCGTACATGTGCCCGGAGAACCCCTATAATCTCTGGCGTTTTAAATCCCAGGGACGACGCGAGGCCAATGAGTTCAGCAAGGATATGGTCAAAGGGTACAAGGCGATGGATCTGTTATTGCTGTGGCAGCGCTTTAAATCCCCTGATTTGTCGAAAGTTCAACCGCCATCCGAGTCAGCCGCCGTATTCCGCGATGTCGGCATGTCGGTCCTGCATAGCGACATTCTGGAACCGTCACGTAATCTGATGGTGAACTTTAGTTCCGCGGTAAACGGCTCCTTCCAGCATCTGCATCCGTCGCAGAACGCCTTCTGCGTCGCCTACGGAGGTGAGCCGCTTTTCTGGCGCACGGGGTATTACAATGGCGGACAGCTTCACGATGCTGTCAGCTACAAGGCATCGCGTGCCCACAACACCATCATGATTGATGGTTTGATGCAAGGCTTTGATTTGGGAGCTTACGGTTGGATCCCGCGCTTTGCCACGGGCAAGCGCATCAGTTATGTCATGGGTGATGCCTCCCATGCCTACAACGGCATGTTTCCTAAATATGGAATCTCAGAGCCAGATAAGCCGCTGGAGCAGGGCTTTACCAAGCTGGGTGTGCCCATCACACGTGAGAATGGTTTCGGCAAGCCAGGTGTGACGCGCTTCCGGCGCCACTTGGTGATGTTGCGTCCAAGCCATATCCTGATCTATGACGAACTGGAGGCGGAGAAACCAGTGACCTGGAGCTTCATGCTGCACTCGCTCCAGCCCATCCATCAACTGGGCAACGACTGGTTCCAAGGTGCCAATGAAAAGACCAGAGCATCTGCACGGCTGTTTTGCAAGGAACCTGTTTCTGGCCATGTGACCGACCAGTTCTTCGGGGTTCCTGTCGACGAAGAGAACAAGCGTGGGGGGCAGAATCCGCCGAACTGGCACGTCTCGATCTCGACGTCCAACAAACTCGCCGCCACTCGTTTTCTCATGGTCATCGAAGTGGTGCCAGGCAAGGATTCGAAGAGCAACCCGATTGAACCCTTTGCGCAGGGCGGGGGTCGAATCAAACTCGAACTGGGTGATTACATTGTCAGTGCCCAACTGGATTCAAGCCAGCCTGCGTGCTTGGAAGCATGCAGTCGGGATGATCGTTGCGTCCTGGTCTCTGGCCAGCCGACTCGCTCGATTGCGCTGGGAGGGGATTCGCATCCAGTAACGTGCGAGGGCAGTACGATTCTCTGGGAAAAGCAGACAGGCGCGAAAGATATCTTTGTTGAAACAATCGATCAGTTGCCAGATGTCCTGCTCTATGGGAACCGCTACTGATGGTTCCCATTTTGACGATTCTGCTTGCATTCCTAAATCTTTTTTGCCATACTGCCTGCTATTACGTGTATACACTCTTGATTTACATTAAGAGCATACAGTAAAAAACGGGTCATTTTGTGTACCATTTGTATGCCGAATGACGAAAAAAACATAGCCCTGCTGGGTATCGAGTAGTCTCAAAATCTACCGCCAGCGATGGTGCAAGGGTTTCAAAACCTTAACTTGCCACCATATTAACAGAGTCACGTGTAAATGTCCGATAGGAATTATTGCGCATGTCTCTAGAAGTTTAGTCATGCATACAGAACATTCCTTTGAACGGCGTGATCGCCGTCCTCGCCCACCTTTCAACCGCCGCAATAATCGCCATCCTGGCCTTGCGGAACGCGAATATGGTCCACGTGAGATCCCCAAGCCCAAGGGCGAAATCCCTGAAGCCTTTGCTTCGACGGTCTTTGGACAGATTAATCCCTTGATCCAGCACGCTGTGACAGAAGAGGGTTATGACACACCTACCCCCATCCAGGACCAGTCCATTCCTGCTCTCCTTGAAGGACGTGATCTTCTGGGGTGTGCGCAGACAGGCACGGGCAAGACAGCCGCCTTTTTGTTGCCCATTCTTCATCGCTTGCTCGCGCAACCGAAACCCACGGTTCCCGGACGTCCGCGTGCGTTGATTCTTGCCCCGACACGCGAACTGGCTGCGCAGATCGCGGAGAGCGTTGCAACGTATGGACGTTACACGGGTCTTCCCTTTGCCGTCGTATTTGGCGGTGTGAGTCAGTATCCCCAGGTGCAGGCCTTGCGCCGTGGCGCCGTATTGGTTGTCGCAACACCGGGCCGTTTGCTGGACTTGATGGAGCAGCGCCATTTGACGCTCGACACAATTGAAGAGTTTGTGCTCGACGAGGCAGACCGTATGTTGGACATGGGCTTCCTGCCGGACATCAAGAAGATTCTGGCGAAGTTGCCGATTCATCGCCACTCGCAGTTTTTCTCCGCAACGCTATCCGCTGAAGTCCTTCGCTTCGCACAGGCGATGGTCGTGAATCCTGTTCAGGTGACGATTGAACCGGATAAACCGACGGTTGACAAGATCCATCAGCGCGTGATGTTTGTGGATAAGCCGAACAAGATTGCGCTCTTGGCGCATCTGTTTAAGATCCGTCCCGAGATGACCAAGGTCATTATCTTTTCACGCACGCGCCATGGCGCAGACAAGATTGTGAGCAAGCTGATGGATCAAGATATCCCGGCAGATGCGATCCATAGCGACAAGACGCAGCGTGCGCGTACGGATGCGTTAGCTGCTTTCAAGCATGGACGTTTCCGCGCTCTGGTCGCGACGGATATTGCTTCGCGCGGTATTGATGTGGATGATGTCTCACATGTTATCAACTTTGATTTACCGGAAGAGACCGAGTCTTACGTGCATCGTATCGGGCGCACGGCGCGCGCAGGTGCATCGGGTTCAGCGATTTCGCTGGTGAGTGCTGAAGAACGCGGCTTGCTGAAAGCCGTTGAACGCATGATTAAGAAGTCCATTGAAGTTGACCGTGTTGAAGAATTTCATTCGGAGCGCGCTGAGAAAGCCGCAGGCCGCGGTGTGCCGGATTCTTTGCCTCGTCCGGACTGGGCTGGCAAGAAGCGAGTATTTGGTAGTGGTAGCCGCGATGAGCGTCGTTCGAAACAGTTCAGGGACCGTACCCCGAGCCACGAAGGCCGCATGCAAGCGGACTTCCGCGCTGACCGCGATGATGTCGCAGGAGGTGCACCGAAACCAGAGGTTGCGGCTGAACGTCCGCCACGCCCGGCGCGTCCGCCACGTCCGGAACGTCCTGCGCGTGAAGAGCGCGCTCATGTAGAGCGTAAACCAGAAGCCGTTCCCCAATACGTACGTAAACCAGAAGCTGTTCCTCAATACGTACCTAAACCAGATGATCGTCCTCGGCGGTTTGACCGTGATGAGCGTCCTGCTCCGCGTCATGATCGTGCAGAACGCGCGCCACGTCGCGATCGTGATGCAGCTCCTTCGGCTGGACGTGGGCAAGAAGCGGGGCTTCCCCCCAAGCGTCCTTTCCGAGGGGATGCACGCCCTGTCAGAGGTGATAAGCCCGTTCGCAAGCCTGGAGAAAGGCCTGCACCTAAGGGGCCGGATGCCCGGAAGCACGCGATGGAAGAGCGCAAAGGCGGAACATCGCCTCATGTGAAACATTCGCCCCGTCCTGCAGGCAAAGCAAGACATGACGAGGAAGAAGCAAAGCCTGCAAAGTCGTCATCTCCGTTTGCAAAGTTCTTCCGGGGAAAAAAATAATAGGCACTGCTTATTAGGGAATTCGCAGATATTCGGCGTGTTTTTGAAAACTTTTGCAGTTTTGCACTTGATTCTGTAAATAGAATTAAGTAGCATCTATTTCTATAAAAAGAAACAGTTGTTCTGGAGTGCAAAACTACAAGAGAAAGTTAAGAGGTTAGAATGGAAAACACACGCAGGATGAGGAAATCAGCATTCACTATCTTAGCGGCTCAATGCGCAGTACTTTCGGCCTTTGCCCAATACAATATGGGTGAAACTATCAGTAAGGCCATGGATAATGCGCCAGTACCAAAAGGTAAAGAGTTGAGCTGGGATGCTGGTGGCGATTTCCGGGTTCGTCAGGAGATGTGGGACAATCTTCCGCGTGGTAAAGTTCAATCCCACAATGAATCCTATTTTCGGATGCGTGCGCGTCTTTGGGCCAAGGTTGAGAATGAGGACTTCACGATCTATGGCCGTCTGGCGGATGAATTCCGTGAGTATGTGACCACAGGGCCTCGCGCGGCTAATCCAGCATGGAATCCCCGTGATTATGCCCGCACGCCGGGCGAAGTGATTCTCGATAATTTGTATCTGGATGTGCGAGACCTGCTCTGGGATCGCGTGGATTTGAGGATTGGACGTCAGGATTTGATGTATGGTGCAGGCCGCATGATTTTTGAAGGCACGCCCATGGATGGTTCGCGTTCATTCTTCTTTGATGCAGTCAAGGCGGTTGTCAAGATTACCGAGAAAAACACCGTCGACGTTCTGGGATTTTATAATAGTCCCTCTACCTTTAGTGGGGGTGATCCCAAGCCTCGTGGAGGAGGCAAGAACTTGCCGTTGAACAGTATCGAGACGTGGAGTACAGGCATGGCAGAATGGGGTGGGGCACTCTATTTTAAATCCAAGGAAGTAAATCAGTTCCCCTTTGAAGTCTATTATATTTATGCGGAAAGAAGTAACTATGAGCTGGCCGATACTGCGCACACGGATAGGCAGGGACGCTGGATCAACACGGTTGGCTTACGTCTGATGCCCAAGATCACCGAAGAGTTTTCTGCTGAATTTGAAGGCGCTGCTCAGTATGGCCAGAAGGAAAGCGGAGCGGAAGTAGGCGGCCACATGGCCTATCTCGGCTTGACATATTCTCCGACGTTTGAACTCTTGGGCACTGCAAAACCGTATGCGACGCTTGCCACGCTTTATCTCTCGGGTGACCCCGACAAGAAGAGGGAAACGGGTGCCAGTAATGTTAATAATAAGGGGGATCGTGAAGATGATCGTTCATGGGATCCGCTCTGGAGTCGCTATACATACTTCCTCAGTGAAATGTATGCATATCAGAGCTATTATGGCCTATGCTACTGGTCAAATATGATTTACCCGAACCTGGAAATCGGATCCAAGTGGCCGAATAAGCATGCTGTCTTTACCTCCTTTGGCCCCATGTATGCGGCTGTCCAGGATGGTGTTGGCGGTGGCGACGGGTCGCTATACGGTTACTTCTGGCGCGGACGTTATGACTTTCCAATCTGGACGAAAATTTTCGGAAAGCGTGGCAACTTGATGGGGCATGTTACGCTTGAGGCTTTAGAACCTGGCGATTATAGTGCTACCGATAAACTTGCCTATTTTGCTCGCTGGGAAGTGAGCTTCGCGTTCTAAGTAAAAAGGAGATGAGATGATGTTTACACTGGATGCTCTTGCACCTTATAAAATCGTGCCGGTCATTGCAATAGATGATGTCGCCCATGCGGTTCCGTTGGCGGATGCATTAATTGCTGGCGGCTTGCCGGTTGCTGAAATCACCTTCCGTTCTGCAGCAGCAGCGGATGTAATTCGTACGATGACGCGTGAGCGCCCTCAGATGATTGTGGGCGCAGGAACGGTACTTTCGACGGAAACCGCTGACCAGGCCAAGGCATGTGGAGCAGTCTTTGGTGTTGCGCCTGGGCTCAATCCTCGTGTTGTCAAGCATGCCCAGTCATTGGGCATGCCCTTCATTCCAGGTATTTCAAACGCAACGGATATTGAAGCTGCATTGGAACTGGGGTGCAAGGTGTTGAAGTTTTTTCCAGCCGAGGTCGCTGGCGGATCAAAGATGGTTGCTGCCTTGTCAGCCCCCTATCAGCACACGGGGGTGAAGTTTATGCCAACAGGTGGGCTGTCGCTTGAGAAGCTGGCCGAATATTTTAAGATTAAGACGGTCATGGTCTGCGGCGGCACCTGGATTGCGAAGAAGGAAGATATGGTCGCTGGCAACTGGGACGTGATTACAGCAAATTGCAAAGCCGCCTTGGCGCATTTTGCGTGATTTGATTATATTTTGCGATAGCCAAATTGACCCCTTTGTGTGATAATTATGACTCACACAAAGGGATTTTTGTTATGGCTAAATTAACAATCAAGGAAACAGGCAGCTGCCTGTATGACGAGGTCTCATTAGGAGAGGTGATGTTGCGCATGGATCCAGGCGATGGACGTATCCGCACGGCGCGTGAGTTCAAGGTCTGGGAAGGGGGCGGCGAATATAATGTCGCACGAGGATTGCGACGGTGCTTTGGTTTGAAAACAGCCGTGGTCACGGCTTTCCCTGAAAATGATATTGGTCGCTTGGCTGAGGATTTTATTCTTCAAGGTGGCGTGGATACGTCGCTCATCAAGTGGGTGCCCTTTGATGGAACAGGTGTGGCGACACGTGTCGGACTCAACTTCACGGAACGCGGATTCGGTGTACGCGGAGCATTGGGTGTGAGCGACCGAGGTCATTCTGCGGCGTCCCAATTGACCCCGGGCGATATTGACTGGGAATACCTCTTTGCCGACTTGGGCGTGCGCTGGTTTCATACGGGTGGCATTTTTGCTGCCCTTTCCGCAACTACGCCGCTGGTGGTCGAGGAGGCCATGCTGATCGCCAAGCAGAATGGGGTTGTCATTTCCTATGACCTGAATTATCGTCCTTCCCTCTGGAAGTCCAATGGAGGTCTCAAGGCGTGTCAGGAGGTCAATCGGCGCCTCGCGCAGTATGTCGATGTCATGATCGGCAACGAAGAAGATTTCACGGTCTGCCTCGGGTTGGAGATTGAAGGCGCGGACGAGAACTTAAAGACGTTGCCAATTGATGGATTCCAAAAGATGATCAGCCGTGCTGTGGCAGATTTCCCGAACTTCAAGGTGTGCGCAACGACCCTTCGCAGCGTCAAGACCGCTACGGTCAACGATTGGAGCGCCATGTGCTGGTATGACGGCGAATTTTATCAGGCCATGGAGATGAAGGATCTGATGATCTATGATCGTGTGGGGGGGGGCGATAGCTTCGCTTCCGGCCTAGCTTATGGATTCCTGACTTTCAATGATCCGCAGAAAGCGGTCAACTATGGTTGCGCTCATGGTGCATTGGCCATGACTACCCCCGGGGACACTTCGATGGCTTCGAAGGCAGAGGTTGAAAATATTGTGAAGGGCGCAGGTGCGCGTGTTGTTAGGTAATGAGTCAAAAAGGAAGTTAAGATGAACGCACAGACGATGGGATATGTATTTGGAATCAGTACGGCACTGCTGATGACTGCATGCGTCACGGTCAATGCGAGCAAACCGGACAGCGCAGCAGAAAAGCAAGCGGCTGCGACCTTGGCGACAATGATTAAGGTTGCGGATTGGCAATTGGCAAATCCGTCGAAACATCATGCGCTAGATTGGACGCACGGCGCTCTCTATCCAGGATATATGGCGCTGGATGGAATCCAGGCGGACACCAAGTATCGCGATGCGATGATGAAGATTGGCCAGGAGAACGGCTGGAAGAATTGGACACGCATCTATCACGCAGACGATTATGCGGTTGCCCAAGCCTATTGTGAAATGTATCAGCTTTATCGCGATCCGTCGATGATCAAGCCGACGATTGAACAGTTCGATTTCATGCTCTCCAATCAGCCGACAGGCGAAGTTGGCGATATCCAGCATGGAAAGCGCGGCAGCGAGGAAACAGCGAAAATCAAAATGCGCTGGTGGTGGTGCGATGCCCTCTTTATGGGCCCCGCTGGATGGGCGAAGATTTTCGATCTGACGGATGATCCAAAGTACCTGGATTTCATGATCAAGGAGTGGAAGGCGACTAGCGCGTTTCTATACGATCAAGAAGAGCACCTCTACTTCCGCGACAAAAGTTATTTCCCTGATAAGAAAAAAGAGAAGAACGGCAAGAAGGTTTTCTGGGGTCGTGGTAATGGCTGGGTGCTGGGGGGATTGATCCGTGTGTTGCAGGTATTGCCGGACAACCATCCTGAAAGGACGTTCTTTGTGACGCAGTTCCAGGAGATGTGCAACAAGATGATTGCGATTCAGCCTGCAGATGGTGTGTGGCGCGCAAGCTTGCTGGATCCTGACAACTATCCTATTCAGGAAACCAGTTCGACCAGCTTCATTTGCTACGCGCTGGCTTGGGGTATTAATCAGGGGTTGCTGAACCCTGAAAAGGCTGAGCCCGCATTGCGTAAAGCTTTAGGTGTAATGTGCACGTTCATCACGCCAGAAGGCAAGTTGACCCATGTCCAGCCGATTGGCGCTGATCCGCAGAAGTTTGATGTGGAAAAGACAGAGGTTTATGGTGTGGGCGCATTCTTGATGGCCAACTCGGAATTGTATCGTATGGACATGTTGAAGGCGAAGGAGCATGCCGCGATCACTGTGAAGAACACCAGTGCGGTCTTCTGTCCGGAGCGAACCGTATCGATTGCCTGGGCTGATGTACTGAAGAAACTCCCGAGCGCAACGCCAGAGACCATCGCTGTGATGGAAGGTGTCTCTTCGCGTTGGGTCGTCTCGCAGGTCGTGAGCGAAAAGGGGCAACCCGCCGCTCTAATCTTCCAGACGGATATGCATGCGAAGCAGACCAAGGGATTCATGTTGGTCTCAGGCATCAATCGCGCAACATTGCCGAAGTCAGCCCGTAATACCTTCGCCCGCTTTGTGCCGGAACGTAAGGATGACTTCGCCTGGGAGAATGATCGCACGGCGTATCGTGCGTATGGTCCTGCATTATGGGATGGTGGACCGAATAAGGCCGCGACTGTGGGTAATGGTATTGACGCCTTTGGTAAGAACGACCGTCTGCCCATCGTCAATCGCATTTTTAAGGAGAAGAATTATCACTCGCCGACTCTGGGCTACGCCATGGATGGGTACAAGGTGGGCACGGGTCCTGGATGCGGCGGTTCGGCTGTGGTGAAAGACGGCAAATATCAGCAGGCTATTACGTTTGAAAAGTGGACGCTCTTGGAGAATGGCCCGATCCGCAGTGTCTTTGCACTGATGTATGCAACAGGTGAAGTGCGCTACTTCACGATTGATTTGGGCTCTAACTTCTACGAAGTGATCTCCGTCTTTCCGGCGGAGGTGACACCCGCTGCGGGTGTGAGCTACCGCCCTGTCGATGAGAAGTCCTTTTCGAGCGGCGAAGGATTCATGGCTGTCTGGGAGCCTGGCCAGGATAAATTACCGATCAACATGGGCGTAGCACTTGTGGTTCCGAATGGCGGCAAGCCGGTCATCAATGGCCCTGCTGCATGGATCCAGGCCCCCAAGGGGCAGCAGTTCACAGCTTATGCTGGAAGCTGCTGGAACAAGGGCAAAGATTTTGCAACTGCAGAGGAATGGTTTAAGGCTGTTGAAAAATTCCGTCAACGTCTCGACGCAAAGGTAGTCGTTGAATAAGGCAAGTATTCAATAACGCAATAAGGCAATAACGCAATTCTTATGGAAACAATTAATACCGCCGACCGGCAGGCATATCGCCGGATGACAACCGATGAACAGCGCGCTC
>JBAXCC010000129.1:0-10213 GCA_037141675.1 bacterium | reverse complement strand
CAACATCCCTGGCCTGGCGATCGACGAGGTGCGTAATCGCATTGAGGAGTGGATCGTCCACTACCTGCCTCAGCAGGTGATGCAAGGCAAGAGCATCTCCCTTGGCAACAGCATGCTTGCTCTCTATTTAGGCGACGGCCCCACGCGGTGGCCTTATGCTTTTCTCGACTCCGTGAATCGGCCTGATGAACTCGCGAATATCATCCGCTCACGTATCGTGCGGACCGGGCCGGACTTCGCCTTCACAAGCATGGTGCCGCGCGAAATCGATTTGGGGCTCATGCCTGAGCTCATGGGCAGCGCCATGGAAAGCTTTGAAACCTTCCCCATCTTGAAGACTGTTCTGGTCTGGGGCCTTTTCCTAGGACTTCTCGGATTTCTCTTCTGGTACACGCATTAACCGCATGAGGACGCCTTGGCATTTATGAGTGAATCACCCGACACCCGCTTGTCCATACAGGTTATCAACCCCGCCCACAACACGGCGCGTCGTCGCTTCTTCTTTTTCACGTGCGTGCTGTTCATGACCTCTGTTGCGGTCTGGCTCATGGCGGATATCCTCTGGCGCGGCGGACTCTCGGGTGTTGAGGCCGCAATGCTGGCGCTCTTTGTACCGCTGTTCAGCATGGTGGTGTTTGGCTTTGTCCAGGCCTGCATTGGTTTTATTGTGCTGCTTCGCCGCAAGGACAACGACGAGATCACCGCGACCCTGCCCACAGGCGAGCAGGATCTCAGCCAGCTTCCCGCAACAGCCCTGCTGATTCCGATCTACAACGAGGATGTGCCCCGCGTCTATGAAGGGTTGCGCGCGATGTTTTTGGCGCTGAAGGAGGCCGGGGTATACCGCCGCTTTGACTTCTTCATCCTCAGTGATTCCACAGATCCCAATAAATGGATTGAGGAGGAAGTGGAGTGGATCGACCTCTGCAAGCAGCTCAATGCCTTCGGACATATCTTTTACCGCAAACGCCATATTCCGATCAATCGCAAGAGCGGGAATGTCAGTGATTTCTGCCGACGCTGGGGCGCAGTCTATCGTTACATGGTCGTGCTGGATGCGGATAGCCTGATGGAGGCTAAGACCCTGATCAAGATGGTTCAGTTGATGGAGGCCAATCCCATGACTGGCATCCTCCAGACCGCGCCCCAGCCTATCCAGTCCGAGACGGTCTTTGCCCGGATGCTCCAGTTTGCAGGACACTGCTATGGTCCAATCTTTCAAGCGGGACTCAACTTCTGGCAGTCCTACAACGGCAACTTCTGGGGCCACAACGCCATTATCCGAACCGCCCCCTTCATCGAGCATTGCTCTTTGCCCTCTCTTCCTGGGTCGGGGCGTGCGCGGTTCATGAGCCATGACTATGTCGAGGCGGCCTTGATGCGCCGCGCAAACTATCAAGTCTGGCTCGCCTACAACCTGGGGGGCTCTTATGAGAACCTGCCCCCGACGATGATCGACTGCGCCAAGCGGGACCGCCGGTGGTGCCGCGGCAACTTCCAGCATAGCTGGCTCTTGTTCGCGCAAGGATTCAATCCGATCAACCGCATGCATCTGACCCTCGGCATCCTTTCCTACCTCTGCTCGCCGCTCTGGTTGATCTTCCTGTGTCTCGGCATTTTGCAATATCATCGCGACATGTCACGCACGATCCAGCCCTTTGACGTGGACATCGGTATCTCCTCCTATCTGGATATCGGGGGCGGCAAGCTCTCGCTCATGCTCTTTTTTGTGACGCTGGTGCTCCTCAGCCTTCCTAAGGTGCTGGCCTGGATCTTGATTGTCTGTAGCCGCGCGAAGCGCGAGGCCTTCGGAGGCACCATCCGGGTCACTCTGAGCTTATGCATCGAGCACCTCTTTTCCGCGCTCCTGGCACCCATCCTGATGCTCTTCACCTCGCTCTCGGTCTTCTTCGTCCTGATCGGACGCGAGATCTCCTGGGGCACGCAATGCCGTGATGCCGGTGGCGTGGACTGGCCCTCCATCCTGCGAGCACACACGTGGCATACGCTGACGGGCATCGCCATGGGCATGATCTCCTACCAGATCAAGCCGGTCTTCTTCTTCTGGATGTTGCCTGTGACCGTGGGACTCGTCTTTTCGATTCCGCTTTCTGCTTTCCTTGCACACGATGGATTCGGCTGGCTGTTTATGCGCATGGGCCTTTTCCGCACGCCCCCTGAAACTCATCCGCCTGCCTTGATGGTCCAGATGGAGAAACGGCTTGAGGCGATTCGAAGCGAACTGCCGCCGCCCGAATGGTTGCAACGCCACTTCGGCATTGCGCAAGTGTTGCTCGACCCCTACATCAATGCAGCCCATGTTTCGCTGATGCGCGTCAAACAGAAGTTGAACCACGGAATGACCACGTATTACAAATCCCTCTGCGACCGACTCTTGACCCGCGGACCCGACGCCCTTAATCGACGCGAATTGCTCGCGTTGCTACGGAATGCGGACTCCATGGCGCATGCGCATGATCTTCTCTGGAAGATGCCCAATCGCCTGCTGCCGAACTGGTGGACCATGGCCATGCGCCATTACAATATTTTGACCAGCCAGCAGAAGTCCCCGCTCTATCGCTAGCGCAGGTGTCCCCGTCAATGAGGGCGAGCATTGCACGTTTGTGCGATAGATGTTGCTCCAGGTGCTGTTATTTCTTATTTCTCTTTTGCGGCTTCGCGGGCGTATTCTCGTCGCTGTCATCGTTACTGCCAGCCGGAGCTGCGTTTTTCATCAGGATGTCGAGCATGGTGCGAAGATCTTTCAGTTTTTCAGGTTGCGTGGAAGCGAGATCCTTAGCTTCGCCGAGATCAGCGGCCAGGTTGTAAAGTTCATCCTTTTTATCCGTGTGAACCAGTTTCCAGTCTCCCATGCGCAGGGCAGCACTGCCTGGCTTGGTGGCGCAGATCAACAAGCTGTCGTGTGGCGACTTCGCACCTTCGGTCAACACGGGCCAGATGTCGCGTCCGTCGAGCGGTAGCGTCTGTTCGAGCTTTGCGCCCGCGAGTTTGAGGAGGGTCGGATACCAGTCGACACCTTGCAACGGCTCGCTGATGGTCTTGCCTGCGGGAATATGGCCAGGCCAACTGGCGAAGGCGCAGACGCGGATGCCGCCCTCGTAGATCGTGCCCTTGCCGGCGCGCAATGGACCGTTGGATGTCACTTTCCCTGGCGAGGGGCCTCCGTTGTCGCTGGAGAAAATGATCAAGGTATTGTCAAAGAGCCCCTTCTCCTTCAAGGCGGCAATCACCTGTCCGACAGCTTCGTCCATGGCGGAGACCATGCCGGCATACGTACGGCGTATTCCAGTAAGCTGATTGTAGGGCTTGAAATAACTATCGGGCACCTGAAACGGCGAATGGACTGCGTTGAAGGGCAGGTAGAGGAAGAGTGGTTTCTCGGAGGTCTTTTCGCGAATGAGCCGGCACGCCTCCTTGGCAAGCAGGTGCGTGGAGTAGCCTTCGTCCTTGCACGGCTGATCGTCTCGATGCCAGTCCAGGGTGTCGTCGCGCTTATGCGTGAAATAGTCGATCATGCCGAACCACAAGCCGTATTGATGATCGAAGCCGCGTTTGGTCGGACGGTAAGCCTCCTGGAATTCGCCCAGGTGCCACTTGCCGACAATGGCCGTCTCATAGCCCGCCTCGCGCAAGGCTTGCGGCAGTGTCCGCTCCTGCAGGCCCAAGCCCCAGGGTGCATGTGGACGGACAATGGTGTAGACGCCTGTGCGTGTTGGATAGCGTCCAGTCATCAACGTGGCGCGCGTGGGTGAGCAGACGGGCTGAACATAGTACGACGAAAAAATCGTTCCGGCGTGTGCGAGCTTATCCAACTCAGGGGTGCGAATCTCTTTGCTGCCCATAAACCCCGCATCTTCGTATCCCATGTCATCCGCGAGGATGTAGAGAATATTGGGTTGTGCGGCGTTCACGGTGAGTGACGATACGAGCCAAGCGATGCAAAAGAGCGTATGTTTCACAGGGAGCCTACCTTTCAGTTTAGGAAAGAGTCTACACCACCCGACTTCCCTTGTCACGGAAGAACAGGGTGAAGAGCTTTTTTTTGAGACGGGGCTTGATTCATTTGCCCTCCCCAGTATAATAGAGGCCAATCATGGGCTCCGGCATATCGCCGAAGACGCCTATTGGATGTTAGGGGGGACAACATGATGAAAAAAACGATGGTGCTTGTTTTGGGATTGGGGTTCGCCTGTCTGGCTTTCGCCGGGGAGCGGATCGCGTTGTGGCCGGAAGGAAAGATTCCGGACTATCAGGCCCAACAGATTGCGGCGACGACCCAGGAGGTGAAAGCGCCGGGATTCAAGGCTGATGAACATCGGATGCCGCACCTCGACTGGTACGAGGCGCCGACGACGAATAACGGCGCCTGCATGGTTCTCATTTCCGGCGGCGGCTATCAGAGTTGCTGCGACGGGGTGTGGATTGACCGGGCTGCGAAGCGGTTCACCGAACTCGGCTTCGTCTGCGTGAACCTCACCTACCGCACGCCGCGTCCGCAGGGGTTGCCCATCTACCAGAGCGCCTGGGCTGACGGGCAACGTGCCATCCGTCTCGTCCGCAACGATGCGAAGAAGCGCGGCTTCGATCCGGAGAAGATAGGCTTGTTCGGTTTTTCAGCAGGCGCGCACCTGACGGTTTTGCTCGCCACAAGCGCGCTCACACCAGCCTACGGGGCAATCGATGAACAGGACCAGCTTCCCTGCCATGTCAACTGGGCGGTTCCGATCTATACCGCCTACGCGCTTACGGACGGGCTCACAGGCCCCAACACAAGCAAGGGCGACGCGATCGACATCAAGCTCTCCGACGTGTTCAGGTTCGATGCGAAGACCTGTCCGATGGCGCTCTTCCACGGCGGGACCGACATCTATTCGCCGAACGGCTCCACGCAGATCTACCGCCAGCTCCGCCGGATGAAAATTCCGGCCGAGATACATCTCTTCGCAGACCGTCCGCACGGGTTCATGGGCGACGCGAACAAGGGCGAGGACGGTACCGCCTACGATCACTGGTTCGACCGTGTCGCCGAGTACATGCGCCAGATGAATTTTGACGGGCGTCTTGGCGCGGAAGAAGATCTCATGGCACGTTATCCGAACGATGACGCGCGCGGCCACACTAGCAAGGAGCCCCTCTGGCCGGAAGGCAAAATGCCGGATGTGCAGACGAACCAGTGCCTGCCTTATCTCGAGTGGCACATGCCGAAGGAGCTCAAGACGAAGGCGATCCAGATCATCTACTCGGGCGGCGGCTACGGAGGCAACAGCCCGGACGGCTTTGAGGTCGCTCCGACGCGTCGCTACCTGAACGAAAAGGGCATGGCCGTGGTGACAATGAAATATCGTACGCCGCGCCCTAAGGGCGGACTGGCCAAGCACACGACAGCCTGGCAGGACCTGCAGCGCGCGATCCGTATCGTCCGCAGCCAGGCTGCGGCAAAGGGACTCGATCCCGACCGCATCGGCATCATGGGTTCCTCGGCCGGAGGACACCTGACGCTCATGGGCGCAACCAGCTCGAAATGCCCCTCCTACGGGCCGATTGACGACTTGGACAAGCTGCCCTGCAACGTGCAGTGGGCGGTCGCGATCTATCCGGCGTATGCGCTTACGGACGGCGAAAACGCCCCGAATGCGAAGGGCGGCAACGAGGATGACGCGCGGCTGGTCCCCGAGTTCGCGTTTGACCTCGCGACCTGCCCGATCCTGTTCATCCACGGCGACGCCGACGGCTGGGCGGCGATGAATTCGGTGAAATGCTGGGAACAGCTTCGCCGGATGGGGATACAGTCCGATCTCCACACGCTTGTCAAACGAGGGCACTGTTTCCAGAAGAAGGCCGCCCCGGACACGGGCAGCTTTACGTGGATGGGACGCATTTGGGAATTTATGAACCACAAGGGGTTCAACAAGTAATGCTCTAGAGCAGTTTAATTTAATGTGTAGTCCCTCACAGAGGCACAGAGGGCACAGAGAAATATCTATCCCTAATCATCAGAACAAACGGCTGGAATTGTTTTCCTCCGTGAGCTCTGTGGGCTCTGTGAGAAAAAACGGCTACACTTTTTATGAAAACGCTCTAGTTCTTGTTGGGTAGCGCCGCGCTGGCGGAGAGTTGAGTTGTGCGCAGCGCCGTCAGGCAGAACAGCTTTCTCACTTAGCTTTCCCTTTCTGCTTTTTAGCTGCCGCGTTCTTACCGGTTCCTGTGCCCGGAGGCTCAGGTGTACGGCCTTGATCATTGGAATCCTCGATCCATTTGTCCAACACGCCGCGCAAGCGTTTCATTGTTTCCTGATGTTCCGGAAGGGTAGCGAGATTTCGAATTTCAAAGGGGTCGGCTTGAAGATCGTAGAGCTCCTCCGCAGGCATCTTGGGCTGGCAAAGGAATTCCTGCGCGGGTGTCAGGGTTCCTGCGGCATGGAGCTCCTTCAGGAGGTTCCAGGCCGGATACTGCTTCTCCTTGTAGGCGTTGGTTGCGAGGAAGGGCGTGTCCGGCGTGAAGTTCTTGATATAGCGGTATTGGCTGTCACGAACGGTTCTGATACGCATGACGGTCTCGTCGCACCGGTCGCGTCCCCAGAAGACATACTGCTTGGGTTCGCCGAAGATCGGACGGCCTTGCATCTTTGGAGGCAATGGAACGCCGGCAATGGCGAGTGTGGTTGGTGCAAAATCAATTCCTTCCAGTAACCGATCATTCACGGTGCCTGGCTTGAACCAGTCCGGCGCTTGCAGTTGTTGCGGCCAGCGCAGCAGAAGCGGTACGTGCAGTCCATTCTCATAACAGAACTGTTTGCCACGGACGTGCGCCTGGCCGTTATCGCCGAAGAACATGACGACGGTATTAGTCGCGAGGCCATCGCGTTCCAGTTGCTGCAGGACCAAGCCGATTTTGCGATCGAGTTCGCTCACATCATCTAGATATGCCGCCCAGTCCGCGCGTGTCACAGGATGGTCAGGATAGTAGGGGGGGAACTCAACCTTGGCGGGATCGGCTTTCTTGGGTCCGTGGAACGCGCGGTGGGTCTCATGGAAGTTGAGCTGTGCGTAGAAGGGCTGGTGCGTTTTGAGATCGCTCCAGTCGGCGGAGTCAAAAGGCTTGCCCTCATACGTGAAGTTCCAGTCGGTCTTGCCGGTGCCCTGGAAGCCGCATGCGGCGGGCAGAGTCTTGATATTCGCTGTGAAGTAGCCAGCAGGTCGCAGCCAATCAGTCAGCACGCGCACGCCCTCCGACAACGGCTTCTTGTTGACGGTTCGATGATTGTGGGCGCCGATGGTGGTCGCATACATGCCAGTCATGAAGGCCGAGCGGCTCGGAGAACAGACATGTCCGTTGTAACAATGCGTGTAGCGAATCCCGTCCTTGGCAAGCTGATCGAGGTTCGGTGTTGAGACTTCCTTGGTGCCATAACAGCCAAGCTCTGTGCCGAGATCCTCGCCGATGAGCCAGAGAATATTTGGACGCTGTGTAGCGTTGACGCTGATGGCCGATGCAATCAAGATGATTAGCGACAGAGTATTCTTCATGGAGTCTCCGGAGGTTCTGCAGTTAGCGCAGGAGCGCGTTTGCGCACCAGAGCACAGGCGCCTGGCCGTGGAAATCGCCGGTCTTGCGCGGACGGGTAAGGTAGTACTGGATGTCGGTCTTCTGTCCCGTGCCGATGCAAATGTCGGTCAGCTCAGCCTTGTCGTCGAGGTGTTTCACGAGGGCGAGCCAGCCCTTCTGCGCTGCTGGCCCGTAGGTGTCCTTGTCGAGCCACCCGCGCTTTACGCCGGTGATGAAGGCGTAGGTGAACATGGCGGTGCAGGAGGACTCTTCGTAGGATTCCGGATGGTCAATAAGCTGATGCCACATGCCGTTTTCGCCTTGATTGGCCAGCAGTCCAGCCATCATCTTCTTGTACCCTGCCATGAGTCTGGCGTAATGTGTCGATGACTCTGGCACCACCTGCAGCGCATAGGCCATGGATGCCGCTACCCAGCCATTGCCGCGGCCCCAAAAGAAATGGAACTCAGGGCCGTGAAAGAAGAGTCCGTTAGGCTGTTGCAACTTGTCGAGGTACGCGTTTAAAAAGAGTCCGGCGCGCTCGGCGTAAAGAGGCTCCTGCGTGGCGCGGTTCGCTTGGGTCAGTAGCGCTCCGACCATCCACATGTCATCAATCCACCAGCGGGTCTCTTGTGTCAGGCCATTCTCTAGCAATGGCGCCCTCCATTGTGCGTCCACCAGGCGCTTGCCAAGGGCCAGGTAAGCCGGGTTTTGGGTTTGGAGATAGATCTCGAAGGGGACGATGCCGAAGACGCTGTGATCGACATGGGCTTGATTGGGCACGAGTTGTTTATCTCCCTCTGGCGTAATGATAGCCTCATAGTGGGCGACCAGGCTCTTCAGCAGCTCGCTGTTCTTGGTCAGTCCGGTGAACTGCAGAGCGCCCATTGCGGCGCAGGCCTCGGCGTAATGGATCGTACCGTTCTTGTAGACCATGTGCGGACGGGAGAGCAGATTATCCGCTAGGCGCTTGCCGACGATCTCCGGCGCTGCCCCGTCGGGATAGCTCATGAAAGGCGTAGCAGCGGCTGTGACGATGGCTGGCGCAGGAGTACTCGCCAATAGCCAGCGGACCAAATTGATTGCCGCCTTACGATTCTCGACGGATGAGCCAGGGGGAACAAAGTCGATGTATTCGTTATATAGCCAGGGGTCTCCTATAGCGATGACGCGTCCCTTGCCCATTTGACAGGAGGCCATAAGCACGTCTGTCCCTGTGCCGCTCTCTTTCGGTGCGGTTAAGACGGCCTTGGCAGGGGCCTGCAAGGATAGGGTGCACACTTCCTTCATGTAGACAGCAGGCACGTCTCGGAAGAACGGCTGGTCAACGAAGGCGCGAGTGTCCACGGTCGCGCGTTTGAGATCACGCTTCGGCGTTTCGTTTCGTGAGTCCTCGTTGAAGGTGATCCCGAAGCGGCTGGCGAGGATGTTGATGTGCTCAAAATCGGCGTTCCCCTTGTTGTTGTTCATCAACATCAGCGTACCGCCGGACTTCACCCATTGGACGACGGCGTCAGCGGCCGCGGCGTCAACGAAGTTGGGTTTGTTGTCCGTCGCTTCGGCTGTGATGTCAGGATCGACGATGATATAGACCGAAGCCCCTTGCAGGCCCGCTGCCGTGGGGGCTGCGCTGAGAGAAGCGATCTGGGCGCCGTTTTCAGTGAAGACCGAACCAAGTTTCGAGAAGCCGCTTGGGGCAGTATCATCCCACGTGTAGTGATAGGGCTTGCCGTTTTTTGTCTCGTGGTTGTAGAAGGTGTCGAGCAGGACTGTCTTTGCGGGAGTCGCTGCGGGCAGGATGACGGTTTCGGCGGCAAGGGCAGGACCTTGCACGTAGGCCAAAAAGATCGCTGTAAATCCGATGGAGTAATGTGATTTCATTCGTTTTCTCATTGATTCTTCTGTTTTTTAGTTTGTTTATTGTCCTTCTTCTTCTCTGCTTTCGGGAGAGTCGGATAAAGGGTCACGGGGTTTTCTGCAATGCCAGGTTCCCGGCGTGCAGTGGGATGGTCGCCGCCGATTTCAGCGTCCATCTTTGCGATCAGCGCGGAGAGTTTCGCAACGATCTCCGGATGCTGATCCGACACATCTGTCTTTTCACTGATGTCGGTGTCGAGATTATAGAGGCGAGGATTTTTCATCTCCTGCTTGGAATTGCCCATGCTCTCATTCTGTGTTTTGACCGCCAGTTTCCAAGGGCCTTGGCGTACAGCCTGGAGATGATATCCCGCAAAATAATAATGAGCTTCGCGTTGTGCTTCCTTGGTTTTACCGAAAAGGACGTTGGAGATGTCGCGTCCATCAATGACAGGCTCTGCTGGCACCTTGCCCCCTGCGAGGGCGACGAACGTCGGGAGCAGGTCGATGGTTCCTGCCACTGTATCGCAGACGGTTCCGGCGGGGATATGGCCTGGCCAGCGCACGAGTGTCGGCTCGCGGACGCCGCCTTCGAAGGTGCCGCCTTTGCCGCCGCGTAGTGGGAGAGCGCTTCCGGCATCGGCACCCTTGATTAGCCAAGGCCCGTTGTCACTCGTGAAGACAACCAAGGTGTTTTCGTCTAGGCCGGCATTTTTCAGGGTCTCCATGATCTGTCCGACGGACCAATCCACCTCTTCGACCCAGTCACCGAATCGGCCGTTCTGAGACT
>JBAXCC010000128.1:0-10295 GCA_037141675.1 bacterium | reverse complement strand
ACTTCGCCCTCCTCGTCTATCCCGCCTATCTTTCGAAAGTGCCTGGCAAAGTTGCCTCGGATCTTCCAGTCAGCGCAAAGACACCTCCGACCTTCATCGTGCATACCGAAGATGACAAATCCTTTATTGCCGGAAGCAAAGCCTACCATGTCGCATTAATGGCCGCAAATGTCCCCAATGAATTCTTCCTCTGCGCCACAGGCGGACATGGCTATGGCTTGCGCTCCAATAAGGAGGTCAGCGTGTGGCCCAAAAAATGTCAAGAGTGGCTGATCAAAGCGGGAATACTTTAATCAGACCGGGATGATACGGTCCTCATTCCAACAAAAAAAGGAAGCTCTATGAACATGCACACCTGGATTATTGCTTTAACATCGTCTCTCATGCTGTCCTCCTGCATGGCGCAGGATTCGCTCCCGCCGCTGAAGGATGGCAAAGCGCCGCAGACGCTCGATGCATTGTGGGACGGATACGATCCCCAAAAGGAGCCGCTGGAAACAGAAATTCTTAAGGAATGGGAAGAGGATGGCGTGGTACTTAGGGTTGTCCGTTACCGGATCGCCATCTTCAAGGGGCAGAAGGCGATGATGGCTGGCGTTTATGGCTTCCCGAAGGGCGGGACAAAGCTTCCGGGCTTACTCCAGATTCACGGTGGCGGGCAATATGCGGACTCCAAGGCACCCTTGACCAATGCCAAGCGGGGCTATGCCACACTCTCGATTGCCTGGGCCGGGCGGATAAGTGCCCCGGGTTATTCTGTTACCCCTGACATCATTGAACTTTTCTGGGCGGGAAAAACGAATGACCCGAAGTACAAGGTCACGACGGACTGGGGTCCGCTGGACGGGTATCATGCGCCGTGCAGGAACGAGAAGAACGGGTTTGCAAATGTGAACGCTGCCGCGTGGACACTTGATGCAGTTGAATCGCCTCGTAACAACCCATGGTTTCTCTGCACGCTCGGCGCACGGCGCGGCCTGACATTTCTCCAGCAGCAGCCGGAAGTGGATCCTGAAAAGCTCGGCGTGTACGGGCATTCCATGGGCGGCAAGCTGACTGTGATGACGACGGCGGCGGATAAGCGGGTGAAGGCCTCGGCGCCATCCTGCGGCGGCGTGAGTAGCCGGGATACCGATAACGCCCTTTACAACACGACTATCGGTGACGACCAGAGCCTTAAGAGGATTACCTGTCCAATAATATTCCTCAGTCCCGCGAACGATTTCCACGGGCACATCGATGACTTGCAGAAAGCGCTTGGCGAAATTGCGAGCAAGGACTGGCGGGTGACCTGTTCACCCCACCATAATCATCAGGATACCGAGGAATACCAGGTGGCGGGTCCGCTGTGGTTTGACCAGTATTTGAAAGGGGCTTTTAAATATCCGCAGACACCTGAAAGCACGTTGGAGCTGAAGACCGGTAACGGGGTGCCGGAATTTACCGTGGTTCCGGATCAGTCGAAGCAGGTTGTTTCCGTTGACATTTTCTATACCACGCAGGGGCAGAAGGAAGGGGAGAAGAATAACCATGAAAACACCATGTCCCGGTTCTGGCATCATGCCGACTCGAAGCAGGACGGGAAGAAATGGACCGCCGAAGTGCCTTTGCTTTCAACCAGCAAGCCATTATGGGTATACGCGAACGTTTTGTACCAGCTTGATCAGCCAGTTTCCGGGGCCGGGTATTACTATGGCGTTTACACGGCAAAGACGGTGAACATCTCTTCGAAGATGGCGATCGTTACGCCGGAACAGCTCAAGGATGCAGGCGTGAAGGCAACGGCCAAGCCGTCGCTGTTGATTGAGACGTTCGAGAAGGGCTGGCAGAAGGAATGGTTTACGTATGATTTGACGGGCAAGTGGGCTAGAAACACTCACAAGCTCTATGATGACAAGTACAAGGGACCGGCTGGATCAAAGCTTTCGATCGATGTGAAGTCGGAGCAGGCGAACAAGCTCGTGATCGGACTGGACGATTATGCCGCAGAGGTGCCGATCAAGGGCGGGGCCGATTGGCAGACCGTTGTGCTCTCGGCTTCCGATTTCAGTAACGGAGATGAGACAAAGATGGCCAATTGGGACGGTCTCAAAGAATTGCGGCTGAATGCAAGGGAATCGTTGAAGGCGAAGAAACACGGCAAGGATAAGGGTGCCAAGCCGACGATCGTTGGTGGCGAATGGAAAGGCGCAGCCCCGGAGTTCCGGAATCTGAGATGGAGTGATGAGGGAAAGAAGTGATAAATCGAGCGTTGGTCCTGGAGTGGAAAATGACTCCACGCATCAGAATCTCGGGAACCATTTTAAAATGATCGTCGACAAGACCAGTCTTTAAGATCCGGTGACGCGAATCGTTAAAGGCGGCGAGGTCGTCCCACGAAGCAAGCCGTATGTCGCAGAAAATTTATCAAACCGGAGGTTGAAAAATGAAGACTACCCTGTTAGCTACACTGTTTTTAGTTGCCACTTGCGCGGCAGAGGATTCACTTCCGCCGCTCAAGGATGGAAAAGCACCAACCAATCTGGCGGAACTCTGGGGCAACTATGATCCAAGCAAAGAGCCGCTCGATACACAGGTGGTACGCGAATGGAGAGAGGGCGACAACACCTATCGCACGGTGGTCTTCACCATTGGCACCTTCAAAGGCAAGGTAGCACGGATAGCCGCCTTTTATGCATTTCCCAAGAGCGACAAGAAATTGCCTGCGATCATGCAAGTGCATGGCGGCGGACAGCGTGCATCCGTTGAGTCTGTCAAACATTCGGCAGACAACGGCTATGTCGGCCTCTCCATCAACTGGGGTGGAAATGACCTGGAGCGCATGGAGAAGGGCGATCCCTGCACGGACTGGGGCGCTCTAGATGCCACGCAAAAACATAATGACCATTATTCCGGAGGCAAGCCGGACGCGAAGACATTGGACGACGTCGAGTCGCCTCGCAACAACAACTGGTTCCTGCTCGTGCTGGCAGCGCGGCGCGGTCTCACCTTCCTGGAGCAGCAACCGGAAGTCGATCCTCAGCATCTGGGCGTGACGGGCCATTCCATGGGCGGCAAGATCACCGTTGATGTCGCAGGCATTGACAAGCGCGTGAAAGCCGCTGTGCCCTCCTGCGGCGGCTCGGGGGGCTCCAGCGGAAAGCTCAGCGGCATGCCAGGATCGGGAGTCACCTCCGACAAGACAAGCGTCTTCGATGTGACGATTGATGATCGCGCGTATATTCCGGGGGTGACCTGTCCGATCCTCTTTATGTCACCCTCTAACGATTTTGCTGGCCCCTTTGACAACATGACGGAGAACTGGAAAAAGCTCGGGAGCAAGACGGTGGCCTACACCGTTGCACCGCACCTCAATCACCGCAGTCTTCCCGAGACCTCCATCTGCGGTATCCTCTGGTTCGACCAACATCTCAAGGGAACATTCGTATTTCCAAAAACACCGGAAATGAGTGTCACCCTCAAGACCGCCAATGGCATTCCGTGCGCGACGCTGAAGCCGGACCGTCCTGCTGATGTTATCAAAGTAGACCTCTATTATTCCGTTGATCCCCACTGCCTCACCCGTTTCTGGCGCGATGCAGAAGCGAAGAAGAGCGGCGACACCTGGACGGCCGAGTGTCCTGTCTTGAGTGCAGACCAGCCCCTCTATGTCTATGCCAATGTCAGCTACACCTTGAAGACAGAGCGCATCGAGCATCGAGGCGGCAAGGCACCCTCGGCCTTCATGATCAGCTCCCAAGAGGCTGTCATTTATCCAGAGGAGCTGAAAAATGCCGGGGTGAAAGCCACGGACAAGCCATCGCGCATGATCGATGATTTTTCACGCGGCTGGCAGGACTGGTTCCGTCTGGAGTGGGGCAATCCGCATGTATGGGTGGCCACCACGCGTAAACTCAAAGACCCCAAGTGGCGCGGTCCTGCTGGCGCGAAACTTGTCTTCGAGGTCAAGTGTCCCAACGACAACGTCCTCTCTGTCGTGGCTGATTTGAATGGCTGGGGCGCCTTCCCGGGCAAGCCGGGCGGCTCTTATGAATTCCGCAAGCCGTTGACAGGCTCCCCGGAGTGGCAGACCGTCTCGATTGGACTGGAGGATATGCTCTCCACCAAAAAAGAGTCACTCGGCAAACTGACCACGTGGGAGACGGTAACGGAACTCAGCTTCAGGCGTGCGAAGTCCTATCTCAAGAATGGAGAGGAAGTGAATTTCGGCATGGATACCAAGGCATGGAATGCGCCCCGCGAGTTTCGCAATCTGCGTTGGGAAGGTGGCGTGTACGGCTCTGATGCGGCTACGCCTGTAACGATGACCGATGCCGCGCCAAAAGATCTGAATGAAACGATCCAGAAAGAAATTAAAAAATCGATTGAACTCGAAAAGGCTGATAGAAAAAAATGAAAACACTGCATACCATACTGGCACTCGTGACTATTTTGCTGAGTGTTTTTACTGCAACAGCTCAAGAGCCTTTGCTTACGCCACCGCAGATCTGGAAAGATTATGATCCTAACAAAGGCGACTTCAAGGAGGAGATCGTCAAGGAGGAGATCAAGGACGGAAACTATTATCGGGAGTCCTACATCAGCGCGTACGTCGTCGGCGAAGAGGTCCGTGTTTACTGCCTGTATAAGGTCAAGGTCGGCGCAAAGAAAGCGCCAGGTCTCTTGAATGTCCATGGCTGGATGGGAGCTGCAAGCATCGATAATGAGTATGTGACGGATGGCTGGGCTGTCATGTCGTATGACTATTGCGGAAAGAACGGAAATCGTCCCCATTACACCAAATATCCAGAGAAGCTGGCCCATGGCGAAATGTGCGGCGAAAAATTGACCCGTAGCTCATTGCCAGATCGTAAACCGATCACGGATCCCAAGCAGAGCTCTGACTATCTCTGGTATGCGATCGAGTCGCGGGTGCTCAGTTATCTGGAGCAACAGAAGGAGGTCGATAGGACACGCCTGGGCGCGAAGGGCTATTCTTATGGTGGTACCTTGATGTGGTTCCTAGGCATGGATCCGCGCATCAAGGCGATGGTCGCCTACTTCGGCATCGGCTGGACCGAGTATTATCGTAACAAGCAGGTGATGATGTACGCCATCCCCTACTCCGAGCCCGAAAAGACCTCCGGCGAAAAAATTTATCTCGCAGGCATCGCGCCTGAGGCGCATGTCCCTTACATTACTGCCGCGACCCTGTTCCTCAATGGCAGCAATGATCATCACGGGTGCTGTGAGCGCGGACTGGAGAGCTTCAAGCTGTTTAAGCCCGGTGTCCCGTGGTCCTTCGCGGTTCAGGCGCGCGGGCATCACAACACTGAAAAGATCGGACAAGACACCAAGATGTGGCTGGAGAAGTATGTCCTGAACAAAGAGGTATTCTGGCCGGCGCATCCGAAAGCGGACATCACGCTCGCTGCCGAGGGCGTGCCAACACTGACGGTCACGCCTTCACACCCCGAACGCGTGAAAAAAGTGGAGATCTATTATTCACTTAAAAACCCGGTCTGGATCTCCCGCGCGTGGCGTGATGCGGAGTCCGTCAAGAAAGGCGACACCTGGGTCTCCGCATTGCCCGTATTGAATGTGGACGATTACGTCTTTGCTTATGCGAATGTGATCTATGATACGACCGTAGTCGTGTCGACGGACTTCAAAGCCGCTATCCCCTCCAAGCTCGGCAAGGCCCAGGCAACTGATAAAGCTTCTGCCATGATTTACTCCGGCGATGGCGGCATCGGCATCTGGAGCAATGTCGCAGAGGTGGAAGGCATCGGCGGCATCAAGGGCTTCCGGTGCATTAATAATCGCGAGGGCCTCGGAACGGATCGCATAAGCGACCCGAAGTGGCAAGCGCCAGCCAATGGAGAGCTCAGCTTCAAGTTCTACTGCACCGAACCCCAAACCTTAATCTTCACAGCCGGGGACTACTCGGGCGAAATCGAGATCACCGCCTCTGATACCTGGCAGGAGATGGTAATTTCCAAGCAGAAGCTTTTCAACCGCCACAACCTCAAAGTATCATTGAAAAACTGGGAAAAAATCAGTACTATCAGCTTCAAGCCTAAAGCGGGGGCAGACATTACCAAGATCATCTTCGCCCAGTTCAAGTGGGTGGTGAAGGAATAAATATCCAATGAATAAAATAATGCTCGTTACAATCCTCATGCTCATAAATGCGGTTTTGGCAGAAGGGTTTTCTGCCTTTGTGCACCCAGATACCGTCCCGGCCTCAAGCTGGTCAGCGAAATGGATCGGAACAGAGTCAGCCGCGGTTGCCGAGGTTGATCTGACAGGTGCCTCCTGGCTTTGGTCCGCGGAAGACGGGATCAATCCCGTCAAAAAGGCGAAACCAGGAGTCGTTCATTTCCGAAAATCCATGACGCTCTCGGCTAATGATCCGCTAGTCAACGCCAAGGCCATAATGAGCGCGGACAACCACTTTGCGCTGTCGATTAACGGGCAGGCAGTTGGCGGTGGAGACAGTTGGGAGAATCCGCAAGTCATCGACATCACTAAGCAGTTGAAGCCCGGCAATAACGTGATCAGTGTCCGCGCAACCAATGATCGTGATGAAGGCGCTGTGAATGCTGCCGGCCTCATTGGTAAAGTTTCCCTCTTAACAGCCGGCCAGAAAACGCAAACCTGCGTGACTGATGGCTCGTGGGAATGGTCTACCGATGAAAAGAGCTGGAAGCCTGTCTACGTCATTGGCCCAGTCGGCGCGGCACCGTGGGGCAAAATCAACTCCGCCGGACACGCGAAGCAACAGAACCTCTGGAGCTGTTACCGCAAGGAGTTCACGCTTGCCGAAAAACCAAAATCAGCAATCGCGCGGATCGCCGTCGATTCCAAATACTGGCTCTGGGTCAATGGCGTGCTCGTCGTGCGTGAAGGCGGGCTGAAGCGGGGACCCACACCAACCGACACGTTTTTTGATGAAGTGGATCTGGAACCCTCTCTGAAACAGGGAGCCAATACAATCGCAATCCTCGCGTGGTATTTTGGCAAGGAGGGCTTCAGTCACAAGAGCAGCGGCAAAAGCGGTCTGCTGTTTGAGCTGGTTGCAGGAAACGAAAAAATTATCAGCGATTCCTCCTGGCGCACGATTCTGCATCCGTCCTTCGGCGACACGGGCGCACCTCATCCCAATTTCAGACTTCCCGAATCAAATATTCGGTTTGATGCTGGAAAAGATATCGCAGGCTGGGAGATGCCAGGGTTTGCAGCGACTTCATGGTCTCCTGCCAAGGAGTTAGGATCGCCGGATTGCGCGCCGTGGAACAGGCTGGTCAAGCGTCCAGTCCCCTTCTGGAAAGACTATGGTCTCAAGCCCTACGCCAATGCATCCTCGCTTCCGAAAAACTCAGATGGCAAAACAATCAAGGCGAAAAACCCCTACAACGCCCAGATTACGCCCTATTTTAAAATCAATGCCAAGGCTGGCGAAGTCATTAAAATACAGATGGACAACTATGGCGGCGGCAGCGAACACAACGTGCGGGCTGAATATGTGACCCGTGACGGCGAACAAGCGTTCGAATGTTACGGCTGGATGAACGGACACGAGGTTCAATATCAAATCCCGGCGGGCATCACCATTCTAGATTTAAAATTCCGAGAGACGGGCTTTGATACGGAATTTGCCGGAACGTTTGACTGCGATGATGATTTTCTCAACCGGCTTCGCACCAAAGCCATCCGCACACTCTATATCACGATGCGTGACAACTACATGGACTGCCCGGACCGGGAACGCGCCCTCTGGTGGGGCGATGCAGTCAATGAACTCGGCGAATCTTTTTATGCGTTTGACCGGCGAGCTGACCTGCTAACGCGGAAATGCATCATCGACCTGGTCGCCTGGCAAAAGCCGGATGGCGTCTTGTTCTCACCCATTCCTGCAGGTAACTGGAACAAAGATCTCCCCCTGCAAATGTTGGCGAGTATCGGGCGGACAGGCTTCTGGACCTACAGCTTTTTCAGCGGAGATATGGAGACGCTCAACGTCGCGTATCCAGGCATGAAACGCTATATGGAGATCTGGACCATGAAACCAGATGGACTTGTCGTACCTAGGCCTGGCGCATGGGCATGGGGCGACTGGGGTAATAATGTCGATATGGGCATGCTGTACAATGCATGGTATCACATCGGCCTGCAGGGACTCCGCAACGCCGCAGTAGTTCTGAAGAAGGAGGGCGACTTGCCGTGGATCGACACGCGCATGAAATCCATTGAGGCCAGTTTCAATAAAACCTATTGGACCGGAACTGAATATCGCTCCCCGGATTATAAGGGACAGACCGACGACCGCGCCAATGCACTGGCGATCGTGGCTGGCTTTGCAAAACCCGACCAATATTCAGCCTTGATCGAGGTCTTTAAAAAACAGTCCCACTCCAGTCCCTACATGGAAAAATATGTTCTGGAAGCTCTCTGCCTCATGGATCAGCCGATGCTTGCGCAGGAACGGATGAAGAAGCGTTACGCCAAGATGGTGGATCACCCGGAATTCACCACGCTCTGGGAAGGCTGGGGCATCGGCTCAGAAGGATTTGGCGGTGGCACCATTAACCACGCCTGGAGCGGCGGCCCGCTGACCATCATGTCACAATACTTTGCTGGTATCGCGCCAATCGCGGCAGGCTTTTCGTCGTATAGCGTATTGCCTCAGATGGGGACGCTCAAGAAGATCACCACGAAGGTCGTCACGGCGAAAGGCGATATCGTGTTGAACCTGTCCAACACGAAGGAACTCTTCTCGCTCGAGCTGACCTCGCCTTCTGGTACGCAGGCGACGGTGGGCATCCCTGTGCTAGCGGGAGAGACGATCACGGACGTGACCGTCAACGGCAAGGTGATTTGGAAAGCAGGCAAGAGCAACGGGGCCATCTCCGGCGCGCGCTTCATCGAAGCCAACGCGCGTTATCTGCTCTTTGCCGTGGAGCCAGGCGCCTGGTCCTTCAGCGCCACGAAAATTGCGAAATAATGGAAAAACCAATGGGAAAAAGCGCTTTTACGTTGATAACCCTGCCTATTCTCCTCTCGTTAATATCCGTTTCCGTTCTGCAAACACAGGCAGCGGTCTCGGCAGCCACCCCTGCAGCGTATCCCGATAAAAGGCCCAGCACAAACTTGC
Source organism: bacterium (assembly GCA_037141675.1). Classification (GTDB taxonomy): domain Bacteria; phylum Verrucomicrobiota; class Kiritimatiellia; order RFP12; family UBA1067; genus CAIZQW01. The sequence continues at coordinate 1,159 of JBAXCC010000128.1, read as the reverse complement.
GGATGGATGCGGTCGACCAGGGCGTGGTGCTCAAGCATGGTGACGGACCAGGCAAGTGCGACATACTCGGCGCGCGCGATGTGTGGGTTTATGAATCCAACGGAACGTACTACATGCATTACGACGGTGCAGGCCCCAAGGGGTGGCTGGCCTGTCTGGCGACCAGCACCAACCTAGTGGACTGGGTCAAGAAAGGGCCCGTGTTGGACTTCGGCAAACCCGGCGAAGAGGATTCAGCTTCAGCCTCTTATGGAGTCACGTACTTCGATGGTACGATCTGGCACATGTTTTATCTGGGGACTCCGCATGTTTCGCCAGCCCCGGATCTGATACCGTCATTTCCGTATCTGACCATGAAGGCACAGGCTAAGTCTCCAGCCGGACCTTGGACAAAGCAACCTGAGGTGGTTCCGTTCCGTACAAAAGCCGGAACCTATTACTCTGCGACAGCCAGTCCGGGGCACATCATCAAGCAGGGTGATGACTACCTGATGTTCTTTAGCGCGTCAACCGACAGGCCCTGCCTGCGTACGCTCAGCATCGCCCGGACGCGCGACCTTAATGGCCCATGGACCATTGATGCAACACCCATTGTTCCGCTCACTGAGCAGGTTGAAAACAGCTCTCTCTATTTCGAACCTACCAACCAGACCTGGTTCCTCTTCACCAACCACATCGGACTGGAAGGCCACGAATACACGGATGCTGTCTGGGTCTACTGGACCAAGAATCTAAACAAATGGAATGCCGCAGATAAAGCGGTGGTCCTTGATGGCCGTAACTGCATATGGAGCCGCAAATGCATTGGCCTGCCTGGCGTAATCAAAGTCGGTAAACGTCTGGCGATCGTGTATGACGCCCCGGGCGGCGACAGCAAAAGCCACATGAAACGCGATGTCGCTCTCGCGTGGCTGGAGTTGCCTCTCGTTCCCCCGACAGCAAACGTGAACTAATTATAGAGAATTTTGGTCATGCTAAAAAAAATATTCCTGATCGCAGCAGTCGGCGTCGCTGTTTCTTATGCAGGTGATCCCATCGAGATCGGCACAGGACGCGTAGTCTTGAAATTTGCCTCTGATGGCAGACCAAAGTCCTTCAAGGCTGACAACAAGGAACTCCTCAACGAGCAGGACCCCGGACCCGGCTTTGAAATCAAGGG
>JBAXCC010000127.1:0-10307 GCA_037141675.1 bacterium | reverse complement strand
CGGTCGGCCGGGCACATGCCGCCGATGCCCTGGTGGGGCCTCTTGTGGTTGTAGTATTTCACCCACAGCGCGATGCGCTCCTGCGCCTGCTCGAAGGTGTCGAACGTCGTGCGGAGCAGGAACTCGTCGTTGATGTTCAGCCAGAACCGCTCGATCTTGCCGAGCGTCATCGGGTGGTGGGGCCGGGCCAGGATGTGGTCGACCCCGTCACGGTGCAGTTCCATCTGGAACCTCGTCGTCCCGCGCCACGCGACGTACTGGCGGCCGTTGTCCGTCAGGAGCTCTTTGGGCACGCCGTATTCGCCGGCGGCCTTCCGGTAAGTGTCCAGCACGTTCTCGCACGTCTGGCTCCGGAATACGCCGAGCGAGACGATGTAGCGCGAGTAGTCATCCATGTACCCGATCAGGTAGGCGTTCTTGCCGCCGATCCGGATCGTCTTGATGTCGGACTGCCAGAGTTGGTTCGGGGTTGACCGCTCGAAGAAGCGCGGCTTGCCCGGCGTCCTCGGCCGGGGCCGGCCCGGGCCGATCAGCTTCTCCGCGTGCAGGGTCTGCCGGACCGTCTCGGGGCTCCCGGGCAGGTGGAGCATCCGCCTGAGGAACTGCGAGATCTTTTTGACGCCCCAGGTCGGCTCGCCGCGTTTCGTTTCGATCATGATGCCCTTGACCGCGGGAGGTATCTGCACCCGGCCGGTGTGGTTGCCGGCGCCGCCGAGCTGGAGCCCGTCCTCGCCGGATTCCCTGTACCGGATGACCCACTTGCGCACCGTGTCCTTCCCGACCCCGCTGTCCTGCTCAATCTGCCTCATGGAAATACCCTTGGTGATGTGCAGCAGGACCAGCCTCTTGCGCAGTTCGAACGGGTATTTGGAACCGAGCGGACGCCCGTCGGCCAGCTTCATACGCGTCGGCTTGCCCGTCGCGCGCGCGCGCCCGGGCCCGGGCGTATCCTTTCCTTCTTTTTCGCCCGGTTCCTCACCAAGCTCTTCTTCTCCTTCATGGAAGTTCTCCGGTCCCGACTCCGGGACCTCCTCCCATGCGACTTCTGTATCTTCTTTCATCCCACTCCTTCCGGTTCTCTATGAGAACCTAGTTTGGAGTGTTACCCTATTTTATGTTTTTTAGACGCTCATTATCTGGTAGTTAGCACAACCATTGTCTCGGGCCAGACGCTGAAGGGCACAGGCTCCGTCACGGGCAACGTGACCGTTGCGGACGGCGGCATCCTGGCACCCGGGAATCCTAAGGGGACGCTGCTCGTGAAGGGCAATGTGACGCTTGGCGCAACCAGTACTTTCGTCGTCAACTGCGACAGTTCCGGCTACGGCCAGCTCCAGGTCACGAATGGCGTCATCAATCTTGCCTCGGCGACCTTAAGCGTCGTGCAGGGCAGTGAAATATGCTCCGAAAACATGTGGATCATCAACAACCATGGAGCCTCCGCGATAAGCGGGACCTTCAACGGCCTGCCGGAAGACAGCGTCCTGAAAGTCAACGGCCAACTTTTCAAAATCCACTACTCGGCTGACTTCGCGTCACAAGCATCGACCGGCGGAAAAGATGTTTGCCTTAAAGCGATAATAATGCCTCGCGTCAAATTCTACTAAAGCTTCCGCCGGGTGACCGGCGGCGCAGACAGCCGCCCTATGATTTCCTCCCCTCTGATATAATTCGGGGAAATCAAATCATTTAACTCTGCCCTGACACGGCCAGTTTTATCTTGTTGCTTAAAAGCCTGCAGGCTATCTGAAATGAGCGACGACAAGAGCATGGTGCGCAAATCTCCCGGAGGGATCTCCGCCGCCAAACACGAGACCCAGGGGAAAGGCATAAACGCATTATACCCAATAGAATCAATGTTTTCTGGAATTTGCCCAACTTTAAAAGGTTGGGTGAGAAGTTGGGGTTTTGACCACCGATTCTCCTTGTATTTCAGTGTGTTAGGGGAAAAGAAGGAGAAGGTCAAAGAAAATCAAGAAGCCTGTAAACATTGGGGTTAATCAACATTTACAGGGTCTTAAATGGTAGAGGGAGCTGGATTTGAATCGATTATTTTGATCTCAAGGAAGCCAGCAGGGCTTGCCCTTTGGAGGTCAGGCGGTACTTCTGAGTCGGACTCTTTGGGGCACCCGGTTGGGTAATTTCGATCAGTCCATCCGAAAGTGACGGCTCCTGATAATTCAGGGAGAAGCTTACCCTGTCTCGGATGCCAATAGCCTGCATGAGATCAGACCGTCCCAGTTCCCCATCACAGGCCGTCAGCAGCTTCATCACTTGCTGGGTTACTTGCTGGGTGTGCAACGGCATGGGCCTGACTCTATCCCTGACACAGCCCCTAGCTCTAGAGGTGACTCGGGCCCCTGACTCGGGCCCCTAACTCTAGCCCCGAAGGGCCTACCGAACTAGGTTGGGTTCTTCCTTCTCTGCTTATCAAGGACGAGCCTTTAGATGGCATCTGCGGCAAGGCGAGACGGGGTTTGGTGTTCGATTCTATCTGGTGTCTGAAATGCACCAATTTAAGCTTTTATGTGGCGCGAATCGGTTAATTGCGCCACATAAACTTTTTTTATGGCGCGATATGGCGAAATGCGCCATAATTTCGCTTATACACTCAGGGTATTCTCGGTGTCTATGAGTTGACAGTGTTGAACTGCTGCGCGATGTGTTCATCTGGGCCTACGAGCGCTCATGTGCGCGCTATTCTGCTGTGTGTCAATCGCTGGGCGAGCCGGATCCGTTCCGTTTGCGGTATCGCCAGGAACTGATGGCACTCCATGAGGGGAATGTCGCCCGTTACCGTTTACGCCCCTCGGAGTATCAGTCCTGGAGGATGAATTGGCGGTAACTTGGGCTAACCGCTTTTCCCTAGACTTACTTTCAGCGTGGGCAGCTTGTTGACTGTTGCACGTTCGATCTTTGGATCGTGATGCACATATCCGCGGTCAACCAATTCGCTATCGTGACCAACGATGTCACGGGCCAGCGAATCGCTTGCACCCGCCTTTTCACGGAGGTCGGTTGCTGCTGTATGGCGTATGCTATGGAACGTCAGGGGATTGACCTCGCGTGAGACATCCCCTTCTTTATCGCGCTTCTTATTGTTCGGGCGAACCTTGGCAATGCCGGCCAATACCATCAGGCGCGTAAACTCTTTCGACACAGCCCCTATCCCTGTACGTTCTCTTAGTGCGTGCACCTTGGGATGCAAGGGGCTGGTCGGGAGTCCACGCTGCAATGTGGAGATAAAGGCGTGCAGCGTATCTGACATTTCACGATGGAATGCCCTGCCCGTTTTCTCCGTCTTGAAATAGATGGTTCGCTTATCCATGTTGACCTGCGCCCAGGTCAACGACACGAGGTCGCCGAGACGTTGAGCGGTATAGTAGCCCAACATAATCAGGCTGGTCCATTCTGTATCGGCAATGTCCAAGAGGCTTTCAAGTTGTTCTTGCGTAAAGGTCTCTTTCGCTGTCGAATCATCGGTTAGCGGTTTTATGTCGCTGAACGGATTGCCGGAGATAATCCCCTCCTTCATTGCGCTGCCGAAAACAGAGGACATGATTTTAATCGCGTGGTTTGCCGTTGCGTTGCTCGCGTTCCCGGCAATGCTTCCACGAAAGGCAAGCGCATGCGATTTTCGGACGGCGTCCAACGCTTTCACCTCTCCGAAAAAGCCCAGAAAATCTTTCATCCGTTTATCATAACTTTCAAGCGTGCGCTCGGCGAGTTCCCCTGCATGACCTTCGCGCCAGCGTTTGAAATAATCCTTAACCGTCAACACTTGCGCATCAGGATCTATTTCGCGGGCTATCCGATTGAACGTATCGCGAACATAATCGATCGTATTACGGGATCTGTAAATGCCCTCATAGCCATCTGCAACTTTTTGCGCTTTTTTCTTGTCCGTCTGCTTGGTCGAACAGCAGTGCTGTTTTCCCTCTGTATCATAATAGCGCGCGAACCAATATTTGCTTGTTGTTTTACGATGTACACTCGCCATAAATAGCCTCCATGTTTAGTGGTAATAAAATGGTAACATACCACACCATTTAAGCAAGTACTATATTCATAAACACCAATAAAAACGCTATATCGTACTATATAAAACAGCCGAAATCGAACGTGGGTTCGATTCCCATCGCCCGCTCCATCTTTTCAACCCCTTGTTCGCAAGGGGTTTTTCTTTATCCATCCCTCGAGCGCCCTGCCTTCTTCAGCGTTCCCGAGTCTGACGGACGGCCTTCTGCCATCCGGCGTAACGTTCATCACGCTTGTCAGCGCTCATCGTTCCTGAAAACTGGCGGTCAAGTTTCCAAGAGGTGCGTATCTCCTGCTTATCCTTCCAGAAGCCGACTGCCAACCCCGCCAGATAAGCGGCACCCAGAGCCGTTGTTTCTGCGACAACGGGCCGGAGCACCGCCGCACCCAGAATGTCCGCCTGAAACTGCATCAATAAATTATTTTCAACTGCGCCACCATCCACTTTAAGAGCGGAAAGTTTAATTCCGGAGTCATCCTCCATGGCCTCCAACACATCTTTGGCCTGAAACGCGATCGACTCCAGAGCCGCCCTGACAATGTGGTGCTTATTTGCCCCGCGAGTCAGCCCGGTGATCGTTCCTCGTGCGTACATATCCCAGTAAGGTGACCCCAAACCGACAAAGGCGGGCACCACATAGACGCCGTTGCTGTCGGCCACCTGTTGTGCACATGCCTCCGACTCCGCCGCTGAGGAGATCAGCTGCAGTTCATCCCGCAACCACTGCACCACCGCACCGGCTACAAAGATACTCCCTTCCAGAGCATACTCCACCTTTCCCCCGATTCCGATCGCAATCGTGGAAAGCAGGCCGTGATGCGACTCCACCAACTTCTGGCCGGTATTCATCAGCATAAAGCAGCCGGTTCCATAGGTGCTCTTGGCCTCCCCTGGATTGAAGCAGGCCTGGCCAAAGAGAGCAGCCTGCTGATCACCGGCAATGCCGGCAATCGGAACAGGGATGCCAGACAGAAGGGTTTCCCCGTAAATCGCACTGGAGTTGTCGACCTGCGGCAGCAGGGTTGCCGGAATATCCAGCTCCTGCAGCAATCGCTCATCCCACCGCAGCTCACGGATATTGTACAGCATCGTGCGGGAGGCGTTGGTGAAGTCGGTCTTATGCACACGGCCCTCCGTGAGTTTCCAGAGCAGCCACGTATCAATTGTTCCAAAGAGCAGATCTCCCTGCTCCGCCTTTTCGCGCACCCCCGTCACGTGATCCAGAATCCATTTTATCTTGGTTCCTGAGAAATAGGCATCCGGCACAAGACCTGTGTTGTGTTTAATATAGGCCTCAAGTCCTTCGCGGCCCCGCAGTTCATCACAGATGCCGGCCGTACGGCGGCACTGCCAGACAATGGCATTGTAGACTGGCTCACCGGTGTGCCGGTCCCATACGATTGTTGTCTCACGCTGGTTGGTAATCCCAAGCGCGGCAACCTGCTCCGGCAGGACTCCGGAGCGCTCCAGTACCTCGTCTAGCGCAGCCCTCTGCGAGTTCCAGATATCCAAGGGGTCATGCTCAACCCAGCCAGGACGGGGGTAGATCTGCTTAAACGCACGCTGAGCGCAAGCTATGATTCCGCCCTCACGATTGAATATAATCGCACGGGAACTGGTCGTCCCCTGATCCAACGCAATGACATACTTCTTTTCCATGATGGAATTATAGCGATGAACGGCATAAAAAAGCACGAAAAATATTTTGCTTGCCGCCCAGTGGCCTATAAGCGACGGGGTCTTTTTCTGCGTCGGTTACTCACAATCTCAAGTTTCTGACGTTCATGGCATATCACGTTTCAGCCATGCAGCGGGAATCGGCTGTTTCGTGATGCCGGGGCCTGTGATTTCGAGCGAGGGTGCAATGCCTGTCCAGAGTACGGCAAGATTAGGCCAGTTCTGCCACGTCTCGTGCTTATAAGGCTTGGTGCGCGTGTCAGTGAAAATGACTTTGAACTTATGCGGACCTTTGGCAAGCGCACGCGACCACGTGCCCAGCGCGTGCCATCGCATGGCCGGCCACCATTCCTGGTCGTCCACGAAGACGCGCAGGTCGTAGCCTGGATCAATGTCAGGAATAATAAACTCGCGCGGAGCGTGGAATGTGTAAACGCCATCTGCAGGCACATGGAGGTAGCCGTCGTAGCGCGTGAGAAATGCGTTACCACCCTGGCGCATCGAGACATCAAAGAGCTGTGTGGTCGTGCCGGTTTTTTGTGCGGGCAGAATGTCGCTATTAGCCACAAGCGCGAACATTTGTCCTTCGGCGTACTGCCATGCAAGCCCTGGCTGCATCTTGTCAATGCTCATGGCGGGAGCGAGCGATTGTTGGGTGAATATGGCGCGCGTCGGCAGCGTGGCAAAACCCGGATCGAGCGGCCAGCGAAGTTCCTTCGCGCCGGGACGAACAGCGATGGCGCGAACAACGGCGCTTTGGGTGAGGCGGATCTGCTTGGTGTAGTGCGGTGAATCGAGAGACGGTTCGCTGCCGTCGAGTGTGTAGCGGATCTCCACGCCCGGCGTTTCGCAGGCCATCGACACATCAATCGACTCGGTAAACACGTTGACCCCCGGAGAAAAGGTCACCGGCTGGATCGGAGCATGAATCGCCCGCGTAACCGCGGGTTGTGATCCCAACGAAAACTCGACACTGTCGGTGGCCAGTGCGACGCGCTTGCCGGCGCAGTTGAGCGACCGGGCGCCCAGCGCGATTCCCCGCGCCTCACCGCCCTTCGGCTCCACCACCAACAGCGTGTCCGCCTCAGCTACGACCTCGCCCGTCTTGAGCACTGCCGGCTGGGTGCTCGCAGCGAACTGAATCACGGAACCATCCGGTGAGACCGCCTTGAACGTAGAGCCCTCCCCTGTCACCTTCCACGCGGTATTCGCATCGGAGTCGGACGGAACAGTGGTCATGAAGGTCACTAACAGTTGGTCGCCTTCGCCACTCCATTTCACCAGCGTCCGCCGCACAAAGGCCATTAGATCCCGCGTCTCAGATCGGTTACTCTTCCACTCACGCTCAGCGGCGCGAATCTCGTTGGAATCCTTGTGCGCCACGTCATGCGATTTCGGGTCGAACTCGGCCCGGACAGCACTGGCGGAGAAGAGTTGCATCGCCACCTTTGGGAAGCCAGGGTTATCCGTCCGGATGACGCGGCCCGAGTCATCGATGACCACCCGCTTCTCCGCATTCGGGATCGCGGTCTTGGCCCGGCGCAGCCAGTCCATCTTATCAACGGGCGTGTAGAACTCGAACGGCACCTCGTAACTGTGTTTCGCCGCCGTCCGGACCCGATCGACCACGATCCACGCGACCGGCTGTCGGATAAAAAATATCTGCCGAGTATGACGTTGGACATCGGTGACGGCCGGCAGACCGAGACTGCGCTGCTGCGGTTTCATGTCGTATCCGCCGGTGTGGAACGTCGACCAGTAGGTCCGCCCCTCGCGATCCTCGTAGGCGCCTTCATAAACGCCTTCAGCCAAGTCGAACTGCGGGCTGGTATGCCACCGGCCCTGAATCGGCTGGCCGTCGGTATAAGTCAGAAAACAGGTTTTCGCTCCGACATTGTCCACGTGTTTGAAGTGCTGGTTCTGCGTGCGGCCGTCCACATACACGGGTTGCGCATTCAGCAGGTGCCGGCCAAAGTTGTGGAGCTTGAAAGCATTGCAATCCTCGTCGGGGTTGCTGTTGGGTATCCGTCCGGAGTGCATGTATAAAAATGGATCGTCCTTGCCCCAGCCACCGCGCAGCATAAACTCGCCGAGACACGGCATCACATCCGATCGATGTGTCGGCATGCCCGCTTCTCCTTTTCCGAACACGGTGCCGAGCATCCGCTGCGGTTCTGGTTGATCCGTGACCCACGGCATCGCCTGATCCAGCGAGCCAGGGCCGAAGGGCCAGAGACGTTTTCCGACATAGACCCCTTGGGCTAATCGGTAATCATCCCGATGCCGGTAGCCGTCCGGTTTCAAATGTCGCAGAAAAAACTCACCGTTGCGGGTAATGCTCTCCTTGAATTCCTCCTTGGCCACCGTGTCGAACCAAGCCGGCGGCTGGGCTTGCCAGAGCTGGAGTGCCGTGGTGGCGCGTTCCATCCAGACGCCCTGATGCCCTTCATCGGAATATTCGACGTAACCGCCATCGGGCATGATCGAGAAGAGCGCGTGGTTCTGGAACGTGCGCGCTGCCTCGCGGCCGGCCCACTGCGCAGATTTGAATTCACCGAGCAACATCCCGGTGCGCACGTTGAATCCCATACCCATCATATTCCAATTGAACCGCGTGGGCCGGGCCACAAGGATGTTCGGCGACAGATATTCATCCAGCCCTGTCAACAGTACCCGGGCGAGCGTCGTTGCAGGGAACTCGCGCGCCACGCTCGGATGCGTCAGCGCCAATGCCCGCAAGCGCGTCACGAACTGCGGCATTTGCCGTGCGATCAACGTCGGATACCAGCGTACGTTCCAGCAGTATGGCGCCTGCCGCGCATCGCGCCGGATGGCCCCCGGGTCGTACCCTGCGGGCGCGACATTGCCGACTGGCAGCGCATTAAAATCGCGTTGCATATTCAACGCCCAATCATCGGCATACTCTGTCCAGCGCTGTAAATACTTCTTTTCTCCGGTGACGTGATAGGCGTCAATCAGCCAGCAGCGCAATCCGTCCGTCGCATCGCCACCGTCGCGTTCGAGAATATGAACCTGTCGCATCACCTGCAGCCAGACCGGCATCTTCTGCTTTGTTTGCGGCTCAAAGGGCACGTATGCCCAATTCACCGCCCCTGGTTCGCCGACATGAATCTTCAACACTTCATCCGCACTGACATTCCGGTTCGGCTGCGTCGCCACGCCGCGCATGGCATCCGCCACCCACTCTGGCTTGATCACCGGCGTACCGAGCGGCGGGCGTTCGTCGGTCAATACGGCATCAGCCGGCACACCGTATTTTTCAAGATGAGCAAGCTTGTCGAAAAAATAATCTCGAAACGCATCCAGCGCCGCCGCGAATTTTTTCTCGTGATAAAGCGCAAACGGTTTTTCCAAACCGCGCGCATGTGAATCGAGCGACCGGAAAAGCCGGTGGGCCAGCGTTTCGACGTTTGCCCCGTCGTTGCGCTTGGCGAACTCCGCCCGACGACGGTCCGCGTCCACCGGGGGCGGCAACGTCAGCTCGCGCGTCTTTGTAAAATCGAATCCTGCCGGTACTTGTCGCTGCCGATAACCACTGGCCACATCGCGCCAACTCGCCGCACGCTCACCGCCGCGTTCGATGTCCCGTTCGAGTTGCGCCAACGCCCGCATCTTCTCCTGCACAGCCTTCGCCTCAGGGGACGCAACACACCGGCTCACCATCAACGTGTCGAGCGCAACCTGCGCCGCGTCTTTCCGCACACGCAGCCGCTGGTTCTCCTGGTCGATTGCGGCGCGTTCATCCTTGTCGGTGGTGGTGATTTTGCGGCGCATCTGCGTATCCAACTCCGTCACCATTGCGGACAGCCGCTTGAACTCCGGATCGTTCAGTCCACCGGCGGTCTTGAACGGTCCGTTGCGCAACGCGCTCAACGCTTGCGAGACCGCATTACGCGCCGGATTCCGCTGCGCGCTGAGTTCCTTCATCCGCGCTTCAGCGGCATCCGTCTGTGCCAGCAATTCCGCAACTTCCGCTGGCGAGGTGGGCAATCGGGTCGGTGATGTCTGTGGCGGTTCAGCGGCGTTCACCGTGGCCAGCGGCATCCACAAAGCAATCATGCCTGTCAGAAGGATGAATTGTTTTTTCATGGTTCTTATTGATAATTTTTTATCTGCTACTTGTTCTTCTTTATGAACTCCGCGGCGGTTTGCAACTTAGATGGATTATTGTCGGCCTGGATGGCGGCGATCACTTTGTCGAGCGCGAGGGCGTTGGGATCTTCTTCGCCCTTCTTTTTCGCTTTGCCGAGGGCTTCGCGCATCTTCTGAAGCTGGGGAACCAGGGGTCGCGCGTTTCCTCCGTAGCGACCCAGGCAGGCCAAGGACTTTTCGTAACGTTTGGCGCCTCCCCACCGGTCAGGGTCAATGACATCTATGCACAACTGCATGCCCTCGGTGATGTGATATTTGGAAAGCATATCAATTCCTGCCATACGAATGCCGTCGGCGAACATCTCGTTGCTGGGCGCGAGCTTCTGCGTCGCCTTGATGATGGACGGCAGGAGAATTGCCAAGTCATGCTCGCTCAACTTGCCATACATACGGCCGAGTGAGCCGCGGACGACGCTGT
>JBAXCC010000126.1:0-10308 GCA_037141675.1 bacterium | reverse complement strand
TGCCGGCTTCCGCCGAGGAAGCAAAAGAGGGCGCAGCAAGCGAGCCAGCCCTTTCAGACACAAGCCGCACAGCTGGCAAAGAAGAACCGCTTGCGGAGTAACAAAAAAACTTTCCACTGCACAGATGCGGTGGCAAAACAAGGAGTAACAACATGAAGAGATTCACACAGTACACAGTGGCGCTGATGGTGGCGATCGGCGTAATGCATCCAGTTTGTGCAGGCGAGCGCGAACTGTCCTACGCGATTGAAGACACCTCCTTCCAGGCAGTCATGCAACTGACCTCGGATGTGCAGGGCAAGGCCAAAAATATCGCCTTTGTCAAACTGACCTACGCGAACACCCCGGTGACTGTCCCGAACTGGCGGAATCTCGTCTCCGTGTTTGAAACCAGCTTGGTCAAGGACAAGCCACAGGGGATCTCCTTTGTCACTCATGCGGACAAGACAGAGAGCTGGACTGAGATTGACAAGGTCTTCGATGCGGTTACTGATTTTGGCGACTATGACCCGAAGACTCTGCCGAAGACTGGCATCTTCAAAGTGTGCGACGCCTTTATGGTCGGACAGCTTATCGATGCACGCGAGAAGGATGGAGAAAGTTCAGTTCGCGTGGCCTTGAGACTCATCAAGGTAGAAACCTCTGAAATTATTTGGGCTGCGACTGTCGAAGGCATTTATGAAACACCCCGCGCGGAACCCGAAGTGACGATGGATATGCGCAAGGCGTTGGTGCTCGCGGCGGATGACGCCGTCAAAGCGTTGGATGCAAAAGCCGATGGCTATCAGGCCCTGCTCATGCCCTTCAAGGGCGAGTTTGGCAAGACCACGCGGGATATCTTTCTCAGCGCGCTGAGCAAAGCGGACAAGAAGGTGACAGTCCTGGCGTTGCCGGACGAGGGGGATGACCGCCGTGTGGCGCGTTTCCTTCGTAACCGGGTCGAGAATGGCAAGGGCATCAATAGTTCCGTGCTGCAATGGATCGTCAAGAAGTCTCAAAATGGGAACGAAGCGACCAAGTGCGCGATCCTGGACGGCAAGGTCGTCACACAGGTGGATTCCTTTAAAGGGAAGCCGGCCCGCTGGGAGGCTGTCCTGGATGTGCAGCTCAAGGACATCAACCACAACTTTGCAGTGGTTTCATCTGTCAGCGGCACAGGCGTGCGCAAGTCGACGGTGGACGGACAGAATATCACCTGGTGGGATAAGGTCGTCCTTGATTTGCAGGGCTGGCTGAACCTGCCACGTGCCGCACTCATCTTCGGCATCCTCATCCTGCTTGTAGTCGGTTACAAACTCATGATCCGTGTTCGCTAATAGGAGACTATCCATGAAAAATATTATCCCACTTATTTCGATCACTACTGGACTCTTGATGCTGACAGCCTGCAGAACCGTTGATACGAAAGCATCAGGCTATCAGACCACCACGGCGCAAGGACAGTCCGTCGTGGCAAGTCCCGGCACAGTCCAGACGCAACAGCCAGGGCTTGTGAAAGCCGTCGGCGCACGTCCCGATGCCGTGAATCTTCGTCCGCAAGAGACACAGATAGCCACCGCATCCTCTGTGCTTGAGCAAATACGCGTCCTGGTGCGTCCAAGCGCCTCCGGCGAGTCAGCCACGCAGACGGCGACCTATCTGCGCAGCGGCGTGCAGGGCGCACTCGCAAAGGCGGGTTACCGTGTGGTCTATGCAGCCCCTGCCGAGATCATCGCAGACTTGATGGTGAACAGCGCGCCGCTGAACGCCCGCGGAACACGGGTCGTTTATAAGGGTGATGTCGATGTGACGGTCACGCGCACTCCGGAGTATAATGCCATTGTAGGCCAGTACGTGAAGGATGTTGTTGCGCGTAACCGCTTTGATGTGACCGGTGCGCCTGGCCGCGGGGCTGGCGATGCGCTTAAGAGTGTTTCGGACAAGATGAGCGCCGAGGTCTCGCCTTGGCTGGCCGAGGCCTGCATCAAGGTTGGCGGCAAGATGGAAATTTGCATCGTGACGATCTCCAACGCCTGGTTCCTGTCACCGCATTCTGAATACGCGACGCAATTTGTCCAACGTGTGCGCGCGCTAGGCGGCGTATATGACTGCACGATTCTGGCGACGGACAACGTGAACAAGACAGTTCAGGCACGGATTGTTTACGACAAGGATCGCTTCCCAGACGGACTGATTAACCGGCTCTATTCGATTAAAGAGTTGAACATTCATCGGTAATCCCGCAGCCCGCCATGAGGGAACAAACGAAGAGATAACACAAGGAATATTGGAATGCTGGAATCTTGGGAGAATCCATGGAGGGACGCGCTTCGTCGCGTCCGCAGCCACGACAAAGCGTGGCCCTCCAAAAGTCGGCATTCAGTTTCCCCGCCATTCCAACATTCCAGTTGAAGTTATAGGTAAGAAAAGCTGAATTGGGAGGGTCACGCGAACCTGTCCGCCGTAGCCTTGGCGAAGGAGGATGCGTGACCGTGGAGAGTAAACGAAAGGTAAGAAACGATGAATAAGTTTATCTATATTGGACTGTCAGTTGGACTTGCGGTGGTAGCGCATGCTGGAACGGATATGAGATCGGGCAGGCCTGCCGGTCAACCGCCTCCCTTGCCAGAGGGTGTGGTCCCCGTGACGACCTGCGCGACCTCTTCTGCGATCACGCCAAAACCTGACGATGAGCCGGTGACGCCACTGGCAATCACTCTTCTTGGCTTTGGTGTCCCATATACAACGGGTTGGGACATCTATGGCGTGCGGCTCAATACTTGCGTTCCTGGATGGAGTGTGGGGCATAACGATATTTACGGTGTCGATGTCGGGTTGAGCGGAGAGGTGTCAGGCGACGCAGCGGGAGTCAGTTGCAATCTCTTCGACAACATCTGCAGCGATTTTGGAGGCATACAAATTGGCGGGCTATACAATCGGATCCGTGGCGATTCGCCTGCTGCCATTCAGCTTACATTTGTTCACAATCGGGTGAACGCGATGAACGGCATACAGATTGGCGGAATTTGGAACGTGGCGACGCATTTCAGAGGTCTGCAAATCGGCATCGTCAATTATGCTGAAAGCGGTGCGGGTCTCCAGATTGGCATCTGGAATCAGTGTGGCACGATTGCCTCACCTATTCTGGGTGTTGTTTTCTAAGGCGATTTTTTAAAGGTAAAAAGAGAAGGAGTGTTCACATGAGCCGTAAAGAACAACTGCAAAACGAACATCAGGGGCGTGTTGATCGGATGCGCCTAGATTCTCCATTGCCAAGCACTTGCACCCCGCAGCGGAGGAGTATGCGGGGAATTATAGTGATTGTATTTTTTGTCATCCTGCTGATCGCGGCGGTGGCTTGGGTTATGTATGGAGGAAAATAAAATGAGAATCAACTTCACCTCATTCGTTCAGACTCGCTCGGCACGGAGACGTCTATGGGTTTGGAGTTTTATTGTGATTGCCCTCACAATCTTTCTGTGCTGGTGTGCGTCGCACCATATCGTGCGAACGGGTAAAGGCTTGGCTATTGTTAATAAGCGGTTCATTGGCTTTTCAGGAACGTGCGCGGATATCCGCGGATGGAAATGGGAGAATGTCGTTGCCCATCCCAATCTTTCACATGCACTGGTCCAAGCAGGGTATGGCGACTTGCTGCCCAAAGAACCTACTTTGCTGGATAAGACAATCGCAAAAACAAAAGAAGTGACAGAGGAAGTGATCCGCAAAGGGACAAACACCTGGCAATCGCTCAAAACAAAAATGGCAAAGCCAGATAATGGACAAGCAAAACCCACGCCCTAGCCAGACTGTGCCCCTGACTCTGGCCCCGAAGCGCCTCCCGAATGAGCTTGGGCCAGTAAGTAGGGGGGGCAGTCAACTGGGCTGCTTTGCCGACATATTGCAATATAAATGAAAAATCCCCGATAAAATCGGGGCTAATTGGTGCCAGAGATGGGACTCGAACCCATACGAGGGAATAACCCCTCTCCGGATTTTAAGTCCGGTGTGTCTGCCATTTCACCACTCTGGCCAAAAAAGAGATGCTAGTTTGCCAAAACTCCCCAATCCTGGCAAGGTGTTTGTCTCCGTGTGGCTGTTTTTTTTGAGGGGGCGTGTAAAAAAGAAAGGCCGTGGGGCAATAATATGGAAGGATGTGCCGTTTATACAAGCACAAGAACCCAGTTGGTTCTCTAAAATTAAAGGAGTTATTCAGATGAAGTACTCATTGATCGTATTAGCCATGATCGCCACATTGGCAACAGGGACGATGGCCAAGGAAGGCAAAGGGAAGGGTGCTGCAGGGGCAGAGCCGGCCAAGAAGGAAATGACGGCAGAACAGAAGACAGAGCGCACTGCTAAGATGCTTGAGCGCATCAAAACAAAGGATGAAGCACTCTATAAGGAACTGATTGCACTCAAGGAAAAAGACCCGGCTGCATTCGAAGCTAAGTTGGCTGAGATCCACAAGAAGCACCATGCTGCAGGTGGCAAGGGTAAAGATGGGGCAAAGAAGGAATGCAAAGACGCTGCTAAGTAAGCGTTTCCCGATATCAAAAGTAAAAAACCGAGCAACCTAATGTGTTGCGCGGTTTTTTCATTTTTTGTAAATGGTTGGACCAGCGGGACTCGAACCCGCGACCCCAACATTAAAAGTGTTATGCTCTACCAACTGAGCTATGGTCCAATTGCAAAAAAGTCCGCACATTTAACCATAATTTATTGAGACTGTCAATTGACGATATTCAAAATTATGCGTATACTAGTTCGTTTTAAGTCCCACTAGGAGTTTTGCTATGTCAGTTCTTGATAAAATACTTTCAAATCCGTCCGACTTTTCTTTGGATGTTGATCGTCTTGGGGAGTGCAAAATCGAGTCGCCTGTTCGGAATCGTGACTTTATCAAAAATGACGACCGTATCTTGATTTCGGAGAATGCCCGTATATTAAAATTTTTAAGTGAGCGTTTAGGGGTGACCCCCTCGTTTGAACGTGCGGGGCCTCACGGAAAGATTTTTCATTCGCCATCCTGGAGCCGCGTGGCGATTGTAACGGCGGGCGGATTATGCCCAGGACTTAACAATGTCATCAAAGGACTGGTTGAAATTTTGACCTGTGACTATGGGATTAAGAATATCTTTGGTATTCGCTATGGGTATGCAGGGCTCAATCCGGCGTATAAGTATGAACCTATCTTGTTGGACACGGATTCAGTGGATACGATCCATGAAAACGGGGGAACCATGCTAGGGTCATCGCGGGGCCAGCAGGATACGGGGTTGATTGTCGATACACTTTCGCGCATGAATATCAATCTGCTGTTCTGTATTGGCGGGGATGGTTCGTTGCGCTGTGCGCGTGATGTTGCCGAAGAGTGCAAACATCGTAATCTCTCGATTAGTGTGGTGGGTATCCCGAAGACCATTGACAATGATCTCTATTTTGTTGGACGCAGTTTCGGATTTGAGACTGCGGTGGCTGAGGCAACGACCATTATTCAGGCGGCGCATACAGAAGCCAAGGGGACGTTCAACGGTGTCGGTCTTGTGAAGCTGATGGGGCGTGATTCAGGCTTTATATCTTCGTATGCGGCGTTGGCCAATCCGGTTGTGAACATTTGTCTCATTCCTGAAATGGATTTTGAAATTGATGGGCCGAATGGCTTGCTGGCTGCACTGGATCGCCGGTTTGATTCCGGCAAGGATCATGCGGTCATCGTTGTGGCGGAAGGTGCGGGGCAGCGTCATGTCAAGAGTGAAACCGAAGAGAAAGATGCGTCAGGAAATGTATTGAAGAAGGATATTGGTGAATATCTGAAGCAACGTATCTCACACCATTTGAAGAAGACAGGGCGCGAAGGATCGGTGAAGTATTTTGATCCGAGCTATACCATTCGTAGTGTTCCTGCGCGGGGTACGGATGCGATTAAGTGTTATATGTTGGCGCGAAGTGCAGTTCATGCGGCAATGGCTGGCCGTACGAATTGTGTGGTGGGCAATCAGGCCGACTGGTATACGCTAGTCCCTATTAAGTTGGCAACGATTGAGCGCCAGAAGGTTGGTTTGAGCAGTGATCTTTGGCATGCGGTATTGGATGCCACAGGGCAGAATTATTATTTTGGTTATGGTCGCTACGGGAATGGAGATAAGTGTACATGAGTGAACCCCTCAAGCAGCAGGGCATGGGCGCGAAGCGGTGCGCCGTCGTCGGTATTGTTGGACGTACAAATTCAGGCAAGTCCACGCTGCTGAATCGCATGGTCGGTGAAAAAATCAGCATTGTCAGTCCTGTTGAGCAAACAACCCGTAATACGATCCGGGGAATGTTGACGGAAGGCCGCGGACAACTTGTCTTCCTGGATACACCAGGATTACATAAGGCCGAAGGCGCTTTGGGGACGCTCTTGAATCGCATGGCACGTCAGGCTTCCGCGGGCGTGGATATTCTGCTGATTGTGTTTGATGCCAGCGTCAGACCCCAGCTCGAGGATGACGGCTGGATGCGGCGTATTCTGTCGATGGATCAACCGGTTGTCTTTGTATTGAATAAGAGTGACATGAAACCCTTTTTCGATCGCGAGTTTAAGGAACTGTGGCAATCCATTTTGGCAGAGAAGGGGCAAACGCGTGAGGTGTGCTGGATTCCCGCATGTGCGCTTCATGTGGCAGGCGCAGTCGATGTTATCGACCGCCTGTTTGTCTTGGCGCTACCGTGTGAAGATTACCTCTTTCCTGAAGATATCGTGACGGACTATCCGCGCAAACTGGCGATCGCAGATGTGGTCCGCGAAAAGTTTCTGTCGCGTCTCCACCAAGAGTTGCCCCATGAGCTGGGGGTTCGTGTAGATCATATCGAGGAGACACCTAAGGTGTGGAATGTGACCGTGACGCTCTTTGTGAATCGCGAATCACAAAAGGGTATTGTGATCGGACCTAAGGGGCAGAATCTGAAATATGTACGCCAATGTGCCGATCCTGAACTTTCAGAAATTTTTGGTGTGAAAGTCAAGCTCGAGCTTTGGGTTAAGGTTGAAAAAGACTGGATGGAAAACACCCAGCTTCTCCGTCAAATGGGCTATATGGGGATGATGTAAATTACCGCCGGCGATTGTCGCCAAGAAGGCCTGCCTTCATGAGGTAATAGAGCAAGGTCATGAGCGCTGCAACAGCGCCTGCCAAATAGGTCAGGAAGGCTGCGTTTAATACTTTCCCTGCATCGCGCTCTTGCGTGGGGGACACGATCCCGGCGGTGACCATGTGCTGCTTGGCGCGTGCACTTGCATCCCACTCAACTGGAAGCGTGATGACCGAAAAGATAAACGCACAGGCAAACATGCCAATGCCGACGAATAAGAGCGGTTTCATCTGCATGAATAGGCCAATAAAAAATACGATGTACGCAAACTGGCTGCTGAACATGGTTGCAGGGACGAGCGTGGTGCGTACGACGAGAGGGAAATACCCTTGTGCATGTTGCATGGCATGCCCGGCTTCATGACAGGCGATGCCGACTGCCGCAAGGGAGTTGGACTGAAAGACATCAGGGGAGAGGCGTAGGACCTTCTTTGATGGGTCATAATGGTCTGAAAGAAAACCAGCGGTCTCCTCAACCTTTACATCAAAAATACCGTTGCAACGAATCATCCGTTCAGCGGCTTGAGCTCCAGTCAGTCCTGAATAGCTCCGGACTTTCGAGTACTTGTTAAAGGTGTGCTTCACTAATAATTGTGCAATACCAGCTAAAAGTAAGGCAGGCGCGATCATCAGTAAGTAAAGGGGATCAAACATCATACTATAACTCCTATAAATTTGAAAAATAGTTAATCAAAATTGCTCAACGTTTTCAAGGTTTATAAAAAATACGGGAGAAAGAAAAAAAATGGTGTTTTGCGAGGATTAGTGTTGTGTTGTCGATTCCAATCGTGTAATTTATACGTGTTTTTTTTGGGCAGGTTCTGTCAATACAAGAGGAGATTAGATATGTGGTTACGTGGTTCATCGAAGGGGTTGTGGGCGGTCTTGGTTTCAGCGGTTTTTGGCGCTGTTCCGGCATTTGCTAGCGAGGCGGATCTGATTCTGCCTGATTTGGGTATTAAGTTCTTCAACGGCGCTATCTCGGGCACGTCGCTGATGATGATCGGCATTGGAGTCTGCGCGCTCGGCTTGATCTTCGGCTTGGTGCAATACACCCAGACAAAGAATCTGCCTGTGCATTCCTCGATGCGAAATGTCTCTGAAATTATCTGGGAAACATGCAAGAGTTACCTCGCCCAGCAGGGTAAGTTCCTCGCGATTCTGTGGGCGTTGATCGCCGTGTGCATGATCTACTATTTCTTGATCCTGCAGAAGATGCCGCTGACCAGTGTGGGCATCATCCTCGCCGCGTCGGTTCTGGGCATCCTGGGCTCCTATGGCGTCGCTTGGTTCGGCATGCGCATCAACACCTTCGCGAATAGCCGCAGCGCTTTTGCTGCTCTGCGCGGTACGCCTTGGGAAGCGCTCGCGATCCCGATGCGCTCGGGCATGAGCGTCGGCACTCTGTTGGTTGCAGTTGAGCTGTTCTTCATGATTTGCATTCTCGTGTTTCTCCCTACCAGCCTGCGTGGCCCGTGCTTCATCGGCTTCGCGATAGGCGAATCCCTCGGCGCTTCGGCGCTGCGTATCTGCGGCGGCATTTTCACCAAGATCGCTGACATCGGCTCTGACCTGATGAAGATTGTCTTCAAGCTTCCTGAGGACGACCCCAAGAATCCAGGCGTGGTTGCGGACTGCACCGGCGACAACGCGGGTGATAGCGTCGGCCCGACCGCTGACGGCTTCGAGACCTACGGCGTAACCGGCGTCGCGCTGATTACCTTCCTTGCGCTGGTCCTCGGCAACGGCGATCTCTGCGCTCAGATGATCGTCTGGATCTTCGTCATGCGCATCTTGATGATCCTGACCTCGCTGGCTTCTTATTTCCTCAACGACATCTACTTCACCGCCAAGTTACAGAACGCCAAGGAGTTCGATCCTGAGCACCCGCTGACGGTTCTCGTGTGGCTGACCTCGTTCATCTCTATCGTCGTCACCTACATCGCCAGCTATCTGCTGCTGCCTGCCGGAACGGGTATCGACAAGAACTTGTGGTGGGTCCTCTCCACGATCATTTCCTGCGGCACGATTGCGGGTGCTGTGATCCCTGAATTCACCAAGGTTTTCACCAGCACCAACGCCAAGCATGTCAAAGAGGTCGTGACAGCCTCTGAGCACGGAGGTGCCTCGCTGAACATCCTCTCTGGTTTCGTTGCCGGCAACTTCAGCGCCTTCTGGGAAGGTCTGACGATGCTCGTGCTGATGCTCGTCTCCGCCCTGTTGGCGACGAATCCGGCCGTGGCCAGCCTGATGCCGGCGGGTTTAGAGTTTGCCGCGCCGATCTTCGCCTTCGGCCTTGTGGCCTTCGGCTTCCTGGGCATGGGCCCAGTGACGATCGCTGTGGACAGTTTTGGGCCGGTTTCAGATAACGCCCAGTCTGTATATGAACTCTCCCGCATCGAGTCGATTCCCGGCATCGAGAAGGAGATCGAGAAAGATTTCGGATTCAAGCCAGACTTTGAAAACGCCAAGCTCAACCTTGAGCGTAATGACGGCGCGGGCAACACCTTCAAGGCCACTGCTAAGCCCGTGCTGATCGGTACCGCTGTCGTAGGCGCTACCACGATGATCTTCGGCATCATTTTGATGCTGGCCAAGGGCAAGGCAGCCGAACTCGTGCTAGCCGCAGGCGGTACGGTGGGGGCACACTTGACGCCTGACCAACTCAAGGCTGGCGTTGATTTCGTTATCTCAGGCCTTAGCCTTGTGCGTCCGGAGGTCGTGCTCGGCCTGTTGATGGGTGGCGCGGTCATTTACTGGTTCACCGGCGCAGCCACTCAGGCGGTCGTTACCGGCGCCTACCGTGCGGTTGTCTATATTAAGGACAACATGAATCTGAACGCCGAGACTGCCTCGATCGAGGACAGCAAGGAAGTCGTGAAGATATGCACGATCTATGCCCAGAAAGGCATGCTCAACATTTTCGTGGCGGTTTTCTGCTTCGCTCTGTCGCTGGCCTTCTTCAACCCGTTCTTCTTTATCGCCTACCTAATTTCCATCGCGTTCTTCGGTCTCTACCAGGCTATCTTCATGGCCAACGCTGGCGGTGCCTGGGACAACGCCAAGAAGATCGTCGAAGTGGATTTGCGCGCCAAGGGCACGGACTTACATGCGGCGACCGTTGTGGGCGACACGGTTGGTGATCCCTTCAAAGACACCTCTTCGGTGGCGATGAACCCGATCATCAAGTTCACCA
>JBAXCC010000125.1:0-10378 GCA_037141675.1 bacterium | reverse complement strand
AAGCCCTATCAACGGGGCCGGGGGGACGAAGCCATGATCCTCTATGGCCTGTCACACTACCTGTTAGCCCTGGCAGACCAAAAGCGGGCCGAGGAGATGTGGCCCCTGATTGTGCGGTGCGTGGAGTATCTGAAGATGAATCTGAATTCAGCCGGTGTGATTGCCTCACGCACAGATGAGTTGGAGGGGCGATTGCCCACGGGCCAAGCCAACCTGAGCACCAGTGCACTGGCCTATGGCGGCCTGCAGGTGGCTGCGCGGTTGGGCCGCCAGCTGGGTAAGACGTCCCAAGCAGATCAGTTTGATCAGGTTGCCAAGAGTTTGGCTCAATCCATCGAAACCTTCTTCGGGGCAAAGGTCGAGGGGTATGAAACCTACCGCTATTATGAAGGAAATGACCTTCTGCGGGGCTGGATCAGCCTGCCTTTAGTGGTTGGCCTCACGTCACGCCAGACCGAGACTTTGGATGCCCTGTTCTCGGATAAGTTGTGGCTGGAAAAGCCGGAGACCCTGGAGGTCAATCTCAAGGCCGTGTCCACAGAAAAAAGAACCCAATGGGCCAGAGAGACCTATTATGCGTTACTGGCCGCGTTCAAGTCAGGTCGCACGGACTTGGCCCTGGACAAGACCCGTATTGCGCTGACAAGTCATATGCTGGGCCATGGGGGCCCCTTTGCAGATGAGGACGACAGTGACCTGCTGAGCCCTACCATCCTTTATGCCAGGGTCATCACCGAAGGTCTGTTTGGCATTGAGCCGCTGAGTTTCCGCAGCTTTCAATTGACACCGAGACTGCCCGATTCATGGCCCATGATGCAATTGAATTCGATTCAACTTCTGGGTCGCCAACTGGATATACAGGTCTCACGCAAAGGGACCGACATTCTGGTACGGGTATTGGAGAATGGAAATGAATTAATGTCCAAGACAGGCAAAAAAGGCAGCGTATTTGAGATTAAACTGTAGTCTCAGCAAGAAGGAAGAGGAAGGCGTAGGGGCCGTATTTGGGAATAGGACATTCGATCTTTTTTCTCGCTCAACGTCATTACTCCATCATGCGTTTCAAAGTCATACGCCCTCATCATTATGCACTGGCTTATACTCGTTTGGGGACTGGATCGACAAGCTGATTATTAGCGGCGGGAAAAGTCTAAAATGATTCGGTTATTCTCCGGAATGATTCGCAGACAGGCTTCAGGGGCATTTGTGAATGTGCCTTGAATCGCTACTACGGAATACGGGGCGTTCCTAAATGCGCATGACAGCTTTTTCGGAGTGATCTCGCGATAAGGTAAAGCAGCCTTCTTATCATTGGATAATTCGAAAAACCATCCGTCCTTCAAGTCACCCGTTGCTGAAATACTTACAGAGGTTTCATTAAAGGTCAGAACCATCTCTCCTTTGGGTACATCAATCGGCCAGCGTACAGTGAGTTCGCCCGGCTTACGATCATCCACGACAGGCTTGCCACCCTTGATCTCCCCGCCCCCTGCGCATTTCAATCTGAGGCCAGCCACTGTCTCCGCCGTGCTCCAGTTGAAGCCATCCACCACAGGCAGTGCAAAATAAAAGCACTGACTGGAAGTGCCTTTTTGGGTGAGGTAATCGGAGGCCATTGTTTCGTCAAACAGATGAATATCCCTGAAGCGCATGGCTCCCTGATCCCAGAGCAGATTGGCCCTATAGAAGCGCGAGTTGAACCAGACTGTCTTGAGGTTCTTCTTCGAGTGATCGTTCAAGACTGTCACCGAGGTCGGAGGCGTCACCTTATATTTTTCCTTAAACCACTTACCCGTCTCACCCAGCGTCTTCACATCCACTTTACCCTCTTTTTGCAAGCGGGCGATCATCGGTAGCTGGATGTTGAATCCCTTGGCCATCCGCTTCCATGTGAACGAGTTCTCCTGTCCGACCTGCGTGTAGGCATAGCCCATCGACGCACCATCGACAAACGCATCGAAATACCACTGACACCACTCCGCATTGCCCCCGCCGCCCTCGTAGACAGGTTCAAGGGAGACAACTTTCTGGTGATTCCCCCCTAGCCCGCTATCATACTGATGGATGGGATCACTGCCGAGCATTCTGAATATGGGAACAGAAATCTGGTTTTCAGCATTCTGGGCTGGCATGTAGGCATTCTTCTTACTGGGATAATACCCCTGGTTCCAATAGCCGCCCCACATCGTGTAGCCATCCGTCCCGATCTGGTCTTTGCAGTTACACGAGGCTTCAATTCCATAGCGATCAACCATGTATTGCAAGGTGTGCTCGTCAATGAACCACGACCCCACTGATTTCGGATAGGAACCGAAAATCTTTTTGAAGTCGGCCATATAGGTATCCGTCAACTTCTCTCGCTCTTGCGGAGAGTACCCGGTGGCGAAACCCACATCCGCGTGCCAGTCCCATGGATACCGTCCACGCCATTTGTAGCCGCTGTTTTCCACCAGAGGTTGCGGAATCTCCCACCAGGCGCCGATTTCGAACTGATCAGGCGGTAACTCCTTGAGTAATTTCTGGTACCTGACATCCATCAGCGCATCATACTGCAGAAGAAAGGTCCCCTTCAGTTGATACTTCTTCATGATCGCGACCTGTTCGACAACCGTATCATACAACACGTTCGTTGTGATCCAGTCAATGCGCGGCTCGCATTGCCGTATGAAATTGATGATATTCGCGATCCTCGGCCCGCGCTCTGCAGTCTCCTTGTCGCCAGCCTGCGCGACAGCGGGAGTGATCAGGTTGGACATGATCGCAAGGCCCATTGCAACAACATATTCAAGGTGAGCGTTTCGTGCTTTCATAGTGTCTATAACTTTTATTATTTTCTGACAGGATTAACAGGATTTTGAGGATTAGACTTCAAAACCAATCCTGTCAATCATGTAAATCCTGTCAAAAAAGTTATTCCTCTGTTTGTTCCTGCCCTACTGGCGGCGGACTTGCCTATCGTTTACTTTGAAAGGCGTAGGGACCGTATTTTGACATTAAACAATTGATTTATTCTCTCGTCCAAAGTCATTGTGCCAACAGGCCTTCCGGCAGAGACTCGCTTCTACTTTTTCAACAGGCTCTTCATCGCTTCGCCCAGCGCGTCGCCGACCAGGAAATAACTCTCCGCATTGCCGCACCAGTGGTGGCCATGGCCGACGTTCGGCGACATGGCGGGCGGACGTGCAAAGTCCGTAGTCTTTACAAAGATCGCGTTCTTGATTTGCCGGGTCCCCTCTTCCTGCGCTTTCCTGAATTCAAACATGTCGCCTTTCTCAACAGGCCCGCCATTGCCG
Organism: bacterium; assembly: GCA_037141675.1. Taxonomy (GTDB): domain Bacteria; phylum Verrucomicrobiota; class Kiritimatiellia; order RFP12; family UBA1067; genus CAIZQW01. Next base: position 7,085 of record JBAXCC010000125.1, on the reverse strand, counting down.
AGTTGGCCAACCACCACCGGCATATTCGGGACATTGAATTCCTTTCGGAGATCCTTGACCAGGTTGACGAGATTCTGCGCATACTCGGGGATCGCCGGCTTGGTGCACATGTCGTTCCAGCCCTGCTGCCAGACAAATCCCGCCATCTCGTATTTCTGATCGCCAAGCTCTGCCAAGGCCGCGCGCACCTCTTCGATCATCTTCGTGTAATACGGCCCCACCTGGCCGCCGGAACTCGGCGGACGGAAATCAACATACAGACTCTTGCCACCCCACGCTGTCTTGATCAAGAGCACAGGCTCTTCGAAGGTATCGCCCATGACAAAGCCAAAACCCAGCTCGGGCCCGATATGACTGCTTCCGCCATATCCAGTGTAGCCGACAGTTAAACCTCCCTTGCGAACCTTGTCACGCACCTTGAACGATATCTGGACGTCATCGCGGACCACCCATTCCCCTTTTTCGTTTTTGAGCTTCTTCATCTTCTCCGCACTCTGGGAGTTTTTCATTGACCAGACCAGATTACCCTTGCCGCCGTTGTAGTTCTTCGGGTCATCCATGGAAACCACGCCCTGACCTTCCATGTTCGACTGGCCAGCAAGGATAAACACCTTGACCGGACCTTTTACATTCGACTGAGCCATAACCGGACCCGAGATCAACAACAGCCCTGTCAGCGCTCCAAAAAGTATACCAACAGACTTATTCATTTATTTGCCCTCTTTCTTAACGTTTGTCTTGATCAGGTCTTGTGCCTCAGCCAGCCGCCTTCTCATGTCTTCCGCTTGAAGCGCTTTTCTAAACTCGTTATGCTCAGGGCGGTCGAGTGTTGTGGGCTCTTTCGCCTTCTTGCCGGTCAGCGCTTCGTAGATGTCGTTCATGGACCAGGTGTCGCTGCGCTGGGTCGCAAACAGAATATCCGTGTTGCCAGCGGCCTGAAGATTGCCCATGGGACTGCGTCCCCAGGCATAACGATAGTGGAGCGGCTTCGGCACCAGAGCACTTTTGAGCACGATGGCTGTCTTATCTTCTTGGCCTTTATTTTTTGCGTCTTTGCCCTTCATCAAAAAACTCGCCTCTGCCGGTTGGAATTTCTTGTCTTCGCCTGCGATGGCAAAGCCTTCGATCTCACCTCCGTCGTCCACATTGGATACGGCCTCATCCATCTGAAGCACAATCTGTCCCTCTTCGACCTTCATCTCCTTGAGCATGGGCGGCTTCCATTGGAGCTGCTTGCTGAAGCCGTACTGTGTCGCCAGGGCCCAGCGTGCGATGCGCTCGCCAGCAGGTATCTTGAGCTGGGGGTGATACCACCGGCGACGCAGGTCAAAGGTGCTGGCATAGCCGATATTCTTGTCACCTGCCTTGTAGAAATCGAGAAACGTCTTGTACTGCGCTTCGCGAACATGAGGCCCGGCATTCGCCATGAGTTCAACGTAATCATCGAGCGTCTGACGCTTGCCTTCCGTGCATAGCGACAAGATGCCGAAGGCCATCTCCGGGTCATTGAAAGCCGCGCGCCAGGCCGTGATCATCTTTGGGAAGACGTGGTAGTACATGAGGCCGCCCTCAGAGCCGTCGAAACAATTGTTGTACCCCTGGTGGAAGATCGCACCCTTCACTGACATACCGGCGATCGGAGCGATCATGCTTGCGTAGCAGTTGCCCGGGCGGTTCATGTCCGCTGCTGGTCCGGGACGTAGCTCCGTGGGAACCTTGCGATCTGCAGGAATCGCCTTCCCCTCTTTCGTCATGCGCGCCACCCATTCGTGATGCCGCTTAACTTGGTCCTCGAGATCCTTCTTTGCATCGTACTGGGCAACCTTCTGGTCCCACTCTGCGAGCTTGGCCTTGACCTGCGGCGTGTCGATCTTCCTCAGGACAGGATCAGGCGTCCAGGTCTCAACACACGTGCCTCCGCGGGAGGTGTCAATTACACCGATCGGAATCTGTGACGCCATGTGGAGGCGGCGAGCGAAAACATACCCAATAGCTGAAAGTTCACGTACGGTCTCCGGCGAGCAGACATCCCAGTCCCCTTTTCGGAAATGGCGGCTGGACCAGCCGCTCCATTCATACAGTCTCGGGAATCCCTGTTTTAACTCCGCCCCATTCTGCGCGGGAACCGTCAGGATCCGAATCCCTGGAAAGTTTGCAGAGACAATCTCGAGTGAGCCATTCTCCACATTGGCGAGGGGAAACTCCATGTTGCTTTGTCCGCCCAAAACCCAGATGTCGCCCACGAGAATATTCTCAAGGGTAAGCGTCTTATCCTTGCCCTGCACTGTCAGCGTTTGGGGTTTGGCGTTTGCTGTCATAGGAGTCAGCAGGACTTTCCACGCCCGGCCTTTGTCTGCCGTCGCGCTCTGGGTCTGATTAGCGAAGGAGACTGTGACCTTCTCGCCAGCAGCGGCCCAGCCCCAGATAGCCACAGGTTTGTCGCGTTGCAGGACCATGTTTGACTGGAAGAGGTTGTGGACACAGAGTCCCTGTCCGATCGCGGGAACATCGATGACATCCTCCTTCGGCATTGGCTTTTGTGGCGCGGCAAGGGCTGTTCCCGCGATCATCGTCAGGAGCAGGGTTGCCAGACAGTTGAGTGCTGTTTTGTTATTCATGTTTTTCCTTTGCTTTGTCATCTTCCTATTCATCACTTGGATCCTTTGCTCGCCTTCGCCCGAGCTACAAATTCCTTCATACTCAGTAAGGTCGGGGACTCCTGACTTGCCTCGATATCTGCAATGATTTTGTCAAGTTGCACCGTGTTCTCGTCCTTCTTTTTGCCTTGAGGACCGCCCAGGCTTTGGCGCATTTCCTTCAACTGGGGCAACACTTCTTTGGCATGAGCACCATAGCGGCGAAGAGACTCTAGGCATTTCGGCATGCGCCTACCCGAACCCCAACGAGCTGGTTCGATCACAGACACGCAGAGGGGCATCCCCTCGCGGATATGCAGGCGAGAGAGCAGCTCAAGTCCGGCAAGGCGGATGCCATCAGCGAACATCTCGTTGCTGGGCGCGAGATTCTGAGTCGCCTTAATGATGGCGGGCAGGATTTCAGCCACGTCGCGCTCGCTCAACTTGCCGTATATGTGCGCGAGGGAGCCACGGGCGACGCTGTCCTCATTATCCAAGACCGACAGCATGGCCGGAAGGAGTAACGCCATGTCTACTCCCTCCAAGGAGTTGGCCAAAATGCTGGTACGTGGGGTGCGACTTCCGGGGAAGGGCTGGAACAGCGCCACGCAGGCGGCACGCTGGGCCGTCCGCCGTGGGTCAGCCGGATTCGTCATCACGGTCATGCGCAGGAGATCGGTCACGCTGGCTTTGCGGGCTCCAGGACCCAACTCCGCCAACGCCACGCACGCCAGACTCTGCAACCAGGAGTCCTGATCCTTGAGCAACGCTCGCAACTGAGGGGCTGCTGCATCGGCCTTTGGGCCGAGGTAGCCGAGTGCTTCGCATGCCCCGTAACGGGATTCCAGACGGGAACTGGCCAATAGTTTCTGCAGCGCCGGAACAAAATCACCCTCGCACGTGGCCAGCGCCTGGGCTGAGCGCTTGCGCACTGCCGGCGACCAACTCGAGAGGCCGGACAGCAACTGCTCCGTGGTGCGCCCTTTGTAGGGTCCACCATTCTTGTCGGAGGCGGTGAAGTAATCCCTTCCTGCGAGAATGACATCCTTCACTTCATCGCGGCTCAGGGGTTTTACCACGCACGGCTTTTTACCAGTCAGATACAGGCTCTTAAGCGGAAGGGCATAAGCCATGAGATATGATCCCGTACAATCCCAGGAGGTATACTTCTTATGTTCCTCTTCACCCGCCGGTGAGCCCTGATAACCGAAACCACCCTGCCAATTCCGAGCCAGGTCATAATACCACGACTGCTCGTTCATATAGGCGCCTGTAGCCAGCGGACCTCCGCGTGATACTCCTGGCAGCGCCCACAGGACATTGAAATAATTGCCGGTGTGCCCGCGCTCGCGCTCGGCGTAGGCCGCTGTTGACATCTTAGCAAAATACAATGACGCCTCTTGATCACCCAGTAAATCGAAGAGCACTGCCGCGCTGGAACATTTTCCGTTGTCCTCATGCCCCGGCCAGGGCTGATGGTCACCATAGGGAATGGCTCCCTTGTTGACAAACCAGCGCAGGAACCTCGCAGAGCGGCCAATCGCCTGGTCGACAGCCGGATCCTTCACACCCGCCTGGCGGGCCAGCACCAGCCCGATGGTCTGCACGATCCCCGGCTGGTTCATGCAACCATAGCCATTCAAGTTGCCGCTCGCCGTGGTGTAAAACTCATGGCCCCACATGCCGGCAACGCTCTGGCCCATGGTCGCTTCCTTCGCCGTGCGCTTGAGCTCCTGCAGGATCGCCTGGTCGCCGGTGGCCAGGACGTACTCGGCCATAAATATGTTTCCGTAACCGTAATGCCAGGTCCATACGCCAGGGTGCAGCGATTCCGCGACCTTCTTGGCATACGCTGCCAGCAAGGGATGATATTCCGCCTTGCCTGTGGCCAGTAGCGCCAGCGCGTTGAAGTCCATGTAGAGGCTAGCCTTATCCAGTCCTTTCTTCAAGATGAGCTGACAGCCTTGTTCAAAAATCTTTTTTGACTTCAAGCAATCGTAGGGAGCGGTTGCACTGTATGTACCCAGCACTGCCAGTTTCATTTCAACGTTTGAGCTCTGTCCGTCACGCCAGCGGATCAGTCTTAACACGCCACGGTTCTTTTCTTGTTCGGCAACTGTGATCGCGCTGGCGATACTCGTGCGGGCGTCCTCTGTAAAAGGCTTAGCATTCACGCCCAATATCACGTCGTTGACCCGCAGGACGCTCTCCGCCGGTGATCCCGCGTCAACTGCGGTCACCAAGATCTGCCGCGCTTCGGCCGTCTGCCCCTTCGAGCCATAGACCCAGCCACGTGCGCCGGTCGCGCCAAGATTCCAGTCGTGGTTTTCATCTGGCTTGCCCCCCTTTGTAAAGTCGGGAATAGGCTGTTTTTCAGCAGCATTAACACCTGAAATGATCCCCGTCCCTATTAACATCATTCCGCTTAAAAGGGTTACCGCAGCACCATTCATTCTGGTTTGTTTCATTTTCATGTCCTTTTTTTATTACTTCTCCAGACTCAGGAGGGCCTCAGCAAAAGCCTTGCCCATCAGGGCAAATGTCTTTGCGCAACCGAGGTAATGGTAACCTGCATTGGATGCACCACGCTCCCAGAGCGCTTGTTCTTTGGGAGAAATAAGTTCCGCTTCAAGTTTTTTACCCGCAAGCTCTGCCTCAGCTTTAGTCATTTTCCCGTCTTTGACTTTATTGCCCAACTCCCACTTCTTCTGTTTAATCTTTCCTCTTTTCTCATCAATGGCCCCCAGCTCTGCAGACCAGAATGGCGCGGTCTCAACTGCCACAACATTGCCCTTGAACTCGGGAAGCGACGCAGGCGCAGCCATAGCCATGCGGAACGCCTTTGTGCTTTCGTTCGCTTCAAGGCCTCCCACGCCAAGCACTCCGATGACAAACGGCATCTTGGGAGCCCCGAAGTCTTTGCGGGCATCACGGATGAAATCCGCAAGCCATTCGCCGTACTTGGTGTAGTCCCTCACCTGACTTCCGGGTTTTGGCATGTAAGTGTCCCCGGCAACCAGATCGTTGAATCCCTGAAGCCATACAAAGCCTGCTACTTCATAACCCTGCTTCGCGTCATAACCCGGATAAACACGCTTGATATCCTTGAGCACCGACTTCACATGCTCAACCATCATACGGTAATAAACGCCCGTAGCTTCCGCTCGCTCTTTTGCCTTTTCCGGCTTGGCCTCCTGCTTCTTGAGTTCGGCTTCTGTCGGCACATAGGGTCCGGCGCTGGGTGGACGAAAATCTGTGTGCAGCGACTTTCCTCCCCATGCCGTCTTAATGATCAGGAATGGCTCCTTGACAACCTTGCTCATGTAGATTCCGAAGGTGAATTCCGGCCCGATACATTTTCCGGGTTTCGTCGGATCCTGACCATACATCGTCCCATACCCTGCAGTCATTTTGCCGGTTAATTCGAAGTTCTTGTCTTTTGCGCCGGTCAGATACGAAACCCACGCATGATCACAAACAACAGGTGTTCCATCCGGCTTGACCATCTCCTTGAGCATGGGCGCGGTCTTGGGGTCATCGCCGATATAGTCAAAGGTTTTGATATTTGCAGGACCTTCCATGTTGGACTGGCCAACAAGAATATAGACCTTGAGCGGCTTGGCAACAGCCTGCTGAACCAGCCCCACATTCGCCACCCATGTCAGGGCAACGACTGCGCCAACGATTGCACGTGTTGTTTTCATCTTCATGTTTTCCTTTCAGTTCACAAACTGCTTTGCATTCCCCTGCTCCGTCCGGAAGCCTTGGCGTGATCCAGCGTGGCTTTCAGGCGGGTTACCACGTCTAGGTGCTTGAAGTAGAGGTTGTCGGTCTCGCCCGGATCCTTCTCGAGATCATAGAGTTGACCGGGCGCGTCAGGCGCCTTCTCCGCAAGAGCATAGGGCGCCAACTCCGGCTTGTCATACCGGTTCCCGCCCGAGCCTTTATGGTCGAGATATTTCCACTTCCCCTCGCGGATGGCGAGAGCCAGTGATATTGTCTGATGAAGCGTGAACGCGCGTATCGGCTTACCTTCATCCGTGCCGAGGAGTACGGGAAGCATGTTGAAACTGTCCTCGGCTGCGTTGTCCGGCAACGGAGCTCCGACGATCGCCGCACAGGTGGCCATCACATCCGTCAGACAAATTGTCTGATCGGTCCGCGTGCCGGGCTTGATCCGACCCGGCCAGCGTGCGAGGAGCGGAACCCGGTGACCGCCTTCCCAGTCATCCCGCTTGATGCCGCGCCACGGGCGGGCGCCGTCGTGTCCATAGTCCTTGCGCATGTTGACGACGGCATCGATCTCGGGTCCGTTGTCGCTGGTGATGATCACCAGCGTATTGTCAGCCACTCCAAGTTGCTGGAGTTTGTCGATGAGGCGGCCGACGACGGCATCGAATTCGAAGATGAAATCGCCATGCGGACCGGCCTTGGTTTTCCCTTTGAAGT
>JBAXCC010000124.1:0-10548 GCA_037141675.1 bacterium | reverse complement strand
GGGCGCAGTTCAGCGTTGTTTGTAGGTGGCTTTGCTTCTGTGGGCGGTCCGGCGGGTACGCATCTGTCGGCGCTCATAAAAGGTGCGTATTCGCGTCTGAGCCGCGGCAGTGGCGGATACATATCCAGCCCCTGCCGCGCATCCGCAAATCCGCATCCGTTGAATGAGCGGCGGATGCTTGGATACCCCCTCCGGACCGCCCGAGTACCTGGGCGGCCTCCGGTGTCGCGACGGCCTCGCTCCGCGTTCGGGCGTGTCCTGCGGTGCCATCGGTCTGCGGATGCGGCTGACGCGCCTCTGGAACGGGCGATGAATACATCAATACCGTCCATAGGCGCATCCCCGCATTCCTCGCCTGCGATATCACGCGAGCCACGCCTGTCACGCGCCCGCTCTTCCGTCTTGATACCGTTCGTCCGCTAGCCGGCTCCTTCCTTGGGAGCCGGGCTGATCTGCTAAACTGTTTGATATTCTCTCGGGAAGACAACTCGTCATTGCTCGCCACACACATCAGAAGGGAGCAGTGCCAATAACTCGGAACTGCTCCCTCCCCCAAAAAGGGGATGGATAAACCATGGGGTGAGATGTATAATTTAAAATACTCATGAGGAAAACATTTTACTTCTATCTGATTTGGGCTGGCTCAATGTCGTTTGCAGGGGGAGCGGCCGAGGTGGATCGGGTGACAAGGCTTGACAGCGTTGTCTTGGACGGGAAAGCTATGGCGCTGCCTGCAGTTAACGAACACATCGAAGCTGAGGTGGGTCAGCGTCATTTGACGCGGTTTGATCCGTGGTCTCTTCCGGCTGGGGCGCGGCAGGTCCAGTTCAACTTCAAGACCCCAAAGATTGACAGCGGGCAAGGCTATCGCTTCCGTTACCGCTTGGAAGGCATGGATACGGAATGGCACGAGGTGGGGGGGAGCATGCGCGTGAGCTTCCGATTCTTTGGAAATAAGGAGACCGACTTTTTCAGTATTGGAAACTGGCATGCATCAGGTACTTCGCCGGGCTGGACCGGTTGCGTGTCGAACGCGCCACTCTCCTCGCAAATGCGGATGCTTCAGGTGCCGTCCGATGTCAAAGGAGTTGACGTCTCAGTTGTCTCCGGTGGTAACGTGGACACAATCGGCATCCTTGCAGTGGATAATATCCGAATCTTCCGGGTGAGGGATGGTGTGGAGGATGGGACACCCTGGATCGTAGCCGCATTTGAACCCGATCCCATAGCAAAGATCGCTCCGCCATGGAGAAACTACATGCGCGCCGATCTCTCGGAGGTGGTGGCGCATCCGACGGAACGAAGACGGCATCTGCTCGTGTTGAGAGACACCAGCAACACATCGTATACGGAATATAATTACCGGATGAATTTGGATGAACGTATTCGTCCGGGCGACCTCTTGAAAATCATATGGAACTGGAGTTACTCCATCGGCTCATCGGAACTGAGTCCGTTGACGTATAATGGACTCCAGCCTGGAAAGTATCAAGTATGTGTGCAACGGGTTTCTCCGGATGCGCAAACCGTTTATGAAGAAATACGTCTTCCGTTCCAGTTGCCCGAACTGTTTTACAAGACGCAATGGTTTGTGGCTGTTTGCTCATTGCTCGGCGCAGGGTTGATCTTTGGATTTATCGCGTGGAACTACCGGCGTCGCGTACAGTTCCGGCTGTCCAAGCTGGAGTGGATGCGTCGGCTTGAAGAGGAACGCACCCGGATCGCTCGTGATATACATGACGATATTGGGTCGCGCTTGACGCAGATCCGGCTGATCGCAGCTGCCGCACAAACGGAGAGTCTTACGGTTGCAGACCAGAAGAACGCGCTGACGCGCATTCTGGATGGCGCGCTGGAAGCCGGTCGCCAGTTGCATGAGATCATCTGGGCGGTGAAGACTGAGAACGACACCGCTGAGGCGTTGGCGGGCTATATCGCGCAAACTACGCAGAAGCTTTGTTCCGGATGCGGGATCCGTTTCAGGCTGGACATCCCGACGTTCTTGCCGTCCATCACAGTTGCCAGTCACCTGCGTTACAATGTGATGCTGGCCTTTCGGGAAGCGGTCACGAATGCGCTCAAGCATGCGCAGGCCAGCGAGATCAGCGTGCGGCTCCTGCTGGACAAGAACACGATGACCATCGACGTGATGGATAACGGAAAAGGTTTTGATATGGGCGCTGTGGTGCCTGGTGAAGGGCTGGCCAACATGCGGGCGCGCATGAAGGAGGTCAAAGGGGATGTCGCTTGGGAAAGCAAGCCTGATCAGGGGACGAAAGTGACCTTCCGTGTTATGATCCCGGAGGATTTGAAATGAAGAAGCGTGTCGTGATCGTCGAGGACGATAAACAGTTACGTGAGGAGCTAAGACGGGAGATCGATCGCTCCGAGGGGTATGAGTGTGTCGATCAGATCGGCCGGGCCGAACTCGCGCTCAAAATTATTCCGACACTGGAACCCGACCTGGTGTTGATGGATATTGAATTGCCAGGCATGGATGGCATAGCCTGTACTGCGCAACTCAAGCGCGATTACCCCAAGTTGCATGTGCTGGTATTGACGTCGTTCGAGGACAGCGACCGGGTCTTCAACGCCCTGAAGGCGGGTGTGAGCGGCTATCTGGTGAAATGGGATACAGTCGGCAATCTGATCGAACGTATGGACGAAGTCTTCCAGGGCGGTTCGCCCATGACCAGCCACATCGCCCGCAAAGTGGTGCAATATTTCCATCGCTTTGAACCTGAACCGACAGATGACAAGAAACAACTCAGCCCGCGTGAGATGGAAATTCTGGAGCTTATCGCCTCCGGCTTCATCTACAAAGAGATCGCCGCGAAGTTAGACATCGGGTTCGAGACCGTGCGTACGTATGTCAAAAACATTTATGAGAAGCTGCATATCCGCAGTCGTGCCGAAGCCGTGGTCTATTTCACCAAACATCCCAAAGCATAAAGAGAATTTCTGGCCCGCGATTGCATTTTACTCCTTGTGTCCCGGCAGCGGTGAAGTCGTGATCGGCGCGCCGCTCTTCACGAAGGCGACCGTGACCTTTGAAACCGGCAAGCGAGGTGCGACGGCTTCTGTTATCAGAGGTGGCGACGGCGCGGGTCGTCTTTTGAAACGACTGGGTGGAAGAAGGGGCCTGTGCCGGCGCTTGGGTGGTCAAGCGCTTTGGGTGGACGAAGCGTTAAGCGTCTATAGTCGCGTGGCGTGGTCGCAGTGAAGCGCTTGAAAGCGGTGGCGAAATGTTGGCTTGTTTTAAAACCGAGTTGGAAGGCGAGATCAGTGATGGGGGCTTCGGATTCCATCAGGGCCCGTTTGGCTTTCTCGATCCTCAGCCACATCAGATACTCCATGGGTGACATGCCGACCTCTCTCTTGAAATGGGCTTTCAGGTACGACTCGGATGTGCCTGCTGCGGTCGCCAGTTGGGCGAGGGTCATGTTTTCCTCCGTGTGCTTGGTCAGGTGGTGCAGCGCCAGTTTCACCCCTACCGAGCAGGCCTGCTGCATGTCGTGCCTGGTGAGCGACAGAATATCCAGAAGGAGCCTGAGAAGAAGATTTTGAATGCTCGCTTTGGCAAGCTCCTTTGACGTATGAGGAGCGGGAGGCGTGAGAAGGCGCTCGAAGGTTCCGACAAGAAGGTCACAATTGTGAAATTGATGGTGAGAGAGGTTTTTGAACGGTTCGATGAGCAGGCGAGCGGAATGAGGTGTCAGACCGAGAAAAGAGCGGTTTCGGGCTGGACACAGGAACTGGATCCAGTAGAGGCAGCCGCGGCTCTCGGGCTCTTTGTCTGTGCCGTGAATTTCGCCGGGGCGGGTGATAATCATATCACCGGCAGCGAGATGAAAACGGCTGTTATCAATCACATAAGCTTGGGTGCCTCTCTGCAACAGACAGACCTCGAAGGCATCTTGATGAAGGTGTTGCCTCAGGGGGGGGTGAGCGTACGTGTAGATATAGCGTCCGACCAGTGGAACTTCGGAAATCCCATAGCCGGAGAAGTCCAGCATCGCACGGTCGGTCGCAGTCATATCGGTTTTCATGCGGCCATGTTATCATTTTTATATGTTCTGTCAAGTCTGCCCATGTTTCTGAAAAGTTATGTACGTTTTGAAACGTATTTATCTTCGAGATGTGCGATTATACACACTATGAAAAGTAAAGAAACGATCCAATCCTATTCCCACAGCGGAGAGGGGTTTTGCCCGCTGGTAGTTAGTTCGGGTTGGCAGGTATCGCAATTGAATGACCGGTCTGACCTGCATGCGGATACGATCCGGCAGGTGGAGCGGCATGATGCGACGGATGAGGTATTCATCCTCATGAAAGGCGACGCCACACTGGTCATCTGTGCCGAGTGTGATGGTGCGCTTGTGCCGGAGACTTTGCAAATGGAGCCTGGCGTCACATACAATATACCATGCGGCGTGTGGCATACGATCATGACCGCGCCGGGTATGCAGGTCATGATCGTTGAAAAGAATGACACGCATAAGAACGATGTGACGCATCGTTTGTTGACGGCGTCTGAGCACCAATTGTTGCAAAAAATGTTAAACAAAGGAAACATCTATGACAGGACTTGAACGTTGCATGAGCGTTTTGGGTGGCGGAACGCCAGATCGTATTCCGGTTGTGCCGCAGACGTTCATGTTTGCGGCGGAAACCGCCGGTTTCAAAGTGGGAGAACTTGCCCATAGCGCGAGGAAGATGGTCGACGCGCAGGTTATCAGCCAGGCCAAATACGGCTATGACGGTTGCGTGATCGATTTCGACGACGCCTCGTTGGCCGAGGCGTGCGGTGCAAAGGTGATTTTTCGCGAGGACGATCCTGCAATCGTCGATGAATCAGATGTGGTCATCAAGGATCTGCGTGACGTGGAGCAGTTGCAGCTTCCAGATCCTTGGAAAGATGGGCGCCTGCCGGTGTGGCTGGAGGCGACGCGGCTGCTGAAGGAGCGTATCGGCGACCAGGTGTTTATTATGGGGCGCGCGGACCAGGGGCCGTTCAGCCTAGCCTGCCTGCTGCGGGGCCCGCAGCACTTCATGATGGATCTGCTGGATGAAGAGAGTGAAGAGGGGGTCCATAAGCTGATCGACTATTGTCGTCAGGCGTGCGCCGTTTTCGCGAAGGCCCAGAAAGATGCGGGTGCTCACGCAACCTCGATCGGCGATGCGTTCGCAGGTCCCAACCTGATTTCACCGGAGTTGTACCGGAAATTTGCGCTGGAGCCTGAGAGGCGGCTGACTGAGGAGGTGCAGGCTGCGGGCATCCCCTTCTCGCTCCACATCTGTGGCAACACGAACGGGATCATTGCGGATATGGGCCGCGTCGGAGCAAAGATCCTTGAGGTGGATTGGCAACTCGACATGGCTGTTGCGCGGCGTGCCGTGCCCGAGTCAACGGTGCTGATGGGGAACATCAACCCCAGTGCCCCGATGGCCTTTGGTACGCCGGAACAGGTGGCGGACGCGGTGCGCAAGATTGTGGAGGTGACTGGCGGTCGGGGTCTCTTCCTCAGTTCGGGGTGCGCGTTGGGACGTAACACCAAGCCCGAGAACATGCGGGCGCTGATGGCGGCTGCGGAGAAGTACGGAAGAATAGTGCGTTAGTGCATGAGTGCTTGAGATAAGGGAGGGTGAGTCAGAATGACGGATGACAAGCAGACGGGACGTAATCTCTGGTTTCTGGTGGTTGCCGCAAGCGTGTCCTCGCTGGGTGGCTTCCTGTTCGGCTATGACAACATCGTCATCAGCGGAGCAATTGGGTATCTTTCCAAAGCCTTCAATCTGGATGCCGCAGGAATTGGCTGGGCGGCGGGATGCGCATTGGTGGGGTGTCTTGCAGGTTCTGCGGGAGCAGGATGGCTGGCCGACCGCATCGGGCTGAAGAAGAGTCTCATGATCTGCGCGCTCTGCTTCGCGGGCTCGTCGGTCGGCGTGTACTTCTCGTATTCGCTCAATCAATTTGTGGTCTGGCGCATGTTGGGCGGGGTGGGAATCGGCGCGGCCTCGATCCTGGCTCCGATGTATATTGCTGAGATCGCGCCGACGCGGATGCGCGGCAGGCTGGTGACGCTGTATCAGTTGGGGATCGTGCTCGGAATTCTGAGCGCCGTATTTGTCAACATGCTGATCCAGCGGAGCGGGACGGAGGCGTGGAATTTGGAAGTCGGATGGAAATGGATGTTCATGGCGGGTGCGGTACCGGCGGTTCTCTTCGCGTTAGCGATTGTGGCAGCACTGGAGAGCCCGCGCTGGCTGATGAAAGTCGGACGGACGGACGACGGGCTGGACGTGCTGACCCGGATCAACGGCGAGGCCATTGCGCAAGAGGATTTCTCGGGCATCCGTGAGTCGCTGGCTGCGGAGGAGGGAAAATTCTCGGAATTATTCACCTCGGGGTTTGCACGCGCGCTGTTCCTGGGTGTTGTGCTGGCGGGGCTGACGCAGACCAGCGGCATCACGCCGGTGTTTTCGTATTTGCCTTCCATCTTTGAGGCCGCCGGAACAAAGACCGGTGACGCATTTTTCCAGTCGGTGTTGGTGAGTGTCATCAATCTTGTTTTCACGCTGGTGGCACTGTGGCTTGTGGATAAGGCCGGTCGCCGAACCTTGCTGCTGACGGGCATTGGCATTCAGGTGATAGCCTTTTCAGCGGTCGGAGTGTTCTACTTCATCGGGGGCTGGCCCATCGGGGTCCTGATCGGGGTGATGGCCTTTGTGGCAGGACATGCCGTCGGCAACGGGGTGGTCTGCTGGGTCATTCTCTCAGAGATCTTTCCGACCAAGGTGCGGGGCCGGGCTATGTCGATCGCGACGACATCGCTGTGGGTGTTTGCCTTCCTGGGAAATCTGGTTTTTATCGTCATGCAGAAGGGCCTTGGCAATCATGGTACATTCTGGGTGTTTGCCTTCATGGCGTTGGTGAACCTGTTTTTTGTGATGTTCCTGGTCCCGGAGACCAAGGGACATTCGCTGGAAGATATTGAGAAGATATTTCTGAAGAAAAATGGACTGAAGGAGGAGATGCAATGAATAAGAACCTGATCAATGCGTTGGCGTTAAGTGTGGCGGTCTTCGCGACCGCTGAAGAGTCCAAGCCAGAGGTGAAGACCAATGCCTCGGGATATTTTCAGGGAGGGGAGCTGCGGATCGTCTCCTCCAGCCATCAAGACACGGCGTGGATGGACACGCCTGATTTCTGCCGCCGCTTCCGGATCGAGCAGAACATTCTGCCCGCCCTTGATATGATGAAGAAGGATACCAACTACTGCTTTGCCATGGAGTGTACGCTCCACCTGATGGAGTTTCTTGAGGCACACCCGGAACGGCGCGAAGAAATTGTCAGCCTGATGAAGGCGGGGCGGCTGGAATTCGGCGCCACCTATAACCAGCCGTATGAGGCGTGGCTGTCGGGAGAGGAGCTGATTCGCCAGGTCTACTACGGCCGTCGCTGGATCCAGAAGAATCTGCCGGGCTGTGACGCGCGGGTTGCCTATAACCCCGACGTGCCGGCGCGGGCCTGGCAGATGCAGCAGATCCTAGCCAAGTCTGGCGTGCCTTACCTGTCGATCAGCCGCTACCATGAAGGCCTCTACCGCTGGCTCAGTCCCGACGGCAGCGGCGTGCTCGCCCATTCGCCGGGCCACTACGACAATCACCGCCATTTCCTCAACGCCAAGCCCGCCGAGGCGACCACAGCCATCACCAAGATGCTCAAAGAGCAGGGCCCTGTCTACCGGGATCTCGGACTCCCGCCTGTCTTCTGCCTGGTGAACTCCACCGACTTCTCCAGACCCACAGACTTTAATCCGCTCATCACGTTCTGGAACGCGCAGGGTGTGGACAAGGCGGGTCTACAGGCGCCGGTCATGGGCTATACCCCGTTCACCCGTTTCTTCGACCAGATCGCCAAGGGTCAGACGAACCTCTCCACGCGCTGTGGCGAACGCCCCGACGTATGGCTCTACATCCACGGCCCCACTCATCACTGGACCTCGTCTCTGCGCCGCGAGGCCGCCCGCCTGCTGCCCGCAGCGGAGACGTTCACCGCTGCAGCCTGCCTGCTGAAGGGCGACTTTGCGGGGTGGCCTGGCAAGCAGTTTGACGCGGCCTGGATGGATGAGCTCTATATGGATCACGGCATCGGCGGCAAGAACGGCCACATCACTGACCGGGTTTTCCACGAAAAGATCGCCAGCGCACGCGACACCGGACGGGAATTGTTGAATAAGGCCGTCACCTCGATTGCCAAGCAGGTGAAGTCTTCTTCTGTCGGCACGCCGGTCACGGTGTTTAATGCCTTGTCGTGGACGCGCTCAGGTCCGGTCGAGCTGACCGTGCCAGAGGGCGTCACGGGGCCTGTGCATGTGGTGGATTCCGAGGGCGATACCGTGCCCTGTCAGTTCACCACGTTAGGTATTCCCGAGGAGATGAATGTCGCAGCAGCAGCCATGGGAACCACGGCCACAGCCAGTTCTGCGTTCAATCCCCAGGTCGGCGCGGAAAAGGCTATCGACGGCAAATGGGCGGAACGCGACACCGACAAATGGGCGAGCGCCAGCGGAGCAGGACCGCACGCCCTGACACTCGACTTCGGTCAGCCCCGCAGCATCCACCGCGTGGCCATCCGTCACGAAGGTTGCATGGGCGTCTTTCGCGAAGAGACCCGCTCTAACACGGCCGATTTCCGACTGGAGGGTGCGGAGCAGGCAGGCGGTCCATGGCGCGATCTGGTTCCGCCTGTGACCAGCAATGCCGCGTCCCTCACCAGTCACCGGTTCACGGAAACCACGGTGCGCTTTGTGCGGCTGACGATCACGAAAGGAACCCAGAGCGGCGGCGACAACGGGGCGCGCATCTATGAGATGCAGGCCTTCGCCACCGTCAAGCCGGCCGGGCGCAAGCTGGTGTTCGTGGCCAACGACCTGCCTGCTTTGGGCTACAAGACATGGAGCTTGGTTAATGGCGAAGCGAAAAAAGTAAAAACTCCAACAGTTACTGCGGACGGTTGCGAAAACGCCTTCTACCGCGTCAGCCTGACCCCCGGCGGCATCCGGGGAATTTTCGACAAGCAGTTTAAGCGCGAACTTCTGGACACCACTCATTTTCTTGGAGGGGAAGTTTTCACGATGCTTTCGGTGGCGGCGAACAACCGCGGTGCTGGCACGGATGCGGGCGAGTTTGGCGCTGTGCCGCAGCCGGTCATGGACGCCAGCTTTGACCGCATCGCCCTGCACAAACCTCAGTGGAAACTGTTGGAAAACGGTCCTGTGCGCACGGTTTACGAGTTGGAGCAGCCGTGGAAGAATACTGTCGTGCGGCAACGCACGGTGGTCTGGCATCAGCTCAAGCGCATCGACTGCGAAGTGGACCTGAAGGAGTTTAACGGTGAGTTGTGGCGCGAATTCCGCATGGCCCTGCCGCTGGCGCTGGACAAGCCCGCTATCGCCTACGAGGTGCCCATGGGTGTGGTGGTGATCGGCAAAGACGAACTTCCGACTACGGGCGGCCATGCGTATGGGAAGCTGAACTATTTCGAGCAGTGCCGCGATATACGCCCGCGTGAAGTGCAGAACTTTGTGGACGCCAGCGACAACAAGGCCGGGGTGACACTCAGCAGCGACGTGTCGGTCTTCGACTGGAAGGACCCAGCCGACACGAACAATCTGAATACCGTGCTCCAGCCCGTGCTACTCGCCTCACGCAAGAGCTGCAACGGCGAGGGCGTCTGGTATCCACAGGCCGGCGACCATACCTACCGCTTCGCGATCACCTCGCATGCGGGCGATTGGCGGCAAGGCCGCAAACCCGGCATACAGGCGAATCATGAACTCATCGCCGTCGTTGGCGCCAAGCCAGAGGGGAACGCCGCGTTACCGAAGGAAATGAGTTTCTTCTCGGTTTCATCCGACAACGTCATCATCAGCACGGTCAAGAAATGCGAGGATGACGATTCGCTGGTTGCCCGCCTGTACGACATTGAAGGCAAGGACAGCAAGGTGACGCTGAAGACGTTCAAGAAAGCGAAGAAGGCTGAACTCGTTAACATGACCGAAGAGGACGGCAAGCCGTTGACAATCAAATCCAGCGGTGTCAAACTGCCCGTGGGGCATCACGCCATTGAAACGGTGAAGATGGGGTTATAGGATGTTCGCAACGTGCCAGACTGTCCCCTTGTGGGGGCTAAAGACATTACGGTTTGCCCGATAGAGGTTTTTAGCCGGTACATCAGGAAAATCGTGCTGAATATGGAAAGAGCAGAAACAAACGTTATGAAGATTATGATTAGATCGTCATTGTTGCTGGGTTTGGTTGTGCCGTCGTTGCTCTTGGCGGAAGAGGTCGCCAAGGGGGAACGGAGTTCCGGCGCCAGGCTGACGCCGGTGCCGATTCAGAAGGTGTCGATTGACGATGCCTTCTGGTCGCCGAAATTCAAGACGTGGCATGAGGTGACGATTCCCGATTGTCTGGCCAAGTACGAGAAGGATGGCGCATGGCTGAATTTCGAAAATATCCGGGACGGCAAGCTGGGGGAAC
>JBAXCC010000123.1:0-10680 GCA_037141675.1 bacterium | reverse complement strand
GGTTTTAGCGGATTTCTTCTCTGCATCAACAATGCGAACCGAATCACAAGACTGCTCGGGCGTAATCACGCTCGGCACCTTCTTGCCGTTGACCAGGTCAAGAAACCACTTTAGTTCATACTCGTAGCCATCGCCCGCAGCAAGCTTTGGCTCGAACGCCTCACCTTTTGCAGGATAGACACGGAGCGCCTTCTCACGTTTGAAGTCTAATATAGCGACTGCTTTCTCAAAGGTTACATGATAAGACGCTTCAAATCCCATGGTGGGATTGATCGCCCAGCTGCCATCGGATGTCACCACAGGTCCGCCCACATCATAGATAGTGCTGATATGCTGCATGACGCCATCAGCACCCCAGACGGCTGTACTTGTGACAGACTTCGGCAGACCGAACAAGAAGTGGACCATGTCTGTATCATGGATATGCAGATCAAGCGCCACACCGCCGCTCTTGCTCTCATCCATAAACCAGCTCTTGCCCTTGCCCCATCCCGGTGGCGGGCTGTAGCGACGGAAGGAGGCTGCAAGCACCTTGCCATACTTCTTGCTGTCGACCAACTTTTTCAGAAAGACATACGCGGGCCAGAAGCGCAAGCAATGCGCAATCATCAGCTGGGTGCCCTTAGGCGCTGAGTTCTTCGCCTTGAGCATCGCCTTGCAAGAGGCCGTATCCAGTGACATCGGTTTTTCACAGATGACATGGATGCCGAGCTTCAACGCCTTAGCCGTCAGCATCACATGCAACGGCGTCGGCAACGTGATGTCCACGACATCCGGCTTAACCTCCACCAGCATCTTATCGAAATCATCATAGATTTTCGCATCGCCAAAATCCGTTGTTGCATCCGCTCCAGCCAGGTTCCCGTTTGAAATAGTCGAAGAGAACTGAGACAAATCCTTGTCACACAAGGCGACCACTTTCACACCCTTCATCTTCTTCCAATTCGCGTAATGCATACGCCCCATAAATCCAAAACCAACAACTGCTATTCGCTTCATATCGAATCCTCCTTACGTTAGGACGCTCCTTCAATGTTTTGTACTATATCATTTATCTGTCAGATATGTATTGTATAATTACGACAGGTTTGTGTATAATTACGACATTCTTAAAACATGGTATTCCTTCTATGACACCTCGAAAAAACCAACCAGCCAAAGATTTTCTTTCCAGGCTCGGAGACTTCGAAAGCTTCAAGCTTTTGTTGGACACCATGCCCGACACGGCCTTCTTTATGAAGGATCTCAAAGGACGGGTCATGATGTTTAATCGGCGTTCCTGCGAAATCTATAACATCGACCACGAATCTGAAATAATTGGGAAAACCGATTACGACTTACACCCGAAATCCCTGGCAGACAAGTATGCACATGACGACCAGCAGGTCATGAAGTCCCGGAAACCCATTATCAACGCGACCGAACTAGCTCCCAACAGTTCAAACCGTCTTGTTGTTTACAGTAAAGTTCCACTTTTCAACCGAAAGAATAGAGTTATTGGAGTCGCAGGCCTCTATCGCTTTATTGATGATATCAGTGACACGCCCGACTGGTACGGACACTTCTCAAACGTTATTGAGTTCATTCATAAAAATTATCCACAGACAATCCATGTGGATGAACTCGCAAAGTTATCAAAGACATCGCCGCGTCAACTCGAACGCCGATTTGTTAAAATTTTCGGCATTAATATCAGCGATTATATTTTGAGAACCCGAATTAATGCAGCCATTGAACACTTGGAACACACCAACCGGACCGTGAGTGATATTGCACAATCCGTTGGTTTTTACGACCACAGCCATTTTATTCGAACCTTCAAGCGACTGCGCGGGTGCTCACCCAAGCAGTACCGCGAGCGACACGCGCGGCAGCAGTAATTTTTTACTGCCCTGCCAACGCATGGATATGTGTCACAAACCCAGGAAAGGATTCATTTAAAATTTCAGCATGCTGAACAATGACCGGCTCAAGTGAAGCGAGTCCAGCCAGAGAGAGGGACATAGCAATCCGATGGTCGCCAGCGCCATCCACCACCCCGCCTTTCAAGCTCTTTCCGTGAATAGCGAAGCCATCATCATACATCTCGAGTTGCACGCCGAGCTTTTTCAATTCGCCGCACAATACGGCAATGCGGTCGGTCTCTTTATAGCGCAGTTCACGCGCATCACGAACAACCGTGACGCCCTCCGCATAGCAGGCGGCAATGGCAAACGCCGGAAATTCATCAATCATGCGAACGACCAGATCGCCGGAAACCGTAATCGCTTTCAATGCCTCCGAAACAAGATGAATATCGCCAACTGGTTCACCCGCCACCATGCGCTCATTCTCAAGAGTAATCTTTGCGCCCATCGCTGTAAGCGCATCCAAGATTCCTGTCCGCGTCGGATTCAGCCCGACCTCGTGAATACAAATCGACGACCCTGGAACAATAGCCGCCGCAACCAACAAGAATGCAGCAGACGAAATGTCCCCAGCCAACGACATGTGCAACGGATTTAATGCACGGGTCAATGGGCAAATCTCAACAACCCCGGGAGACCACCAAATATTCGCCCCCATGGCAGAGAGCATCCGTTCCGTATGGTCGCGAGACGGCCCTGGTTCGCGGATGGTAGAGCAGGCATCCGCCGCGAGTGTCGCAAGGATCACACAGGACTTCACCTGCGCGCTTGCCACAGGCAGTGTGTAGTCGACCGCACGCAAAGGATGTCCTGCATCACGTCGTGCTAAGTGCAGCGGTGCGCAACCGAGTGTTGCCGTAATCGGCACGTTCATACGCAACAATGGCTCTGTAATGCGATCCATGGGCCGTTTCCGCAATCCTTCAGAACCATCGAGCACACAGGGCGTACCCGAGGCGGCCAACGCGCCGGCCAAGAGACGGATCGTTGTCGCAGAGTTCCCGCAATTGATGGGGCAGGCTGGTTCGCGGAACCCTTGCAGTCCGCGCCCCGTCACAACAAGCGTGTCACCTTCAAGCCTCCACGGGATCTGCAAGGAGGTCAACGCATTCAACATCATACGCGTGACACCCGAGACAAGGAAACGTTCAATGACACTTTCTCCCTCCGCCAATGAAGCAAATAACGAAGCTCGATGCGACAAAGATTTATCGCCCGGCAAACGGACTTCTCCCTCTAGTTTCTTCGCTCGTTTAAATGAAAGTTCTGACATATAAATTTAGTGGAGTAATGGAATTATGGAATGTTGGAATGATGGGGAGCGAAACAGTTGGCAGTACCATCTGTCAAGTTTCCAGTTCTTGTCCGCCGGAAGCGTATTCGCGAAGGAGGATCAAGTTTCAACAATCCGTTATTCCAAGATTCCAGCATTCCATTATTCCGTGTTTTAGGGGTTGCTTCGGTCCACCAATAGGCCAAAGGCCTTTACAGGACCAGCGGCCAGCAGTGCCTTGGATTCCGCTTCACTCATGGCTGGCGCAGCGCCAATTTTCGCCACAAAGGCATTACGCTTAGCAATATCCTTGTATTCGCTTGTGATGCGTTCGCTGAGATAGGGCGCATTCGCATAAAGTCCCAACAACGTCTGCCCGACCATAATCTGCATCCCTTGCGTAAATTCAGCCGCATATTTGCTAAGCACAGGGCCAGTGATATCATCCACGAAAGGCAAGCCGCCCTTATTCATCTCAGTTCCAATATTGATCGGTAACTGGCGCTTGACGCATCCCCTGACAATCGTTTCCAGATTGGCCTGCTTGCGCGTGGCTTCGTCAGGTTTCTTCAGATTCCAGTTACGATCAGGAATTATATTCAATGCGGCCGCACCTTTATGGGTCATCAGGTCCAGCAGATGCTCAGCATCCGCTTCGCCGCCACTCGTGCCATCTAGCCAGGCAATGGTCGGAATCGCACCGCAGGAACGAACCCAAGAGAGAAAGTCATCTGCACGCGGAAAGGTCTTTTCTGTGGGCTGTATATAGCCAATACCCCCGCGCTTTGCAAGCGCGCTGCGAACAAGCTCTTCCATCTTCGGCACATCGGCTTCAATGGCCGGATAGGACGAGATATCACATTTCAGCAAGGGGGCCCAAAATGCTGCACGTTGCGCACCGTCCGTAAATTGAGTGATCGACTTCTGCACATACGCACGAATAATATGCCGTTCCGTCGCGACACCCTTGGGTGTTAGCGGCACGACATCGCGCGCATAATCAAGTGCGATGCTTGGCAAGGCAGCATTAATGCGGGCGATAAGCGCATGGTTCCGCTCCTGTGCCCCTTGACGCAACTTCTCAAGAAAGACCGACTGCTCCGTTCCGGGTTTTGGGATGGCGGTAAAACCGCAGCCCATAATATAGGCGACGCCCTGTTCGCCGGGCGAACTGATATCAACATTCGCTTGTTCGCGCACATACGAACGCGTCTCTAAATGGACAGCCGTGCGCAAGGACAATGCGCGGCCAGCCGACAGAAATTCATCAAGACCATCAAGAACATCAAAATCGCACAGGGCAGCAGCCGTCAGGCCACGCATCCGACATTCCCATGCAATGCGCGAGGGCGACCAGCCATCCGCATTATATGAAAAGAAGGAGTGACAATGCATATTAAACAGCGTTCCAGGCTGTGGAAACTGGGCCGTGGCTATAAAAGCCTTCAGCGCATCGCGACGGGTTTCCGCCTTAAAGTTATTCAACATCTCGGTATCCATACTAATCTCCATTTTTCCAGTTCCGAAAACCACTGATAAACACAGATGAACACAGATAAATTATAAAACGATACGTTCCCATTGAAGTCTGGGATGCTTGAAATTGAAAATTAATCCAACCCTCAAGCCTGTAATCCTTAGATAATTGATAATCTGCCCTTTTTCAAAATTTGTAATCTGATCAATCGTTTTAAGTTCAACAATAACGCGGTCAAACGCTATTAAATCTGGGATATATTCTCCCACCAAAGCCGATTTGTAGACAACAGGATAACGCATTTGCTGCTGAAAAGGAATTCCTCTTAAAGGAAACTCAACCACCATCGCATTTTCATACGGCTTTTCTAATAGTCCGTGACCTAATCCATTCAACACCTCAAAGGCACATCCTATAACCTCATGTGTCTCTTTTCCAAATTCCAATCCGTGTTGATCTGTGTCCATCCGTGGTTAATTAACTCCTATTAACTAACTATTCTGTTTCGAGGGGTCTATCACCTGCATCACCGTTGAAGAGCGTCCTTTGGTCTTGGCCCAGACCATACACGCCACGCCGCACAAGAAAATCAAAATGCTAATGGTCTGTCCAATCGAGAAAGGTCCCACTACTGCGCGAGGATCACCCCGCATATATTCAATAATAAATCGAAGGATCGCATATCCCATCAGATAGCATCCACCCACAAAGCCACGCTCTTTATAGTGCCGAGGATACAACACAAAGAGCACAACAAACAATATCAACGTAGCGAAGCTCTCGATCAATTGCGTTGGGATGACAGGCAATGCTTTAGTGGTCGCGTGTGAAATCAGTCCTGAACTAACCTGTTCATGCCAGGCTGGCGAACCTTTTGGAAAACAGACGCCATACCAAGCATCCGTCCTGTTTCCATAACAGCACCCATGCATAAAACATCCAAGGCGGCCAAAGAATTGGCCGATAGGAACAGCCGTTGCCGTGACATCGGCGATGTCAAAAAAATTCATCTTGCAATAAAGGGCATAACCAATGCACATCACTAATGCGGCAATCAGCCCTCCATAAAACATCAGTCCACCTTGGTCAATGCGTAAGATCGACATCGGATTATGCGCAAACTCGGCGGACCAATGCTCAATAACATAGGCCGTGCGCGCACCTACGACAGAACTGATCATCACCCAGGTTAACAATGTCGCAAGATCCTCATACGGCTGATTCGTCCGCTTTCGGAGATAAACCATTGCACGCCAGGCCAATAAAAAGCCTATCGCCATACACAACCCATACATGTGTAAAGGTATCCCGCCTAATTGAAAGAGCTCAGAATGCATAATTTGCGTCTATTTTAGGGATTTATACAGCAAGGTGCAATCGAAAAACTGCACTATTTTCGGCTATACGACCTTAAACGCATCTGTTAAACTGATACCCATGAAAACGAATCCATCTGTTATACCAGATCCTGTGCGAGATTTATTGGTCCAGGCTGCCAAATGGGCAGCTCGGAATGCCTATTGCACCTATTCGCATTATCCTGTCGGAGCGGCCGTGCTCATGGCTGACGGACAAGTCTATACCGGCTGTAATGTGGAAAATTCCTCGTTTGGATTATCGATGTGTGCTGAACGCGTGGCCATCTTTAAGGCCCTGAGTCACGGGAATCGTTCTTTCGCCGCCCTTGCGGTCGTGGGCGGTACACCTAAAAAACCAGCAACACCGTGTGGCGCCTGCCGTCAGGTCATGGCCGAATTCATGGCACCTGAAACCCCTGTTTACATCGCCGCACTCAAGTCCGGCAAGCCAACGGCTACGACACTCGACGCATTGCTCCCCAACGCGTTCGTAAAATAAATGCGTATCTACATAGATTTTGACGATGTTCTCTGTGAAACTGCGCAAGCGCTTTCAACACTCGCAAAGGGCATGTTCGGACGCGATGTGCCGTATGAAAACATTGAGTTTTTCAATCTGCAGAAAGCCTTCTCCTTGACGGATCACGAGATTGATCGCCTGATGACGCGCGCCCATGAAACCGATTTCCTTGTTGCACTCAATCCGATCCCGGATGCCGTCACGAGCGTGCAAGCCTTATCCGAGCGAGGACATGATGTCGTGGTCGTCACAGGCCGGCAATCTCTTTGCCACGAAGGCACATCGCAGTGGCTCCGCAATCACGGACTTGGGCATTTGCACATCCTGTATGTCGACAAGTATAAACGCGCTCCTGCAACCCTGCCAGCTCACGTACCGAAGATGCTCAATATCGAAGAGTTGAACCATGTTCACTTTGATGTCGCCATTGACGACTCCCCGACTGCGCTTGACTTGCTGATGCACCGGACCAACTGTCAGATTGTCGTCTTTGACCGTCCCTGGAACCGAAATTATGAAGGCGCGCCTCATGTTAAGCGCGCCTTCACGTGGCAAGATATTATCTCCAGTCTTTCTATTTGACCGCGCCCGTCGCAGCCCATTCCGTGCCGCGCAGGATAAGTGCTGTGCATCCTTCGTTTTCAATCGACTTGCCGCTGTGTCCGAGCACAAGATTGAAACAACGTCCCTTTTCCAATTCCGTGGTCATGGCCATGACTTCGGGTTCGCCTGAGCCGCCGCCAATCTTGCCGGTCTTCTCTTTGGGAATGGTGGTAGTGGCCAGCACCTTGCGATCAGGATTCCGATTGGAGAGTTTCTGCCAGGGTTCATCAAAGGTCACGAAGTCCTTCATGCCCTTTGTAATCGGATGATCCGGATTGCTAATCTTCACCGTGTATTCCTGCTGAGCAGGGTGGAAAGTGCCTTTCTCCCAGGTGCCCCCAATGAGACTCATAAATTCCGGCCAGTTGTAGAAGATACTTCCGCCTGCATGAAAGATCACCACGTTCCCGCCCTTCTTGACCCACGGAATGAAGGCGTCTTTCATAGCCTGACTCCATTCACGCTTGTCCTTGCCAAAGGTGTTCCAGTTAAAGAAGACCACATCACAGGATGTCAAGCTGTCAGGGGTCATATCCCAGGGCGCTTCATTGACCGTCACAAAGAACTTCGGATTTGAGGCATAAACCTTTTTGAGACTGGCCGTTGTTTCAGACCAGTTGTGATTGTTCGCACCCGACAATAAGAGCACACGAATCTGTCCAGGCGCGGCCTTGGCAACCGGGGCAGCAGGAGCTGGCTTAACCGGTGCGAGAACCTTTGCCGCTGCGCCAATGGCAAGGATTTCAAGTCCGTTTACCTTCACGTGGTCGCGCGTGGTCTTAATTTCGACAATCACCTTTCCCTCCGCATTTGCGGTAATGTCTTTTGTAACAGTAAAGGCTTTGCAATGCTCTCCGGATGGAAGGTTATCGATAATCTTGACATTGTTCACAATCACATCCCCTGCCCGACCGCCTGGAGCTTTATGAAATAGTTCCGCGTAGTGCAGACGAATCTTGTATGCGCCATTCGGAGCAAATCCAGACAAGCGATAGGTACAATCCCCAAAGCGACTCGTCTGATAAACCTCTTCAGGTGCGGCATCCTGGGCTCCAGAAAGATCAATAGAAGCTTTGACCGAGTAGGGTTTGCCACCTTCAAAATCAGCATCCGCTTTAAAGTGTCCAACCGCAGGCCCGCCCAAATTGATCGCGATGACTGCAGTCTCCGTATCATCAATCTTCAATGTTGATGCCAGCTCTTTTCGCAGGGCTTCAGCCTCTTTACCGCCAAGGCCTTTCAGTGCTGTATAGATAAGGCGTTTCTCGTCGTCACGCTCAGCACTGGAGGCCAAGGTCCGGAGCACGGCCACCTTCTTTGCCGGATCCGCCATATCCTTCTTATCCAGCAGGCTCAACGCATTGCGCGTTGCAAGAATTTTAATAGAACGATCAGCATCACCTTTGGCCACATCGACTAGCGCATCCAATGCCATGGGTTGATTCCACTTTGCAAGGTTCCGCACAATGGCTTTGCGGTATTCAGCATCCCCTGTCTTGGCCTGATCGATCAGAAGCTTGCAAATTTCCGGAGTCTGCAAAGCCGCCAGTATATCCAAGGCATCTGCACGAGCCTCGGGTTTCATTGTTGCAAATTGAGTGCTGATCTCCTGCACAATCTTCTCCGTCCCCGGCAACTGTTGCACAACCGAGGATAATGCGGACACCAGCGGCGAACGTTGATCTGCAGGCAGGACACTGAAGACAAATGTGATGGCCTTCGCGAGATCCGGCGCTTGAAGGCAGACACGGAACGCCCCTGCTGCTGCCTGATTGACACCCTTTTCCGAATAGAGCGACGCATCGCACAGACGGCCAATCAACTCCTTCTGGTGACGCGAAGCCAATAGCTCAATGGCTTTGCTCCGAGACGCCACTTGCTTCATCTGCTCATACAAGAAGGCATCCACATCTTTCGATGAACTCGACGCGAACATCAGCATGGCGACGCGTGCTTCTTCTCCATCCTTTAACGTTGCGGCGAACATCGAAGCAAACGCTTCAGGATTATTGGATACCACTGCGGCATGCAAGGCAGCAATGCGTACAGCCTCTGATTCATCCGAAAGTGCCGCAACCAAAATCGGCTTCACCTGCGCCTGTGCGAAGTGAGGCGTCAGTGCGCCAATGATACGCGCCTTTGCTTCATCCTTCGTAGACGCAAGAGCCTTCACCGCAGCAGGAGTAAGCGCAGCGGATGACTTGACCGCCTTGACTGCTGCGATGCTTTGCTGCGTATCACCCGCGGTGAAGGCAGCTTCAATGCCGGAGGCATATTTCGCGGGCGCAATAGCTGCGAGAATACTGAACGCGGCATATTTTACAGGAAGGTTTTTTGATGCATAGCAGGCTTCCAATAACGCTTGGCTTTGTTTTATATCGAATGCAGCACAGCGCGCGCCTGCACAGGCCATTGCCGCATTGCCAGCAACCGCGTCTTTGCCGGCCTTCAACGCCGCCAGCAATGCATCTCCCGCTTTATCACTTCCGATCTCGGCCAGCGCCTCTGCTGCAGCATACGCAACATTGGCTTCCGAATCATTAAGTAACTTCCCCAATGCCTCTACACCGGACGCATCCTTCTCACGTCCCAGCGCCTGCGCTGCATTAGCACGATCGACTGGATTTGCAGATGACAGAGCCGCTTGATCTGCGGCATACACAGCGGCCGAGACCGCCAACAACGAGATAATAATCAATTTTTTCATTTTTAGTTTCCTATGCAATATACGGTTGGCGCTGGACTTTACGGCGCATCATCTTCTGCGCCTCTTCGTCTCCGATTATCGTTTGATTCTCAAGGTCCCATTTAATCTTGCGTCCGGTGAGGCACGCGATGTTGGTGAGATGGCTGATGTTATCCGAGTGATACGCGCCTTCAATATTGCTGCATGGCATTTCGCGCGTCTTGATGCATTGCGCGAAGTCTGCAGTGTGATGAAAGCCCGTGGTGTTCGCACGGCATGGCTTGGTCGACTGCGGAATTGGCGAACGGAGCAGGTTGATCGGATTTGACTTCAGGTATCCGCGCGAAATGCTGATGCTCCCGTTTTCACCGACAAACGTCGTGTCGTTTGTTGGCCCCGACTTGAAGGTGAACTCCACACCGTTGGCGAAGCGTCCTTTTGCATCCCACTTGCCCACCGTATCAAAGAGGCAATCGGTCTTGCGCTCCCCTGTGGCTTCAATTTCAACTGGCACGCTGTCAGGCAAGTCATGCATGGCCCAGCACATCACATCCAGCGGATGCGCGCCCCAGCCGCCCAGGAAGCCAATAGCGCACTCAGAGGAGTACCATCCGCCAGCATTTGTGCAACGATCCTTCGTGTAGGGACGATTCCGTGTCGGTCCCACCCACATATCGTAATCCAGTCCCTCAGGAACAGGAATAGGCTCAAGGCTACCGCCGCCCACCGGACCCCCGGGCGCGATAATGTCGACGCGACTGATCTTGCCCAGAATGCCTGAACGCACCAGTTCGCACCCGATCCGAATATGCGAGGATGACCGCTGTTGCGTCCCATATTGGAAGACGCGGTTATA
>JBAXCC010000122.1:0-10782 GCA_037141675.1 bacterium | reverse complement strand
AAAATTCCAGTATTTCGCCGTTTACTCTTGGCGCGTTTTATGCTTAAATATAACAATTGTATGAATTCCATTAAATTACCTCCACAGCTAGCTGAGTTATTCAAAAAGAAGTACACGGATGTTGTAGGGATTGAGCTTGGGGCTGGATTGTCAGGCGTTCCGGCAGTAAGGCTCGTGAAGGGCAAGCAGGGTATTGAGATCAAGGCAATCGGGATCCTTGATCTTCTGGACACGTTGCCTCAGACCCCAGATGCGGGTTCCGAGGATGTTTCTAGTTGGAGCCTGCCGAAGCCTTTTTGCTCCCCTCATGCGGCCTTGACCGTCACCTCGAGACTGTCATTTTTGCGGCATACATCTGGCGGGAACGAAGATATTCCCGAGAAGAAAAAGTACTTCTACCGGGACATACGACGTGCGTT
The DNA here is from genome assembly GCA_037141675.1 of bacterium. Lineage (GTDB taxonomy): Bacteria > Verrucomicrobiota > Kiritimatiellia > RFP12 > UBA1067 > CAIZQW01. Next base: position 10,363 of record JBAXCC010000122.1, on the reverse strand, counting down.
TGCAGCGGATATGCCGGAGCTGGTCGCTGGACTTCCTGATTTTCAAGCCGAGTGGGCAGCCCATCTCTTGCCGGAAGGACATGCCCCGACAGCCGCCTCGCTCCAGATTTCCCAACTGGCCATCATGAACAACATGAATCAGCACCCTACGGTCAAGAAAGCGGAGGGTTCGAGTATTGCGCTTTTTATTGGGTCAAATTATACGACGCTTGTGGCGTTTCAAAATCGGATTCCTGTGCTGTACCGCGAATATCCGTTGGGCTCGACGCATGTGCAACAGGAAGTGTCCTCTAAGATGCAGTTAACGCCCATCCTGGTTCAGCAACTCTTGGAAGAGGATGCCATGGACGCCTCTCCCTACTTCGAACCTATCCTGAAGCCCTTGATTCGGCAGGTCGAGATCATGAACGATTACCTGTCTCGGCGGCGTAATGCCCCTGCAAGCAACTTCTTTATCTCTGGCGCATTGATTGGCCCGCGCTACTGGAACTCCATCTTCTCAAAGATGATTGGAAAAGAATTGATATACTGTCGTCCTTTTGAGGGTATTCCCCTGGCGAAAGATGCCGTGGTGTTGCCGGAAAAACTTGCTGATGTCGAATCGCTTTTCGCTTGTGCAGCCGGCGCCGCATTAGCGCTTCTGGAGACGTTATGAACGATAAAAACTCACTCCATTTTGATTTTCTCTTGGAGGAAGAACGTTTTAGTTCGAGTCAGTTACGGTTGCGATTTATTGTGCCTGTACTGGGTGTGTTGTGCCTTCTGGCGCCCCTTGTTGTATGGGTGCAGGAGTCGTCTCAGATGAATGGGATTGTGTCAAAAAAACAGCTACTTGATGCGGAAATTGCCAACTTGAAAACGAAACATGTCTATGTTTTGAAGGGAAGCGCCGATGAAAAAGAGTTGACCGCCCAGCTTCAACAACTGGGATACTATCGCAAATCTAAGTATGTTGTCGGGGCGACATTGGCCAACCTGACCAATTGCGTGTCGAGTCAAATACAGTTGACCAGACTCGAGCTCCTGACGCAGACGCCCCCTCCTTATAGCGGGCCTCAAGTACGTCCTAAAACGGCTCTTGATGTGTCAAAGCTGTGCCCCACAAATGAGATGGACGGGGTGTCGCTTCGTTTGGCTGGACGGTCTATTCAGTCAGGCGGGAACCCTGTTGAGGTGAATCGATTTTTGAACGCACTCCAAGGTCCGGAGTTCTCATCATTAGTCAACCAAGCACGAAAACCGAAAGTTTCTTTTCAAGAAGAGGTCACTTCCTTCTCCGCCCGCTTAGGAGAGAGTAACCAACAGGAAATCGTCTTGTTTGAAATTGTATATGAATGCTTGCCTCGGAGGTTTCAATGAGCCTATCAATTGAATCCATCAAGAACCTTCCTAAGCCATTTCTCTATTCATTTGCGTTAACGGCCTTATCTGTATTAGGTGGAGTAGCTGTCATTGTCTTCCTGATCTTGCCTTTGCGTACACGCAATGTGATGATGGCCAAGGAGGTCAATGTATTGGCCTCGACACTGGCAACCATGAAGGCTGATATTAAGAAGGCTGACCAACAAGTCAAAAAGACGGCTCAATTAAGAGATGAACTAGATGAATGGAACAAGACCGGGATGCTTAAGCCTGAACAGCTCTCTCAATCGATGCGGATGGGGGCGAAAGTGCTGATGACGCCTGTTGCACGGCGGACGGGTTTTCAGCTTGAGAACATGAAGGAACTTCCGTCCATCCTGTTGCGGTTGCCGTCAGTTGTCCCCGAGCAGATTTATGCGCGCCAGCCCATCGAATTTGTTGGGCGTGGCTCCTTTGATCAAATTATTGCATTTGTTCAGGAGACCGAGGAGAAGTACCCGTTGACAATTCTTTCTAGTTTGGTTATTCTTTCACAACCGCAGACACCGGAGTGTCATAGGGCAGTCATTACGTTTGAGTGGTCAGTGAAGCATGAATGGTTGCCGTCTGGCCCCGCAGGTCAAAAGTAAAAGAAAGTGGGACGATGATGACTGGTGAGAAAAAAGTATTTTTAGGTTTGGGATTGTGGTGTTTAACCGTCGGATTGACGATGACTGTCTTTGGACGTGATCCGTTTTTTCCGCTCGGTTACGAGATCAAGAAGGAATTGCCGCTAAATTCGACCGGCGATAAGGAGCCTCAGATTCCTTCTCTTACTACGGAGAAAAGAGAGGTGACCCTTGCCGAGTGGGATGCTGCCCGAAAGACAATACAGGTGACTGGATTCGCGAGTACTGGGAATCGGCAGATTGTTTTGATTAATGGAAAGTCTTATCGCGGAGGCGAGAAGATGACTATAACGTACCAGGGTGTTGTATTTGCCTGGCGCATTGCGCTTCCTGAGGAGCGTAAGCTGAATCTCGTTCCTCTGGAAGCTGTACGGTTGTGATCCCGAACAAAAAGGCTTGTTCGAGATGAGGGATGTGTAAAAAAGGGTTAACAAAGGGTAGTAACCCTAACAGAAGGAGTAAACGATGAATATGACGAGTCCAAGTTGTTTCTGCGTATTAGCCAGTCTTTTTTTTGCGAGTACGGCAAGTCTGATTGCGCAGGGAGCGGTTCCGGTTGTTGAAGCAACTCAACCGAAGGAAGCAACTGCACTTGCTGTTCCCGCGGCTGCAACCGCATCGCCGACAACTCCAGTAAAAGTGCTTAGTGTTGATGCCCCGATTAACTTGACATTCGATAATACGCCGCTTCAGGATGTCATTAAGGCGTTCCGTGATACCACGGGTGCAAATCTGATCACTGCCGGAACCAATCTGAATGCAGTTGCCGTCAGCATGCGGTTGGACAACGTTCCCTGGAAGCAAGGGCTTGATTCAATCTTGATTCCCCACGGATTGGAGGCTGTCGAGCAGCCTGTTGGCAGCAACATTTATATCATTCGAAACAAGTCAACCGCGATTCCGAAGTTCACAAAGGCATTTAAGCTGTCCTTCGCACGCGCAGCAGATATCGCCCAGCTTTTTAAGTCAGCCTTTGACTTGTCCATGCCTGTCGGAACAGGGCCCGCCCCGCTGGGCGCGTCTGTCAATGGGACGGTTTCTGCATTCCCTGCTGCCAACACAGTGATCGTCACGGCAACGCAGCAACAGTTGGATGAATGTGAAAAGATACTGGCACAGATCGATCTGCAGCGTCCCCAAGTCTATATCGAAGCTCGCTTTGTCGAAGTTGATTCCGGAGCCAGCAAAAAGCTAGGGTTGAAGTGGGATAATCTTGGAACGCAGCTAGGATGGGGGGCCACCTTTAAGCCTGATGTGCTGGATGATATCACGGCAAATACATGGCTCGGCACTGGAGTACTGGGGGGGCCCTCAGATGTCGGTTTGCTTAGCATTGATGATTTTAAACTCACCATGAATCTTTTTGAGTCGTTGGATGGCGTCACAACATTTTCAAACCCACGGGTGATTATTGGGAACGAAGAGCAGGCCACGATTGATATGACCATCAAGGAGCCGAACGTGACCATCCGTTCAACTCGTACAGGCACCGACATGAATCAATTGGATGTCACCGCGGAACTCCAAGTGATTCCTGGCAAGAATGAATTGTTTGTCGGCGAATCATTCTTCAGCTATGGTATCACCCTGAAGGTTACTCCGCGTGTGAGCCCCACGGGTTTAATTACAGTTGTGATTGAGCCGGCAATTAGTTCGAAAATTGGCGATTATGAAATAATCAAGGCTGAAAATCAGAAGGCAGGCGATCCGCCCCTCCCAAGATATCCAATCCTCGACATGAAACGAATCAACACGACCTTTACGATGAATGATGGCTATACAGCCGTTATCGGAGGTTTGTCTCGCACGAAGGAAACGGCGGTTGATAATGGCATTCCGTATCTACGCAGCATCCCGTATGTAGGGGAATATCTCTTCGGGTGGAAGGGACGCGAAAAGAAGCAGACAGAAATCATTATCTTTGTCTCAGTGGGTATTGCTGATCCGGCGACCATGAAGAAGGATGTCGGCTTGCCGAAGAATGCAGTGATCGGCCGCGAAATTGTGAATGGCGAACGTAAGGAACCCGGCGATCAGACCAAGGAAGAATTCCTGAAGCTGAATCTGAAGCAGCATCCTCACCAGTAATTCCTCGTGGTGACCATCGAGGTTGCTTCCCAAGCAATAAAAGGATTGAACCTTGGACGGATCGCGTAAAAAACGGTCCGTCCTTTTTAGGCTAAAGTAAAGGAATTATACTATGGCAGGAATAGATCGTTTTTTGATGAAATTAGTCTCCATGAGCGGAAGCGATTTGCACCTCTACGCAAAACGCGTGCCGATTGTTCGTATCCACGGTGTTATCCAGCCACTGGAAGGAGAACCTGTTGTCAGCAGTGATCAGGTTTTGGGCTTATTGAAGGATATCCTCCCGCCAAAGAATTTTGAGGAGCTTGGACAGACCAAGGATACGGACTGCGCCTATAGCATTGAAGGGCTTGCACGTTTCCGTGTGAATGGCTTCAGGGACATGAATGGCTATGGTACGGTTATTCGTGTGATCCCTGACAAAATCCCGACCTTTGAACAATTGTGTCTGCCTCCTGTGATTAAAGAGTTCTGTATGTTATCCAAGGGGTTGATTGTGGTCACGGGCCCGACAGGTTCTGGAAAATCGACGACACTTTCGGCTATGATCGACTTTATCAATCGTCATCGGTCAGAACACATTATCACCATTGAAGATCCGATCGAATTCGTGCATATTCCCATGAAGTGCGCGCTGAATCAGCGCGAAGTCCATCGGGATACACAAAGCTTCGCTCGTGCCCTGCGTGCGGCCTTGCGTGAAGACCCAGACATTGTGCTTGTCGGCGAAATTCGTGACTTGGAAACCATGGAAATCGCGATTGAAACCGCGGAAACCGGACATGTTGTCTTTGCGACATTGCATACGAATAGTGCGGCTGCAACAGTTGAACGTATGATTGATAAATTTCCCGCGAATCGTCAAAATCAGATCCGGTCGATGTTGGCAGATTCGTTGAAGGGTGTCGTCGCGCAGACGTTGTGCCGTAAAATCTCTGGCGGACGAATCGCGGCCTTCGAGGTCCTCGTCGTCAACAGCCCTGTGGCTGCCTTGATTCGTGAAGGCAAGACACATATGTTGCCCTCGGTCATTCAAACCAGTAAAAGAATCGGGATGCAGAACTTCTGTGATGAGTTGACGCGTCTAGCGCTCACGAAGCAGATTACGCCGGAAGAGGCCTATATCAAAGCGGTTGACAAGGCCGAGATGGATGCAAAGTTTAGGCTGTCCGGTATCGAGTACAAGAAAGATTATTAAGCCCACCCCTCGCCCGGTCCTTCGGCTGCCGGACGCCCCTCCAAAGAGTTTCAACTTCCATCATTCCATCATTCCAATATTCCAGTGAGGTTATAGAAAACCGTGCGCGTTCACCACTCGACAGGATACTTGTGAAGTGATATCATTACAAAATCAAAGAAAGCGAGGCGATCATGAACCCATCAGGAACACGAACAAATGTCGATGTCAATGTGCTTGTTGAGTACTTTTCATTTCGCATCATGCTGATGCCGCGGATTATCATTGTGCTGAATATCATTGTGACTATCCTGGGGCTTGCTGCATTGATCTGCCTGCCAGTCGCGATGATCTATTTTGCTGTGACCATGGGGGTAGACGATCGGACCGAGTTGATCAGGCCTTGCGGAGCAGGTTTTTTGGGTGTCCTCTTGGGGCTGGTCGTTTGCCGCCTCACATTCGAGTATCTGATTCTCTTTTTCCGTATCAATGAAACGCTGACTGAAATTTTATGGAAGAACGAAGGCCTTCCGCATGAACAAGTCCACTCTCCCAATCCTGAGCCTCTGGACGAGTCCCCTTCGTCGCAGGATGAGCTCGACGAGATCGAACTTGTGCCACCTCAGCCGGTCTATGTCGCTCCGATATTGCCGCATCTGCTGCCCGAGAACGAGATACGCCCCGGAGACATTGTTTTTGATTGCCCGTTCTGCGGACACAATCATGCAATATCGCCGAAGGGTGCTGGCATTACCGTCAACTGCATGAAATGCGGCAAGAGCATTATTGTTCCGGAATAAGCGCGATAAATATGAATACGAAAACGTTTGGATTGTTGGCTTGTTTATCTGTGGTAAATGGGGTAGGGCTTGCCGGGGACGGGTGGCCGATGTTTCGCGGACCTCAGGGCGATGGGACGGTCTCTGGTGCCAAGTTGCCCTTGAGCTGGAGCGAAACAGAGAACGTCCGTTGGAAAATTGCACTCCCGCAGGTAGGCTGGTCGACGCCCGTGGTACAGGATGGTCAAATATGGTTGACGGGTGCAACAGAGAAGGGAAATGACTTCTTTGCGTACGGTGTGGATGAGAAGACAGGCAAGATCGCTATTGAAAAACAGTTGTTTCATTGTGATACGCCCGAACCCCTCGGCAATTCTGTGAATGGCTATGCATCGCCCTCTGCGGTAATTGAGAAAGGCAGAGTCTATGTCCATTTCGGCAGCTATGGCACGGCCTGTCTGGATACTGCAACAGGCGAGGTGCTGTGGAAACGCGAAGATCTCAAGTGCCGGCATTATCGCGGACCGGGTTCGTCCCCCATCCTGTATAAAGATTTTATTATCCTGACCATGGATGGCGTGGACGTGCAATATCTGATCGCCTTGGACAAAGCCACCGGTAAGACGGTCTGGAAGAGCGACCGCATGATCAAGTTTAATGATCTGGATGAGAAGGGCCAGCCGAAGAGGGACGGTGATATGCGCAAAGGATTTACCACGCCGATCGTGATTAATGTTGGCGGAAAAGACCAGTTGATCAGCCCTGCCTCCAGTGCCATCATTGCGTATGAACCGAGCACAGGGAAAGAACTCTGGCGGGTCCGGAGTCCGACGCATACGCCTGCGGTGAGCCCCGTCTATGCAAATGGTTTGGTGTTGTCCGTGACAGGCCATGGGCCTGCGGAGATGCTGGCCATTCGTCCGGACGGCAAGGGCGATGTAACCGAGACACATGTCGTCTGGCGCATGGGCGGGAAAGAAGTGCCGCTCACTACATCCCCGGTTGTGGTGAACGGATTGCTGTATATGCTGTCGGACAACGGGATCATGAACTGCATGGAGGTCGCATCAGGAAAGATCGTCTGGAGGCAACAGCTTGGCGGAAGCTGTCTCGCCTCGGCCATCCATGACAACGAAAAAATTTATATCTTCGGCTTGTCCGGCAAAACAATAGTCATCCGCGCGGGGCGTACCTTCGAGAAGCTCGGGGAAACCCTTTTGGAGTCCGGTTTCATGGCCTCTCCAGCCGTAACCGGCGACTCGCTGATTCTCCGCACCAAAACCCATGTGTATAATATCAGCGTGAAGTAAGCCCGCTACCCGCCAAGCGGGGATAAACGAGCGGGTAACCGCGGAATAATGGAATTTTGGAATATCCGCCTACGCCAAGGCTACGGCGGACAGGCAGAGCTCACAGAGTTTCTAACCACGGATGAACACAGATAAACACGGATTGATATTTTTCGCGTTTTTCGGATGCTAAAAAAGGGAAGTTATAGGCAAGCCGGCTTGCTGTTTTACGGAAGTTTTGAGAAGTCGATCACCGGGGGTTTGCCCGTCGGTTTCCGGGTGAAGCGGGTGCCGGGTTTCACATCGGAATCAAAGAAGCCGCAGTTTCTCAAGAAGAATCGACTTCCCTCCGCACCGCCGGTGAAATCAAGGCGAGATTTCTTATGGCCGGTCGCGTCAACGGAGAATTGAAACTCTGTGATCTCTCTCCATGGGTGATCTGTGCTGTAGACCCATTGATTCGAGTAGTAGGCACCGCGGCTTAAATAGCCAGTATCAGGATAAAAGTTTTCAAGGAACGAGTGGAGATGTTTCAAGTGGGTGGCTGTCTTGGGTTGCCTGAAACTGGCCATGAGTTCCCACGTTCCGACTTCAGGTGCAAATATCCATGCGGTGTAGTCGGTGGCGTTTGTACCAGCGGGTTCTCCCTTGAGAAGAAACTTATAGGCGACGCCCGCTTTCCATAAATATTTTCGATAGGATTGTCCGCCTGAACCTTCGCCTCCAAATTCGCCGCCATGCACATCTGCGCCTTTCTTCAATAGTTTAACCCTGAACTCTTCAGGGATATCTTTGGGGTTGTTGGTATGATAGGGGCTCCAGACCGAAAAAAGAAACCATCCTTCTGTGGGGGACTTCGACTGCATGCCAAAATAGCCGCCGCTGAACCCGTTGGCCATGTAGTAGGAGCCTGGAACATTGCTGCCTTCAGGGACTGTGATCTCGCTGTAGGAATAGAGAACCTCTCCGACATCCTTCGGGGGGATCAGGTTTAGATGTACAGAGGGTCCGCGTCTGCCCCAGTAAAATTCATCTTTCACATAGTACAGTTCATTCGTCGTATCGCTGATGACCACAATATCGCTGACCTCAGGAAATGATCCTCCCTGCTTTGAGACTCCTTGCATCTCCAGGTAATGATAGCCTGGCTTGGTATGTGCGACAGCGATGACTGGAATCGTTGCAAAGTCTGTGTTGGATATGGCCATTTCTTTTGATTTCCCATCAAAGGTAAAACGGATTTTCGCTATGCCCTGATCCGCCTTTACACGCACGGCGAGCGATAGTACACCCGCCTGTGTCGTTTTGAAGTAGGTCCGGATGATGCTTGCTGGGTTTGTCCATTTCATGCGGCCGCCATGAGAGATGGAATCCGTGTTGCCAGGCGTCGGATTGACGATCCAACTGTTGCCAGAAACGGAAATCAAATTGGTCTTCTCCGCTGCCTCCACACACAGGCAAGCCTGTGTAACACCAAAGACCAGCAGAGCTGTTGTGAGGGAAAACAGGTGTACTCTCATTCGTTTAATCGTCATCACTCGGACCTCCAATGGTGTAAGGCGCTATGGCCTGCTTTTCATGAAATTCATTTTCACTTTAAGTTCAAAATATAGCACATTGGGCGACTGGGGACAAGTGGCTTACACGCGACGGCGATTAGAATTGGACTTCGACAAGGCCGCGGACGGAGTTGCCGCAGAAGATGTGTTCGGCGCTTTGGAGATCGTCGATGAAAAGGTTTCGCTCGACGCACGTGCCTTCATCAAGCATCTTTTGGCGCAAGATTCCGTTGAGCAGTCCACACGCCAGCGGTGGCGTATAGAGGATGCCCTTGAGTTGCACGAAAAGATTGCTCCGTGCGCCTTCAGTGAGTGTTCCATGCTCATTCACAAAAATTTCATCAAAAACCAATCCCTGCCTGATTTTTTCAAGGGTGGCTGTGTACCACGGACGGTAGGTGGTCTTGTGCTGAAGCATCGGATCAAAGCTCGTGGTCCGAGTCGTGGCAATCTGGATGCGGGTGGATTTAATCTCGTCATACGGATGCGTTTCCGTGGTTAGCGTGCCATCCCGTGAGAGCAACAGGCGCAGGATGGCGTCGCCTTTCGGGAGATGAGTCAGAGAAGGCTGCTGATAAACGAATCCGAGTGCTTTTGCAGACTGTTCCATGCGCGCGAAATGTTCAGTTCCATAAAGAAGCTTTCCGTCATGGATGCGGATCGTTTCAAGAATCTGGAAATCGCCTTGGAGAAAGGCGGTCTTGGTTTGTGTCTCCAGCCATTCCTCTTGGATATCGGAGTCCCAGACAATGCCACTGCCGACACGATAGCGATAGGCTGTTTCCTCGCGCGTCCGCTGCAGGATGCGGATCGGCACGCTGAAGGTTGCATGGCCAGGTTGAAGAAAGCCAATGGCGCCGCAGTAGACGCCGCGTGGACCGCGTTCAAGCGAGTCGATGATCTGCATCGTGCTCCGCTTGGGTGCGCCAGTCACGGAACCGCAAGGGAAGAGGGCAATGAAGATTTCCCAGAGGGATGTTTTCTCTTTGAGGGTAGCCACGATTTCCGAGGTCATCTGGTGGACGGTTTTGTGGGTCTCGACTTCGAAGAGATTTTTGACAGTCACGCTCCCCGGGATCGCCACCTTGCCCAGGTCATTGCGCAGCAGATCGACAATCATCACATTTTCAGACCGGTTCTTCGCATCATCCTGCAAGAACTGGCGATTGGTTTCATCTTCAGCAGAATCTTTTCCGCGCCTGGCTGTTCCCTTCATCGGCTTTGCACGGATGGTTGTGCCTTCGAGTTCAAAGAAGAGTTCGGGCGAGAACGAGAGGATGCTCTCATACCTGTTTTCAATGAACGCCGTGTACGGGGTTGTCTGGTGCGGGCGGAGCATTTCATAGAGTTCCAGAGGTGCGAGCGGGGTCTGGATATGGCAATCATACGTATAATTGACCTGATACGTATTTCCGTCTGCGATCTCCTCCTTGATCCGGGA